>NZ_JAUOPP010000001.1:0-398850 GCF_030547765.1 Colwellia sp. 6_MG-2023 | reverse complement strand
GATAAACTATCGTTACTACGACCTAATTGGTTTTGAATTGACATTGATGCCATATTCGATTGAATTGATAAAGCCATTAATAACTCTCCTGTGAACTCGCTTTAATTATCTTTCATAGTTAAAAAGCGACCGAGTTAAAAAAAACTAAAATGTTTTGATCTTTTTTTATTTAGTTACTTATTATTTAAGAATAAAGATTAAATTAATAATATATATTAACGAAGCTACAAACTCAGCTGGTACTTCAGAGATTTTATTAAGATCAATAAAGAGAGTAGCGTACTAGACTATGTGTTATGTTGGCTTGTGCCATAATAGTGCTAATACTATTAGTGCCAACATTAAACATTTGATCACCAAGACTGTTACTTAAATCAGTTAACTCGTTTGGTTGCATATTTGTTGCTGCTCTTTCAATTTCGAGTAACTGACTAGCTAGCTCTTTACGCTGTGCTTGAGCTTTAAGTATGCTCGATCTCAAGTGTTGTTGTACTTGTTTTATTTTATCACGATGCGCTTGAATATCGCTATTTGATTCGGCGACTTGTGCAAGTTGTTCAAGCTGGTTACTTGGTTCAGTTAAAGGCACTGAAATTGGGTTACCTGCAGCCACTCTTACACCTTCACCACTCATTATCCACGTTTCATCAAGTAAACCCGCATGCTCTTTAGTAGCACTAAATAATAAATTATTATTTCGATCTAATTCAACATTAATATCTTGTCTAGCAAACGCATTTTGAATACTGGTTAAGTTTTTAGCTTCGCCTTGGTTAGCTGGTAAATTCAAAACAACTGACTTACCACTTCGCCCCATTAATAAATTAATTTTTTCGTCATGAGGTCGTGCTGAAAGTAAATCAATATTCGCATTTAGCTGGCGCACACTAACATCACTCTCACTGCTAAGATTTAGTTGCTTATTTAAACCACTACCTGATTTTGCCGCTAGTTGCTGCATTGATTGAATTGTTGATTGTACTTCAGTTTGCTGGGCAGAATTTGGTTTAACTGAGGCAGTTTGAGTATTGAGTTTTCTAGCCAAATCACTTAATGCATTATACATTTGACGCAAAGTTGCTTCGCTATATTCAGCTTTTGCCAGTGCTTGGCTTAGCTTGCCTCGCGCTGACCAACGTGACAAGACCTCTACCTGTTCTTGTTTAGCCGTTACTTTATTTATCGCTTGATTTGGCGTACGCTCTTTTACTTGGCTTACAAGTGACTCAGACTTAGCCGTTTTTATAGCATCTGGAGCTTGAGGTTTTTCGCTACTTGTAACGAGCATGGTGAAAATGGCCTATTATAGTGTACTGAGTTATATAAATGAAAATAGCGATAAAGAAGTCACGCTGGCATATACCTGCATTGATGACTCATATGAAGCCATTGATTCATTCATTTTAATAAACGCTTCTGGATAATCTACTGAGCTTATTTCATCACGTAAGTTAGAAGTAACTGTAATAATATCCAAGTTGCTATTTGCAAGTGAATCAAGCGATGCCATCGTACCACCAATCTGAGTAATTTCACCAGTAATGGTAGCTAAAAAAGAAGAAAGTTCATCAATCATCACACGAGACTCATTGCCGACACCTGTCGCAGGAGGATTATTAACATCAACCAAATAATCTTTCATCGCATTTAAAAAATTAGCGCCTGGGTCTAGTTCATTTCCAGTAATATTACTTGCTACACTAGAGTCGGCCGTTACGGCAACGTCACGAACACCATCATCACCAAAGTAAGCGTAATTTCCCGCAGCATCTAAATCAAAAGGTTTAGTGTTTGTTTCACTGCCTGAGAAATAATATTTTCCTTCATTGTCCGTTCCATTAAGTAAATCAACAATTCCAGGAAAAATAACCGACATTTCTTGCCCAAGCGCTTTTAATTCTTCAGTGCCCATCGAGCCATCGGCTGCAGTAGTGATTAAACTTTGCAATGAATATATTTGGTTAACAATGCCAGTTAATTTTACTTCTTGTTGACTTAAAGTGAAATTAACTGATTCCATATTAGACTTATACTGTTCTAATGAATCTAATTCAGCATCTAAATTTAATAGCATAACAGCACCAAGCGGATCATCCGAAGGTTTTGTTATTCTTTGGTTCGTTGCTAATTGAGTAGAGGCTTCATTAAAACGCGCTGTATTATATTGAATATTACTTATTGAATTTAAATGAAATTGATGACTACTAAGACGCATGGTATTTTCCCTTAAAACATATTCAATAGTGAAGTAAACATTTGATCGGCGGTAGTGATCACTTTTGCATTCGCGCTATACATTTGTTGAAAGTGCATTAAGCTTGCCGCTTCTTCGTCAAGATTTACACCGCTACGGCTGTCTCGCGCTAATACGGCGCTATCATTCAATGTGGTTGATGTTAAAATACTATTTTGATTTTGTTGACTATTAATTGCAAGATCACCAACTAGTGAGGTAAAGCCACTACCATTATTAGCAATAGCAGCTACAATATTAGCAATATTAGCATTATCACCGGGTCCCCCCGTAGCAACCCAAGTACCGCTAAGATCAAATTCGCCACCAATAAGTGCAAGTTTTTCTGGTGTTATTGCTGAATTAATAGTTATCGTACCAAGAGGATTAACAGGATTATAGTCAAATAGTGCTATACCGGCATTACCAGTTAAATCAAAACCTTCCGATAATGCAGTATTCATATCATCAGCCAAGTCTTGAACAAGGGTGTTTAAACTTGCAAAAGTAGGTTTTATTACTTGGGTATCAACACTGATTAAACCGCCAAAACGCCCACCAACTTGATCGGTAAGTTGAAAAGACTGCCCTGCAAGTGACGTTGTTACCGTTGTGCCACTCACTGTTATTTCTGCCGCTTTATTTCCAATAACTAACGGTGCCCCACTTAAAGTACTTATATCTATACTACCATCATCACGATCAGTAATCGCAATACCTATAGTATTTGATAGCTCTGTCACTAAACGCTCGCGGTTATCTTTAAGCTCTGAAGTAGGTAAATTCTTTGCTTCTGACTGAGTTATTTTATCATTAATTTCTGCAATTTGAGCTGTCAAAGAACTAGAAGTAAGCGCAAGATTGCTCATTTCTAAGCTAAGCTTATCCAGTTGTCCTTCTAAAGCTCCATTCAGTTGTGCCAAGTCTTGTAATAAAGACTCTGAAGAGGAAATTATCTCTTGACGGTAGGCTAAAGAATCTGGTGTTGTCGCCGCAGCACTAAATGCATTACTAATTTCAGTGATAGCGTCATTAAAATTTAACGTGTCGGTTCCTACCACTTCTTCGATATAACCTAAATAGCTCTGCTTAGCCTCGTAGTAACCTAAAGAAGAACTAGTACGCCATATATCATCATTTAAAAATGCGTCAACAATACGCTCAACAGATACTACATTTACACCACCTAAAGGGGAACCTGCTGTTTCAAAATACGCAGCCTGACGTGAGTAACCTTCAACTGCAGCATTCGCCACATTTTGACCTGCAACAGTCAGGGCTACATTAGCAGCATTAAGTCCACTTAGTGCATTATTTATCATTGACATTGTAATTACCTGATCGGAATTATATTTAAAGATTGCGCAAATGCTGAACTAGAATAAAAATCACTCCGATCAGCCTCATGAACAATACTTTTATTATGAGCTTTATCTGGTAAAGCGACCCCTTCTGCCATTTCCTTAAATTTATTTTCTACTGGTGCAAAATTTTCATCAAATTGACGAATGATAGCTTCAGCTAACCCTAATTGTTGTGTCGCGGCCAAGTGCTGTGCGGTTTGTGCATCATACATATCACGAAATTGAGCTTGCTCTTTACTGGAAAAGAAACCATTCTCTGATGACATTGCTTCTGTCGTCGCATGCATATTTTTTAACACTAATTGTAAAAAAATAGCTTCAAATTGTTCTGCTGCTTTTTTTATGCCGTCTTGCTCACTTAAATTAGCAGTAATGGACTCTATTTTTTTTGGATCAATCGCTAATGATTGCGCACTGATATCTAGTGGGGTAATTGTCATTTTCATTCCTAAATTACTAATAGCTCAGCCTCTAAGGCTCCGGCTTTATCAAGTGCTAATAAAATAGACATTAATTCACTTGGGGTAGCACCTAACGTATTTATTGCTTTAACAATCTCTTCAAGTGAAGTACCTTCTGGTAGTAATACCATATGATTCTTTTGTTCATTCACATCAACAGAGCTCGCTTGTAGAGGCACAGTTCTACCATTTGAGAATGGCCCCGGCTGCGATGCACCTTCAGTTTCAGCAATCGTTATTGTCAGATTACCGTGACTTACTGCAGCCCGATTAACTCTCACCACATCATTCATAACAACAGTACCGGTGCGGCTATTAAAAATAACACGCGGTTGTTCAGAGCCCTCTTCAACCATAATATCTTGCAACATCGACATAAATGTATTGCGGCTATTAGCGTCTATTGGTGCGCTTAATATCAAACGCCCCCAGTTGTGTGCACGTGCGACTCCTGGCCCAAACACTTGGTTAACGGCCTTAACAACGTTACGTGCAGTTTGGTAATTAGGTTCTTTTAAATTAAGTACTACATCCGGTTGTACTTTAAACATATCACTAACATTACGCTCTATAATACCGCCACCTGGGATTATTCCTGATGTTGGTACGTTAATAGTAACCGATGAGCCATTTTGACCACTGGCATTAATACCACCAACAACTAAGTTACCTTGCGCTAACGCATACACTTTGCCATCGACGCCTTTTAACGGTGTTAACATAAGGCTACCACCATGAAGACTTTTGGCATCACCTAAGGAGTTAACCGTGATATCTATTGCTTGACCTGGGCTTGCCATTGCGGGCAAAGTAGCGTGTACTGCCACTGCGGCTATATTTTTAGATTTAGGTAACGTTGTTTCATCCATCGTGACACCAAATTGCTTGAGCATATTACTCAGCGATTGTGCCGAAAATTTTACTTGTGCTTTATCACCAGAGCCAGGTAAACCCACCACTAAGCCATAGCCTACCAACTGATTTTCTCTAACCCCTAATACATCAACAATATCAAGCAGTGGGCGTGACTTAGCCGCAAGAGTATTAAACGAAAAGCAGCCGATGAAAATACACATTACGGTAAAAGTTTTTTTCAACATAAGGTCAAATACTCAATATTAAAATGGGTTTAAATAACGCGAGAATAAAGATGTAAACCAACCTGGGCTTGAAGCATCAGCAAAGGTTCCTTTACCTGTATAACTAATTTGCGCTTCGGCAATACGTAATGAGGAAATTCTGTTAGCGAC
Organism: Colwellia sp. 6_MG-2023; assembly: GCF_030547765.1. Classification (NCBI taxonomy): domain Bacteria; kingdom Pseudomonadati; phylum Pseudomonadota; class Gammaproteobacteria; order Alteromonadales; family Colwelliaceae; genus Colwellia; species Colwellia sp. 6_MG-2023. Next base: position 393,542 of record NZ_JAUOPP010000001.1, on the reverse strand, counting down.
ATCAATATCACCTGGTCGAACTAACCCTTCAATTTCTATGTATTCATCACCTTGATTTAATTGAATACGCTTACGGCCGCGAATAACCAAGGTGTTATTCGATAATACATGGGTAACGCGCACGGTGATCGCACCACTTAAAAAGTTTTGTTGGCTAGTACTACTACTACCATCAAAGCCAGTGCTTGAACCGACACCAAGATTAAAATCTGCAACATTTAGCCCACCAGCCAGGGGGACACCTACATCAATATCGGTGCTTTTATCAAGGCTAGATCCTGCGCTTTTACTTGATTGAGTTCGCTCACTAAGTACCACAGTTAAAATATCACCAACTCGATAGGCACGTTTATCTGCATAAAGCGAAAACATATACTGTTCACTATAAAGACTACCCTCTTCATAATTTAAGCCGACTTGAGAAGCATCCTGCTCAATTTCGTAATCTTCTTTTGATTTATCTTCTTTAACATTAGGACACTTAACTTCTCCACCAAAAACAGGGCATTGAACATACTCTTGGTCGTAGCTAGAACTACAACCACTTAGTAACAAAATGACGGTAACGATTAAGGTAAAATTAAACATAGCTATTACAAATTTTGATTAATAAAGCGTAGCATTTCATCAGCTGCTGATACCACTTTAGCATTCATTTCATAAGCACGTTGCACGGCAATCATACTGACCATTTCTTCAACGACACTAACGTTAGAGCCTTCAATAGTAAATTGTTGTAAGCCGCCATATGACTCTTCACCGGGTACGCCTTCAATCGCTTCACCTGAAGCTGCAGTCTCTCGGTATAAGTTCCCACCCAAATTTTCTAGACCTGCAGGATTAGCGAAGTTTACAGTTAGTAACTGGCCTAGTTCTACAGGCTGAGTATCATTATTTACCACTGCACTAATAGTACCATCGGTGCCAATAGTTACTTTCGTCGTACCTTCAGGCAGCGCAATATTTTGTGCTAATGGTAAACCATTACCATTAACAAGTAAGGACTCAGAGTTAAGTTGAAATTGACCATTACGGGTATATAAAAGTTCACCGTCAGGACTTTCTATTTGGAAGAAACCTTGTCCAGCTATAGCAACATCTAACTGATTACTGGTAGTTTCAAAGCTTCCTTCGGTAAACTGCTTTTGAGTTCCATTAATACGTACACCAGTACCCACTTGAATACCTGATGGCAATTGATTTAAATCATCTGCCTGTGCACCAGGTTGCTTTTGCACCTGATAAAATAAATCTTCAAAAACTGCACGGTCTTTTTTAAAGCCTGCAGTGCTCACATTCGCCAAATTATTTGAAATGGTGGTCATGCGCAAATCTTGTGCTGCTAACCCTGTTTTACTTACCCATAATGCTGAATTCATTGTTACAACCTTTACTGTTAACCATTGCCACTAATTAGTTTATTGCCGCTACTTGCTAATTCGTCTGCTGCTTTCATCATTTTGACGTTCATCTCAAATTGACGACTAATATTCATTGTTTTAATCATTTCTTGTACTGCGTTTACATTAGAGCCTTCTAAAGCTCCGGTGCGTAAACGTAATTGATCGTCTTGATCAAGTGGTTGTAAGTTATCTGCTCGTAATAAGCCATCCTTACCTTTGATTAAAATTCCATCTGTGCTGGCTAGTTTAAGTTGTGCTTCCTCAGCGATAACACCACCACCTAAAGGAACGATATTAATAAGACCACTTGGACTAATTTCAATTTCACCAAATTCAGGTAATTGAATATCGCCTCCAGCACCTTGTACACGTCTATTATTAACCGTTATAAAGCCATCAGCATCCACTTCTAAATTACCAGAGCGTGTATAAGCCGGATTACCATTGTCATCTATGACCTCTAAATAAGCACCGTCACTTAGTGCAACATCTAAATTACGACCGGTATCCATAATTGGTCCTGCAGATAAATCTGTGGTCACCGGTTTCATTTGTGCGTGATAACGGGTTCGAAAGCCACTACCCGTGACCATCATAGACTGTGCTTGCTCTAGATCTGCTTTAAAACCAACAGTACTGACATTAGCTAAGTTATTGGCACTGACTCGCAATGCCGTATTATTTAGTTCCGCGCCGGAGACTGCGGTATAAATTAACTTTTCCATCGCTTATGCCCTTTATGTATTACTAAATAAAATTTGCATCATTTCATCAGCGGTACTAATTGTTTTTGCATTGGCTTGATAGTTTTGTTGAAAAGACATTAGACCAACTAACTGTTCACTGACATCAACATTCGACCCCATATATGAGCCTGAAAGTAATTTACCAATCGCGCCTGAATCTGGCTCACTAAACAACGCAGTACCTGAGTCATCTGTTTCATACCACACAGTATTATCACCAGGCTGTAAACCATTAACATTAGCAAATGAAGCCAGTGCAACTTGCCCTTGTAATTTCGATTCACCATTAGTAAATGTTGCGTATAACTTACCATCTTCAGCAACCGTCACGCCTGAAAAAGAGCCTGAGGTGTAACCACTTGCGTCATTTTCATACATAGAAAAACTAGTACCAAATTGGGTCGTTTTTACCATATCTAGGGTTAAATCGATTGGTGAACCGCCGCCACTGGCAGTAAAAGATAACGTAATTTCACGCTCATTATATGGGTCATCGGTATTATTATCAGCTACCGTTCCAGGCGGAGTGAAAGGTGTACCACTTAGAGGAGCCATTTGACCATCGGTATCAAAAGTCATAGTAACAACACCTGCTGCTGTTGCTGAGCCATCTACAAATTGTGTGCCATTCGTACCCGTACTACTTATAGCAGTGTCAGGTAAAGGCTCACCATCAACAAAGTACATAACCTTCCATTCATTTGTAGCGGTATGATTAAAGTATTGGGTCATGATATGGCTATTACCCAAGGAATCAAACACCTCTGTGGATTGTGAAAAATTATACTGGCTGCCATCGGTAGGATCAAAAGTATCAGGCGCTGTTGGGTAAGGAATAAGATCGCTGGATGAACTTAAATTACCATTAAACGCAATGCTATCCGTTGCTTTGGCTGGGATATTGGCACCTTCAATTTTTAATTCTGTTAATATACCCGATACTATACTTGGCTCACTGCCCGCTTCTGATTCAGAAACACCATAGCCTAATAAATTATTGCCATTGGCATTAACAATATTCAAATCTGAATCTAGCCCAAACTGACCTGCTTGGGTGTAAGCTGTTCCACCATTTTCTGAAATAGCAAAAAAACCTTGGCCATCAATGGTGATATCAAGCGAGTTACCCGTTCGAACAATTTCACCACCGGTGACAAAATCTTCTTTAATATCGGTAACTTTAACACCACCTTGTTGACCACCATTATAAACTGAGGCAAATTCAGCATCAGATTGTTTATAGCCTGCGGTAGCCGAGTTAGCAATATTATTACTGGTAACTTCTAACGCTGTTTGCGTACTTTTTAGGCCTGTTAGACCAATATTCAATATAGACATGTTACATTCCTAATAATTTAAGCTAATTGGTTAATTTCAGTGAATCCAAAATTACCCAAACCATCAACTTGTAATATAATATCATCGCTTGTTGCACCAACAGACACTCGCTCGACCTGACCACTTAACCAAGTATCTAACTGTGTAGGGATATTATCTGTCGTTGTATAAGCACGTACGGCATAGTCTCCTGCATTTTGATTATCAAACTCAAAACGTAATGAACCTGCACCGGTATAAGGTAAATTCTTTTCTTCGACTAGATCACCATTACTGTCATAAAGTTGCACAGTGACAGAGTCTGCAGGGCTTGATAAATTAACCATACCCGAAACACTACCCGGATTTTCTAGCGCGACACTATTTGCTAAAACGTCAACTGATTCACCTACCATATTAGTAGCTTCAAGTACCATCAGGCTATTCATATAATCAAGGCTATTACTGGTATTTTGATTAATACTTTGTAACGACTCAACGTTTGCAAATTCAGCAAGCTGACTAACATATTCAGTACCATCCATTGGCTCTAATGGGTTTTGGTTACTGATTTGAGCAACCAATAACTCTAAAAACATGGTTGACATTTCTTGTGCCGACTGGCCATTTCCTGTGACATTACTCTCTAAAGCTAATGCTTCACTAGTATTTTGAGTTAAACTATTTATATCCACGTTATTTACCCTTATTGACCTAATTTCAGGATGCTTTGCTGCATGCTATTAACACGCCCCATTACTTCTACTGAGGTTTGATAGCTGCGACTTGCCGACATCATGTCTGCCATTTCTTCAAGTACATTTACATTAGAATAAAACACATAACCATCAGGATTAGAGAGTGGATTATTTGGCTCGTAACGCTGTTCTACTGTGCGGTCCGACTCCGTAATACCAAGCATATTAACTGCGGCAGAAATAGAGCGTTCATCAAGATTCGAACTGTATTCAGCTGAAAAAACAGGTTTTAGCGCCTTATAGGCACCTTCTTCACTTGAAGCGGCAGTATCTGAATTAGCTAAATTAGAAGCAATAGTATCTAGGCGCATTACCTGCGCTCGCATAGCACTTCCGCTAATCTCGTAAATAGAATTAAAAGACACGTTCTAATCTCCTTTGATTACTTTATGTAAGCCACTTATTTTCATATTTAAAAACGTCATGCTTGTTTGAAAGTCCATGCTATTGCTAGCAAATTTAGCTTGCTCAACGTTCAACTCAACACTATTTCCGTCACTTGAAGCCTGATAAGGCACTCGGTATTGGAGTTGGTGTTGCTCAATTCCAGAAAAGCCAACAGTATGATTTTGTGAAAGATCACTAGAAACACTTTCCATAATTTGCTGATAGTTGATATCTCTAGCTTTGAACCCCGGTGTTTCAACATTTGCCAAATTACCCGCAATAATTTCAGCTCTATCCATTCTTAATTGCATCGAAAATGGATGCACGCCTAGGGACTGATCAAATAATGCCATTGTTGCCTCTATTGTTTGATTCTTGTATGCTCATCTGAAAATAAAAGCATTACCATACAACCTATATAACAACCTTTATGCCAACATTTAAAGAACATTAAATTCAATGACTTATTATCTCGGCCATTTAAAAAACAACCAACAAACGGAAGTTAAACTTCCGCATAGGAACTATTTATACTTCCTCTACTTTGTCATGAGTTGCTTTATAGGAACCACTCAAGCAAACAGCATTAATTTTGAGCAGGAATCTCGCCACTACATCAATCAAGAAATTGCACGGTTTTTAAGTTATCATGGAGCAATTAGCCAGCAACAAAAAATTAATCTATTCATTCCAAAAGGAAGTGAAGATTTAGAATGTACTAATTTACAAATTTCACGTTCTAAGCCTTCGTCAGTGCCTGCGGGGAGAATTAGATTAACCATCAAGTGTGATTCACCCAAATGGCAATTTCGAGCCAGTGCTAAGGTAGATTTATGGATGAATTTAGTCGTTGCAAAACGTGATTTACAGCGCGGTGAAATACTCACTGCTGATTTACTTGATACTCGTTCACTAAATATTGCAAGCCATTTACATGGCATGGAAGTTAATATTAATAATGTTATTGGTATGCAAGTTCGTCGCGACATAAATAGCGGTGACGTTATCAATCGTCGCTTGTTAGAAAAACAATATCTAGTGAATCGTGATCAGCATGTCGAACTACATGTTTCAACACCAACATTTAATGCCAGTGTTACCGCAATTGCTTTAGAGGATGGTCAGTTAGGACAGCGAATTAAAGTTAAAAACCTTACTTCAGGCCAAGTAGTTGAAGGACAAGTTATCGGAAAAGGAACTGTAAAAATATTTCTTTAACTGTATTTATAAATTTAATTGAAAAAAACACTAATAATATTTAAGTTCTGCCGCTATCTTGACGCTTTCTATAGCTAGTAGTAAATATAACAAATTACCTAGGTAAATCTTGCAATGAATATAATTAATAAACCAAGTATGCCTGTTGAACAAAATCACAAGGTAAACAATACCTTAGAGCATTCACAGTTGCAAAAAAATTCGCCTCAAAATCAACAGGCTGAAAAAGTAGCAAGTTCAACAAGCCAAGTTAGTGAGCTAAGTAAGTCAATTGACTCTACTTTTGAAACATTATCTAGCCAAACTGATGTTGACATGAAAAAAGTTGCCGATGTTAAGGCAGCTATCGCTAATGGCGAATTAGTATTAGATGAAGAAGCCCTAATCAATGCATTATTAGAGCTACATAAACAATGATAATAGACAGCATAAAATCCTTTATTACAAGCCTGAAAAATGACATTAATAAGTTAGATGTATTGATTAATGCGTTAGAGTCTCAGTATGAGTTATTAAGTCAACGCGACTCAGGGTTAGAAAGCCACAATGAAAAAATGCTGATAATTCTTAATAAGCTAAACGAAACTCATCAGCAAAGAGATGAATTTTTGAGCGGTTTAGGCTTGCCTTGTAATAGTGAAGGATTACATTTACTTTGTAGTAAATTACCAGATCCTGTAAAAAAAATGACCACAGAGTTACTCCAAGAACTAACGATGAAGTCTAAATTGTGCAAGGCGTTAAATGAGCGCTCTGGACAATTATTAGCAAACCAACGCCAACTAATGCAACGTTTAACTGGTGGTGAAAATAAAAATACTTATCCAGAAATGAATTTTTAACATTACTTAACTTTTCATTTTACTGAATTAGCAAAACATATTTATTTTGACAGCAACAATTTAATTCGATATTGAATTAATATTATATTTTTTTGTCTAATGGGTGGTCAGATAAACTTGTCATATCTTGCTTGGGTGCTTATTCAGCAGCCTTCTATTGTTTATTCCCTCTCCCAATTTTGAGTCTAGTTTTCTTAGCTTATTTTATTAACTAAACTCTTATCCTAAAAGCAAACAAGCCTCAAATATGCCATCATATTAAAACAATCACTACGGCATTTTCTTATTACACTTTTTTCGCCCATCGGTTTAACAGTTACCTTGATAATACAGTAAGGTAAAAAATCTAAAATTCAGTATATAAAATTATCTATACTTAAAATAACCACTTTGACATTGTAAACGCCAAAGCTAAAAGATTTGCTTATCATCAGTTTTACATGGTAGATTACTACAACTTGTATATACAACTACTCCGCATTTAAAAGAGCTACAATGAACGCTAGTTATTCCTTAACTTCAGGTAATATAGGTATGCTAATTAGTATGCCGCATAATGGTCAACTAATACCCAAGCATATTGCTAATAATATGACAGAAAATGGACACAATGTTGCCGATACTGATTGGTATATAGACAAGCTATACGACTTCGCCACGGCAATGGGCATTTATACATTGATTCCAAAGTATAGTCGTTATGTTATTGATTTAAATAGAAGTCCAAGTGGTGTCGCTTTATACGCTGGTGCCGATAATACCGAATTATGTCCAACAACCGCTTTCGACTTATCTCCTCTCTACCATGACGGTAACAATCCAACGCCAGAAGAAATAACCAGCAGAATCGAAAATTATTGGCAACCATATCACCAAGTGTTAGCAGAAACGTTGTTGCACCTTAAACGTAACTATAAAAGGGTGGTTTTGTTAGATGCTCATTCAATTCTATCGCAGGTTCCTCGCTTTTTTTCAGGACGTTTACCGGATTTTAATTTTGGCAGCGCTGATGGGACAAGCTGCGACCAAGCCTTAATAGATAAAATACAAGAACTGGACTTAAGCCCTTTTAGCACTATTTTTAATGGTCGCTTTAAAGGCGGCTATATTACCCGTGCTTATGGCAACCCAAAAGATAACATTCACGCAATTCAGCTTGAACTATCACAAAGTACTTATTTAGATGAACCCAGCAATCACTATAACGAACAAAAAGCTAATAATGTAAAAGAACAACTGAAAAAATTTGTCCAATGCCTAGCCGAATTCACAACGCAAGATTTATAGTAAGGTTAAATGAGAATAAAAATGAAAAAATACTATGCAAAAAATATTCTATTAAGCGATGGTTGGGCGACCGATAAAACACTAACTATTGCCAATGGCATTATTATCGCCATTACTTCAGGTCAGGATCATGAAGCGGAAGTATTTCAAGGAGCTGTTATTCCAGGAATGATTAATTGTCATTCTCACGCCTTTCAACGTGCTTTTGCAGGTTTTAGCGAACAAGGTAGCGAAGGTAAAGATAGCTTTTGGACTTGGCGTACAATAATGTACAAGTTTCTTGCACAATTAACTCCTGAAGACACCGAAATAATTGCACAGCAATTGTATATTGAAATGTTAAAAGTTGGTTATACACGCGTTGCTGAATTTCACTATTTACATCATGATATTGATGGTCACTCTCATAGCAAAAATCAATCCCAAGCCAAGTTAGCAATAATGGCGCAGGCTATTTTTAATGCCGCTCAACACTCGGGGATCGGTTTAACCTTATTGCCTGTTTTATACCAATATTCAGGCTTTGGTCAGCAAACACCAACCGAAGGGCAAAAACGCTTTATTAATTCCACAACACAATTCAATCAATTAATAAGTGATTGTTATGAATTAAGCCAAGAGTACCCAAATAGCAATATTGGCATAGCACCACATTCATTACGTGCTGTTGATAAAGAGGCAATGACGATAGCAGTTGATCATGTACGTTCATTAGATGCTAAAGCACCTATTCATATTCATATTTCTGAGCAACAACAAGAAGTCAATGATTGCTTAAATTACTATACCAAACGCCCGGTAGAGTGGTTAATCAATAACATGAAAATAGATGAAAGTTGGTGTTTAATACACGCAACACATATAAATGAAAAAGAGCAACAAGGTATTATAGACCACAACGCTGTGGTGGGTATTTGCCCAACAACAGAAGCAAATTTAGGTGATGGTATTTTTCCAACAACAGATTTTCTCGCTTTAGGGGGTTCTTTCGCTATAGGCTCTGATAGCCATATTTCTGTTAGCCCCATTGAGGAACTACGCTGGCTAGAGTACACCCAACGGTTAATTAAGCAACAAAGAGCACTCATTACCTCAACCAACGTTGCTTCTGTTGGACAAAGTTTATGGCAAAAATCAGCAGCTAGTGGTGCACAAAGCACAAATTCAAACACTGGCGTATTATCAATAGGTAAACAAGCTGATTTACTGGTGATCGACGACAACAAAACTGCTCTATTTGCCAATAAAAACCAATATTTACTAGACAGCATTATTTTTGCTAGCCAGCACAACACAATTAAAGATGTTATGGTTAATGGTAGCTGGGTGGTGCTAGATGGCCGGCACCCAAAAGAACAAGTCAGTGCTGATAAATTTGCCCAACTATTAACAAAGCTATCAGCTTAATAAGCTAAAGCTAAAAGCACCTAAAGTATACTTTCATACTTACTTATCGCCTTACATACTTTAGCTTGGTTGTTAGGATGAAATACAGTACTTCTTTTAGTATCTTTACAGTAGTCTTGATAAAACTCATTCACACGTTTTCTAGAGGATGTTATCTCTGTTAAAGCATCAACTTCTTCAACCGAAAAGTTATTTAATTCCGGTTGTAAATCTATTAACACCTTATCGGCCTTTAAACGCACATTAGTGTCGCTAAATTCTGTAAAACTATCTACCAGTGTTGCTTTGGTATCATTATAGAATTTAGTTACCTCAGGCTGCGGATAAAAATGCAAAAAAACTGCCGCAGTCACGATCAAGATCAATATATTTTTCATGAGATTCCGTATATTAGTATGAGCTAATTTATGTTATTATTGTACAGACAATAACATTATAATTATTTTTAGACTAATTCAAACCTCTCTTCTAAGGATTTATCGTGAGCATTGACGAAAAGCCAGCATCACCTAGCTCTGTTCAAATACCCGTTACTAATGTAAAAATTCACCCAGCTAAGAATAGTAAAGAGCGCTATAAGCCCGGCGACCAAATTTACGTTAGAAAAAGTCCTGGTTTTTTTCAAAAGCTGAGGCAACGAACAAACTTAGTTTACTTTGCTTTTTTCGCACTACTTCCTTGGCTACAATACAATGGTCAACAAGCTGTTTTATTTGATATTAGTGAGCAACGCTTTACTTTGTGGAGCCTGACACTCTGGCCACAAGATTTAACATTATTAGCTTGGTTATTTATTTTTGGTGCATTTTTATTGTTTTTTGTCACCACATTTTTAGGTCGAGTTTGGTGCGGACATATGTGCCCACAAACAGTATGGACTTTCATATTTATTTGGTTTGAAGAAAAAATAGAAGGGACCGCTAATCAGCGTAGAAAACTCGACAAACAAAAAATGAATGCCAATAAATTTTGGAAAAAAACACTAAAACACACGAGTTGGTTATTATTTTCATTATTTACAGCAACAACATTTGCTGGTTATTTTTCGCCAATGAATGAGTTAGTTGTTAATATATTTACACTAAATACCACAGTAACGATGGCAATAGTGTTAGCCTTTTTTACTTTTGCGACCTACGGTAACGCTGGTTGGATGCGCGAAACAATGTGTTTACATATGTGTCCTTATGCACGCTTTCAATCTGCGATGTTCGACAAAGATACATTAACCGTTTCTTATGATAAAGCGAGAGGTGAAAATCGTGGTGCAAGATCAAGAAAGCAAGATCCTAAAGAAGCAGGCCTAGGTGATTGTATTGATTGTAACTTATGTGTCGAAGTTTGTCCTACCGGCATAGATATACGTAACGGCTTACAATATGAATGTATAAACTGTGGAGCATGTGTTGATGCATGCGACAGCGTGATGGCGAAAATGAACTATGAAAAAGGCCTTATACGATATACAACAGAGCATGAACTCAAGGGTAAAAAAGTTCATTTTTTACGAGGAAAATTAATTGGTTATGCCATTGTTCTAGTTATAATGAGTACCATGTTAGTACTAGAAATAGTTAATCGCGTACCATTATCACTCGACATAATTAGAGATAGAACAGAGCTAGCGAAAGAGAATTTTAATGGTGAAATAGAAAACGTATACACGTTAAAGATCCTTAATATGTCACAAACGGACAATACCTATAGACTGTCTGTAAACGGTATTGAAAATACCCAATGGCATGGTAAACAAGAAGTTTTTGTTGAAGCAGCCACTGTATATACATTACCAATAAGCATCTCAGTAGATCCTTATGAATTAGAAGGCTTTATGACTGACATTACCTTTACTGTTGAGCAGATTTCACCTGAAGATGATGTAAAAGTTGAAAGTGAAAGCCGCTTTTTTAACAAACGCTAAAGAAGCCCGCTTAGGTAATAATATAAATAAATGAGTACTCATGGCACAATTTGATTTTAAATCGCTTTCTCCTGACACTATCATCGATGGTTTGGAGAGTGCAGGTTTTAGCGTAGACAGCGGTTTATTGGCACTTAACAGTTATGAAAATCGTGTTTATCAATTTCATGATGAAAATTTAACTAAGTATGTTACTAAGTTTTATCGACCGCAGCGTTGGGAATTAGCTCAAATTCAAGAAGAGCATACCTTCTCTTTTGAACTTGATGAGCAAGAACTTCCCATCGTTGCGCCACTTAAAAAAAATGGCACAAGCTTATTTGAACATCAGGGTTACCATTTTGCCGTATTCCCCTGCCGCGGTGGCCGAATATTTGAAGTTGATAACTTAGACCAATTAGAATGGATGGGACGCTTTGTTGGGCGTATTCATGCCGTAGCCGCACAAAAACCTTTTGAATATAGGCCGAGCTTTAATACTGATGAGATGCTTTATCAAGCCAGTGATATTATTAAGCAAAGCGGCTTTGTGCCACAAGGCTTACTTAAGCCTTTCTTCACCATATTAGAACAAGTAATTGATATGGCTGCCAGCCAATATCAAGTAAAGCAGCAAATACGCTTACATGGAGATTGTCATGCGGGCAATATTTTATGGCGTGATGAAGGGCCTCATTTTGTAGATTTAGATGACTGCCGTATGGGGCCTGCGATTCAAGACTTATGGATGATGCTTTCGGGAGACCGTCAACAACAATTGTTACAAATTGATACCCTACTAATGGGCTATGAAGAGTTCTTTTCATTTGAATCTTCACAACTTACTTTGATAGAATCATTAAGAACTATGCGTGTAGTTAATTATATGGCATGGTTGTGTAAACGTTGGCAAGATCCCGCTTTCCCAAGAAATTTTCCTTGGTTTAATACAGAAAAGTATTGGGAACAGCAAATACTCATGCTTAAAGAACAGATGTGGGCGCTACAACAGCCAGCATTAAGTTTATCACCCACTTGATACAACTAATTAGAATTCAAAGCTTATCGACAAGAGATCCCCGTTGATTTAAGCTAGATTAACTATAATAAATTAGGAATACAGTAATGAAAAAAATCCATCGCTTATTTATGGTGTTATTAATGCCACTTTTAGCCTTATCAATAACGGCTAACGCTGCAAAATATACTGAAGGAGATCAATACACTAAAGTGAGCGAAACGGCTTCAACTAATGTAGAAGTGCGCGAATACTTTTCTGTTTATTGTGGTCACTGTTTTCAGTTTGAACCCATTATGCATGACATTAAAAAACAGTTACCTGATAATGTAAAATTTGAACGTAATCACGTTGATTTTCTTGGTGGTGTATCACCAACAATTCAACAAATGATCACAAAAAGTATTGCGATTGCAGAGCAGTTAGAAAATAGTGACAAGTATATTGGCGCGATATTTAACTACATCCATGTTCAACGCGCTACTATTACAACTGAAAAAGATCTGCGTAATATTTTTGTTTTAAACGGTGCTGACGGTGAACAATTTGATAAGTTATCAAAAAGCTTTAGCGTAAACGCTCATGCTAAAGCCATGAAAAAACACCAAGATGTAATGTCACAAAAACGCGCATTAACTGGCGTACCAACGGTAATAGTAAATGGTAAATACCGTGTTAATTCAGGTGCTTTAGATAAAAGTAACCCAAAAGAAGATTATAAAAACTTAATTAATTATCTACTAACAATTAAGTAATATAATAAAAAGAATAACGAGTTATCATAATGTTACTCGTTATTCTTCTTTTTCTAGAACTAAAAAACGCCAAACTAAGTATTAGTCACAGCAGCCTATATCATTGATACTAATCAGATAAACTACCCAATACATTTTTCTTCGCTTCAGTAAACTCTTCTTGCGTTAAAAAACCTTGTTTTCTTAACTCTACTAGCTTCTCTAGTGCGTTCACTAATACGCTATCTACAACCCTGTCTTGTTGGGGGTTATCAGTGGCTCTCTTGTCGTTATCTAACACTGAAGGCTTATATGTGCTCTCTACATTATCCGTAGGCACTTCTGGTACAGATCTCGTTTGATAAGTAGATAAGCGATTTGATGCTGCTTGCTCATGTAATGAAGCGAGATGAGATTTTTTTTCAACAGTACTCTTTATTTGTTTGGTCGATACAGGCGATTTTTGCTTTCGTATACCTGTATCGTCAGGATTCAGTGATAATGCAATTAACCAACACCAATCAATTAAATCTTCAATAACAGCTGAATATGTCTTTTTGGTAACCCGAGCGCTACCTTTGCGCATATATAAACAAACAGTATAGTTTTTCCCCTGAGTATCCGTAAATAACAAATTGATTTGCCTGATTTTGTCATCCACCATTTTATCTGTTTTTTCTTTATTCAATGCAATACGCAAATTTTGCTCTTTAGCATCATTAAAACCACTATCATTTTCTCGACTAACACGGGTAATTGTCTCGCCATTTAATTTTATTTCCAAATTATTGATATCATTTATATTAATAATAGTATCTACTGTCTTTTGATGTCGATGATACAAACCTATTTGCTGTTTCGATTCACTTAACTCTAACTGCGAAAATTGTTTTCTAACTATTGCTTTTGCTGATATATTATTACGCTTAAACCAGTAAATACTACTTCCGATAATAATCAATAGTATGAATAATAGAATATATAAGTGATAACTTGCTTCGCTTTCAGCTGCTATCGAAATAACCTCCTGCTCTAGAGGTAGCTTTGGTTGAACCATAGCTTTAAATACTTGAAAGATACTGCCTAAAGTTTTATCTATAATCAGTACTTCACCATCTCTATTATTAATCACCGCAATATCACTATCGTACGGTAATTGTTCAGCAGAAAATTGCCATGTTTGTTTTGCCTTATTTTCTCCCTTGTCACTTTTATTAACAGGTGATGCTAACTTTAAAGATTCTATCAGCCAGTTTTTATTTTTCTCTCTCGTTAGTATTAATACATTATTACGTAATGATGGTAGCTCTGCCCCCCTATATATCATTACACCTTCAACTATATTATCTCCCTGATAAACAATGTTTGTGACATTATTTTCTCGTAAATTATGATTAATATTAATTAAAGATAATACCGACTTATTGTTATGCAGCTGGGAAAGTAGCATATCCTCCCTCCCTTTATCAGGCCAAGTAAAGTGCTTTATATCTTGCCCATTGAATATATAAATTTCGTCTGCAATTTCATTTTCTGCTAGATAAGGGTTGTTCCTTGGTACAGTAAAACTTCGTAAACCAAACTTTGCTGGGTTTATACGTAAAATAGCCCCTGAATAAAGCGGTTTTTGCCATTTAGACTGACCATTTAACGCAATATAAAGTAAACCAAAGCCATCATTCCATGATTTAGCATAAGGATTAAATGTCATTTGTTTAATCATTAGGCTTTCATCTGGCACTGCTATTCGTAACACTTCTCGCTTAGTCTTCACATTTACTTGTTGATATTTGCTAGAGTGAAATTGCCATTCTGTAATTACGGCATCAAAGGTAAGCGCTAAACTGTTATCACGCTCTTGTATGCGTTTAGTTGCTATGTTTTTATCTAACGGTTCAATATGAGCAGTATAAAAGGTGCCGTAACCTAATTGATCTCGCAAAGCAAAATTAGGGTGCAAGGCCATAGCTGTTAACTTAATTGATGAAGCATTGGCATTATTATCTTGTAAACTTAATACTTGGCGTAATTCAGCCATCTCATCAACAAAGAACATTTGCCCTGTTTTACTAATGATAAAATATTGATTTGTGTTAGTTGGGTGTGCTGTTAACTGTGCCCATTGAACTGCTTCATTTGGGTTAGACTCTAATTGCATTACCGCTTTGAATTGATAATTATTGGTCGTCGCATAGGCATGAACCGATAACAAGCTTAAATTGATAATCAATATAGCGACATACACCCTATGCCAAATTAAATTACAGAAATCATAAATACTATGCATAATTGTTCACTTTATTTTAATATTGTAAGGGTTTTCTGCTTAAATCCTATAATATAAGCGGCTTGCTAGTATGTAGGTAGAGCGAGTATTAGTTAAAATAATACGAATTCAGGCAACATAAATTAAGACAGTAAGTGGACTGTTTTAGCTTCTATAAATTGTTTTTTATCCGCCGTCGCTAAATAACTCAATTTACCTTCGACCATAACACTATCATTCACTTTTGCATTATCAACCAAATATTGTGCTTGTTTACCCCACACCTGTAATTCTATCGCTACTTGGTGACTTAACCAGCACTGTTTATCCACAGAATAATCCTGTTGGTTTATTATTATAGTTACTTGCGCTAAATTTTTATTGTTTTGTGTCGTGATTAATTTAGGCACACTGCTAAGCTGAGCACTACATAAAATTTGATTAATGGTTTGCGTATAGCCTTTATTAAACTTTTGGATAAAGCTTGCATGCACAATAGATAAAGCAGTATTTTTTGTATCGCCACCAGATTTTATATGACTTAAGTAACCATGCACTAAAATAATCTCACCTTTTTTAGCGTTTAATAAGGTTTGTTCAACCAAGTCACCTTCAACTCTAACATTATGGTAGCTAGTCCACTCTTTAAATGTATTTGTTTTTTTATCTAACCATTTAGCGCTTGTGGCAAGCGTAATTTCAGTGATTGCTGAGACAGGGTTCGCGCGATAGCGAATGTCAGGATCGGCAACTAAATTACCTAGTAGGGTAACAGCACATAACTGTTGGTTTGCTGTAGGTGATTTGATTTTATGCATAACAAGCGCTCATATAGCCTTTTCAGGAAAATGTTATTTTCAAAAGTGTTGTACGTTACGCTGCCCTACAATTAATAAAAAGTTTTATTAATATCTCAACAGAATAGTAAAATAATACCAACTATAGTAACCAAATCAACCACAAACTTTCATACACAATAACAACCTCGCACTCGCAAGACTATTGAGTATTAAGTAGTTGATTTGTTTTCATCGTGCGATATGCATCAATACTATAAAGCGCTAAAGCTAGCCAAATAAAAATAAACGTCGCAAACTCTGCTAATTGCATTGATTCTTTATAATAAAAAGTAGCCAGTAAAAACATAATACTTGGACCTATATATTGAAAAAATCCCAAACTTGATAATGTTAAGCGTTTCGCTGCAGCGGTAAAGCACAATAAAGGCGCAGTCGTAACAATACCCGCCATTATTAGGGTAAAGTTTAATGAGGCGCTATTTGAGGTTAAATCGGCTGTTGAGCTGTCAATAAAATAGAGCCAATAAAGTATCGCAATAGGCAACATCAATAAAGACTCAATAAGCAAGCCGACAAAAGAATCAACGTGCATTTTTTTTCTGAGTACCCCATAAATGGCAAAAGTACTTGCCAACACTAAAGAAACCAAAGGAAGTGAACCAACTGTAAAAAGCTGTACAAACACTCCAAATCCAGCCAGAAGGACGGCAATTTTCTGATTACGTCGTAAACGCTCATTAAAAAAGATCATACCTAGAGCAACATTAAATAATGGGTTAATGAAATAACCTAGGCTGGCATCAAGTAAATGATTGTTATTGATAGCCCATATAAATATCAACCAGTTAACCGCTAATACCGCTGCTGATAAACTCAGTTTGGCTATAACTTTAGGCTGTTTACATAGTTGCATTAGTACTAGCCGTTTTTTGCTTAGTAATACTAATAACAATAAAAAGACACTTGACCAAACAACACGGTGCATTAAAATTTCGCCCGCCCCAATATCAATTAGCAACTTAAAATATATTGGTGCAAGCCCCCACATAAAATAAGCTGCTAGTGCATTAGTGACGCCACTGCCTGTTGATGATTTTTGTTGTGAAAGTGCCATAGAGTTCTTTTGTGATAATAACTAGCTAGAACAGTATCATAGCACAACATCGAAGATTTCAGTGTTAGGTAATTATATTTACATTCCTAACATTTATATTTTTTGTGGTACTAGCCAACAATATAAGTACCTGTACCAAACGCTATATGTTCGCCAAGTTCATTGTGCATTTCCATACGCGCTACAGCAACTTTACTGCCGCTTCGTATAATATGTGCAGTTACAATAAACTCTTCACCTCGCCCTGGTCGTAAATAATCTGTACGTAAATCTATTGTACTAATTTTTTTTAGACTTTGCTCAATAGTAATAGGGGTAATTTCAGGAAGTTGTTCGATGATATTAGCAACCACAACGGCTCCTCCGGCAAGATCAAGTGCAGACGCCGTTACACCGCCATGAAGGATTTTTTGTATTGGATTACCAATCAGTTTATCACTCCAAGGGAAGCGTACTTCAGATTTTTGTGCATTAAAACGGGTAATTTCCAGACCTAATAATTGATTAAATGGCATATTACCATTCCAAAAAGTAGTCACTTGTTGATACATTTCTTCTTGATTCATTCAAATACACCTTAGCGTTCATTCAAACACATGCTGGTCTGACTTGTTTGAATTAGATTAGCATCATTTTTACAAAATTGGAAAATAATGATGTCACGCCCCCTTCTCTCAGGTAAAATAAGCATTACTATAAATCATTAAAGACTATCTGTTGAATACTGTTACCCTGCCTGCTGCCGCTGAATCTGATCAACAAAAATTATTGCTTGATACCTTAAAGCACTATTTTGGTTACGACAGCTTTCGCTCAGGCCAAGTAGAAATAATCAACAACCTTATGCAAGGACGAGACTCTTTAGTTTTGATGCCTACTGGTGGTGGTAAATCGTTATGCTACCAACTACCTGCTGTGTTACTTCCCGGTGTGACCATTGTAGTGTCTCCATTAATATCATTAATGAAAGACCAGGTAGATAACCTTACACATCAAGGAATTTCCGCAGCTTTTATTAATTCATCCTTAGATCAAAGTACCATTAATGATATTTTTTCAAAACTATCACAAGGTAAAATCAAACTACTTTATGTTGCGCCTGAACGATTAACTAGTCGCTATTTTTTACAAGGGTTAAGTGAATTACCACTGAGTATGTTTGCTATAGATGAAGCACATTGTATTTCTCAATGGGGCCATGATTTTCGCCCAGCTTACACGCAATTACACGCATTAAAACAACACTTTCCTTATGTACCTGTCATGGCATTAACTGCTACGGCAGATGTTACTACACGTAAAGATATACTCACCCAGCTATCATTAAATAACCCATACATTCACTTAGACAGTTTTGATAGGCCTAATATTCGCTTCACGTTAGCACCAAAATATGACGGTGAAAAACAAGTATTAGGTTATGTAAAAAAGCAAGGTGATGATTCTGGTATTATTTATTGTAATAGCCGTTGGCAAGTAGAGAAGCTATCAAAATATTTAGCTGCTTGTGGCATTAATTGCGCGGCATATCATGCGGGATTAGAAAGTGACATTAGAGCACTTGTGCAAGAAAGCTTTACTAAAGACAACATTCAAATAGTCATTGCGACCGTTGCTTTTGGTTTAGGGATTAATAAACCGAATGTGCGCTATGTTATTCATTTTGAACCCCCACGTACATTAGAATCATACTATCAAGAAATAGGCCGAGCAGGTCGCGATGGTTTGCCAGCAGAAGCATTATTTTTAGTCGCTGATAAAGATATTAGTCGTATTAAAAAACGTATTAGTGAAGGTGATAATTCTCAACGCGTTAATGTTGAAATGCAACGTTTTGGAGCAATGAATGCCTTTATTGAAGCACAAACCTGCCGTAGACAAGTGGTATTAAACTATTTTGCAGAATACACACAACAAGGCTGTGGTAATTGTGATATTTGCTTAGACCCACCTAGCCAATTCGATGCAACCGAAGCCTCTCAAAAAGTATTATCTTGTGTTTTTCGTATCAAACAGCAAGGTGATATCAACCATGTGGTGGATGTGCTACGCGGTGAAAAGAAGAGTAAAGTATTACACCAAGAGCACGATAAAGTATCAACATTTGGTATTGGTAGTGGTAAGTCACCTGGCTATTGGTTTGCAATTATTGGCCAGTTAATTCACTTAGGTTATCTACAACAAGATATAGAGCAACAATCAGCCCTTTGCTTAACAGAAGCATCAAGAAGCGTACTGAAAGCAACAGAGCCATTAATGCTTGCGAGCCCACGTTTACAAAAAGCCAGTTACTGGCAAAGTAAAAATCAAACTCAGTCTTATGATAAAGCTTTATTCCGTAAGTTGCGTGAACTTAGAAAAAGTATTGCCGACAGTGAAAATATTGCACCTTTTATTGTATTTAATGATGCTACATTGTCGGAGTTAGCCAGAGTTAAACCAATAAACGCTACTCAAATGCTAACCATTAGTGGTATTGGTGATGTCAAATTATCACGATACGGTAAAGCCTTTATTGAGCTAATCAAAGAAAACACCTAAGCTGCTCGCCCATTAAAAATAACTTCAACTCGCTTTAATTAAGCTTGAACAGTCTCTATCGTTATATTTTATAGTTACATATTTTAAGATAAAAAAGCGCTCAAAAGCGCTTTTTTATAAACTAAGGACAGTAGAAACTAATAAATATATTCTACTTCAAGCTAGCATAATAAGCTGCTAAATCAGCTATATCTTCATCACTTAACGCAGCAGCCATACCTTTCATGGTAGGCTCATCACGTTTGCCCGATTTAAAATCTGTTAGCTGTTTTGCAAGATAAGCTTCTTTTTGTCCAGCAAGGTTAGGATAAATAGGAATAGCCGAAACACCTTCAGCACCATGACATGCCGCGCACACCATTGATTTACCTTTACCAGCAGCCGCATCACCAGCAAAAACAGGAGATGCCATCAATACAGTCGTAGAAAGCGCGAGGATAAGTTTTTTCATAGTAATACTCTCTCTTTAAATATTAAATTTATATTCTGAATTTAGTATAAATAAAATAAGTGATTCTGTCGTTGTTTTTTTGGTTTAATCATATAATCAATATAACGAATTGACGTATATATACACGGTATTATGATACGTTAATCAAACCCAACAACCTAAATGAATTAAATTTATTTCACTAAATGAGAACTCAATGCTACCGATTAAAATACAATCAATTGACTTGATTGATGATCAAATAAGTGTTCTATTTGAAAATACTTGGTTTCAAGAAGATATTCTTGCGCTTAGTCAATTATTATTAAATAAAATACCAAATCATTCGATAAAAGAAACTACCATAGGCGCAGATAGGGAGGATATTCGGTTTTTATGGTCAAATGCTGAACTTATGCTAAATTTTGATTATTATAGCCAATCTTGCTGGTTTAGCGCCCAAGATGAAATAAGTACTACACACATTCAACCTTTATATGGTGTGCTCACAAATCATGTTTGATCATATATTAATTAGCCGTTGCTTTTTAGGTGATAAGGTTCGCTATAATAGTGAAACAATACAATTAAAGCATCCACTGCTAACCTTATGGCACAAACAAAACCGTCTGATTGCCATATGTCCTGAAGTTTCTGGCGGCTTACCGGTCCCTAGAGAGCCAGCAGAGCAACAACCCGATAGCGATAAAGTCATTACAGTTTCGGGAATTGATGTTACTGAAGCCTTTAATTTTGGTGCAAAACAAGCATTAACATTATGCCGTAAGCACAAGATTCGATTTGCCATTATGAAAGAATCAAGCCCGTCTTGTGGCAGTACACTTATTTATGACGGTTCATTTTCAAATCAAAAAGTACCTGGTCAAGGCGTAACGACTAAAATACTAACTCAGGAAGGTATTCAGGTTTTCTCTGAAAATAATCTGCAAGATTTGTCTGTGTTATTAGATAAATAACAGTTATCTAGCAATTAAATTGAGGAAGGATACTTTTACGACTTCTACTAATAAAATGATTTAAAGATTCCTGATGTCTCATTTCACTAATACCACATGAAATGCTCATTTTTGGTAACCTAATACCCGACTGCACACTGACAAAACGTAATTTATCAACACCTTGCTTTATTTTTTCCGCTATTTCACTGGCGATACCAGCGTCAATATCAGGCATTAGCACAATAAACTCGTCACTGGCAGAGCGAACAGGTAAACCACTAACATCAACATAGCTAGCTATTTTTTTCGCCATTTTTGATAAAATAACATCGCCAATTAAAGGACCAAATCGCTCATTAAATATTTTAAAATGATCAACACTGATTACAATAGCGGCAATACTTTTATTGCCATCTTCACTTAACCAAGTATCAACATGCTCGACCATAGCTTTTGTATTATATAAACCAGTCACAGGATCTAGATATATTTCTTTACGTACTTCCTCAAGCTCAGCTTCTAACTCTTGTGTTTTTAATTTAGATATTTCTACTTGTTCTACTAATCTTTGTTGTTGGCTTTTAAAAGCCATTGATGCTTGGTGAAGTTTAGCAATTGCTAACCTCACACCATTTTTATTATTCGACATTAAAGCTGGAATACAATCATCGAGTTGGTCGATAAAACTTTGCGAGCCAGAGATAGATTGCTCATAACTTGAGTTAATTTGACTAAAGAGATGTGATAAATCTGAAACAATTTCATTACGAAACTTACTTTGCTCAAGAAAGTAATCTTTATAAAGTTGTTCCATAAAAAAATTATCTAGCACTTTGCCAGATAAACGCAAGTGTTTAATATTAGCAATCAATAGCGGGTTATTGTTTTTGCAATACTCGTAACTAACAGCATAATTGATAGGGTTCACAGGTAAATCCCACTGGTTCAGTTGAGTAACTGCCTGCGACATAGTTTTATTTGCTTGCATTATAGAATCTTGATATTTCAACGGTTTACCTCTATGAAACTAATCATTTAAGCCTAGCGCATTTGTTATACCCACTAACCGAACAAATTGCTCATTAAACAAAATGTTATTCAATTAAGGTAAAACTGATTCTGTAGTATTTACGATAAAATATCTACTAAATTTATTATTAATTTCAGTTACAATGCTAAGACATTACACTGTGTTTTTTAATTAAGTTGATCATAATGAGAAATCTCTTAACCTTACTTTTTGTACTTTTATTACTAAGCTGTAGCCAAACAACACCAGTTCAAAATGAAGTAGAAATCACGACTAGCGATCAACAATTACTGCAGCTAATACAAACGTATCAACAGTTTTACCAAAAAAATAGCCCTTTTAACAAACCTCCGGCAGATAGAAATAACGCAAGGTTACCAAACTTGTCACCCGAATTTTTAGCGCAAGAAAATATAAAGCGTCAAAATATATACAATAACTTAATGAGTATTGATGTAAATGAACTTAGTTTAGACAATCAGATTAACCATGCTGTTTTATCTTACACGCTGAAAAACAAACTCGATAGTTACATTAATAAAGAACATTATATGCCACTTACAGCCGAGTCTGGGTTTCATGTGTGGATTGCTAATATTAGCCAACAAGTTAACCTTAAAAGCGAGCAAGACTATCAAGATTATTTATCAAAGTTGCGTGCTATTCCACACTACTTTGAGCAACAAATTTTCTGGATGAATTTGGGGATAGATGAAAAAATTACTCAACCTAAAGTTGTCTTAAAAGGCTTTGAGCAATCTATTTTAGCATTTATAAAAGAAGATGTTACCGACAGCAGCTATTATACACCTTTTAAAAAGATGTCAGTATTTGTTGCACCTGCCATTCAACATAGCATTCAAAACGAAGCTAAAGAAATTCTAATTGAACAAGTAATGCCTGCTTATCAGCAATACTATGACTTTATGGTCAATCGATATCAACCCAATGCTAGAGATAACATTGCCGCGACTTCATTGCCAAATGGTAAAAATTATTATCAAAACCGTGTTGAACACTACACCACACTAGCAATAACTGCAGAGCAGGTTCATCAAAAAGGTTTAGCTGAAGTTAAACGTATACGAACTGAGATGGATGGCATAATAACAAGGATTGGTTTTAATGGAGACTTTAAAGCTTTTATTGACTTTTTACGCACCGATGAACAATTCTACGCTAAGACCCCGCGAGACTTATTAAAAGAGGCTTCGTACATTGCCAAAAAAATGGATGCAAAATTGCCCTTACTATTTACAAGGTTACCAAGAACGCCTTATGGCGTAATTGAAGTCCCTAAAAATATTGCACCAAAGTACACTACCGGCCGCTATTCTGGTCCCTCTCGCGATGATCAAGCTGGTAATTACTGGGTAAATACTTATCGATTAGATCGACGCCCATTATATGCTTTACCAGCGTTAACCTTACATGAAGCTGTGCCTGGGCACCATCTACAAGGCTCTATTGCCAAAGAAATGCAAAATGTTCCACAGTTTAGAAATCGCACCTATATCTCTGCTTTTGGTGAAGGGTGGGGCTTATATTCAGAGTTCCTTGGCATAGAAGCGGGAATATATGAAACCCCTTATCAAGATTTTGGACGCTTAACCTACGAAATGTGGCGAGCTTGTCGTCTTGTGGTTGATACCGGTATACATACTAAAGGTTGGACTAGACAACAGGCGATAGATTACCTTGCAAATAACACCGCCCTCTCATTACATAATGTGCAAACTGAAATAGATCGCTATATCTCATGGCCTGGACAGGCCTTATCTTACAAAATTGGTGAATTAACAATAAAACGTTTACGTCATAGTGCAGAACAAATTTTAGGAGAAAAATTTGATCTACGTGATTTTCATGATCAAATTTTGAAAAATGGCTCTATGCCATTAAGCATGCTAGAAAAAGTTATTGATAGGTATATAATCGAGCAAAAAAATAGCTAAAAACAGCTTTCAGGATGGTCAACAAAGAAGCCACGCAAAGTAAACCGAGAAATAACAGTAGGCTGTGTAAAATAGAAGAGCCCCCACTACATCTAAATTTGGCAGTCCCGCTGTCATAGGTTTCCCATTAGACCGGTTACTTTGCGTCTCTAGCTTTCGCTAGATTTGCCTTTGTCGAGCTTTAGAAGCTCAATTTCATTATAAGCACTGTTTGTTGTTTGTAAACAAAAAACAGACAAAGCAGGATTAATCACGTTAAAATAACAACTACTTTTTTGCTAACACAGTGTTTTTATTCATGTTAATAATTAAAATAAAAGTTATGTTAAAAGCACTTATACCATTATTTTTTCTATTAACGCTGAATTTCAATGCGTTATCTGCTGATAATACATTGTCAGCCAAAGAGCAAATGATTAGCCAAGTAGCGCTGCTTTTCCAACAAGATGCTGAAAAACTCAATTACAATGAAGTTATAAAGTTAAGTAATGAAATCATACTCAATAGAAAACAGTACCCCAAAGTAACCATTGCTAAAACTTATTTATTACTTGCCAATGTAGCCAGTAATGAAGGTGATCTAGAAAGCGCTTATCAGTTCGCCCGAGATGGCATAGCAAGCACTAAAGACAGCAAAATAACACTACTCTTACAAATAAAGTTAGCCAGTATTCTTTTAGATAAAAAAAATTATAAACAATTGCTTATAGAGTCTAAGCACGCGGTATATTTATCACAACAAACAAAAGATATTAAATGCTTATTACTTGCCTTAAGTTATCGCAGCGCTGCTTTTTCCTTATCAAATAAATTTGAAAAAGCGCTAGCGGATCTAGGAAAAGTTGAATATATCTTCGAAAAAAATCCAAGTCTTTCGAAAAATATAACACTATTAACGACTTTGGCTAATGCAAACTTTCATTTAGGAGACTCCCATAAAGCACTCACAATATACCTAAATATTCTAAAGCTGCGTTTTAGCTTAAATAACTTAGAGAATATCGAACAAACTTATTATCATTTAGGGAATGCTTATTATCGCTTAAATCAATTTAACGATGCTTATAATGCCTATTGGGAAGCAGAAAAGCATGCCAAGAAAAAGTCAGCAAATGTTTATGAAGCTTATGCTAGTCAAGGGTTAGGTTTAACCTTATTGCAACAAAAGTATTATGCTAAATCCAAAGTTGAAACGCTTAAAGCCAAAAAGCTATTTTATAAATATAACTTGCCTAAGCCTTATTTAGAAACAATCACTTCATTAGTAATACTTAATAACTTAACAGGTAAAAAACAAACCACCAGCGACTTATTACTAGCCGCAGAGCAAATGTTAATAAATATTGAACTAACCGATGGTTTCAATATTTTATATTCACTGCTAGCTGATTTTTATCATAATAACCAAGATATGGAAAAAGCTTATTATTGGCAAGAAAGATATAGTAAAGCCTTAAAAAAGCAAGTTATACCGGAAAATCATCACCTATTGAATCAACAAATAACCTACAATGATAATGAACAAGAAAATGATACTGCTAATAAAAAAATACAACAACAAGCAGAAGACCTCTCGGATGAAAGTGAACTATCGCCTCCTTCTCTTTTTAATTATATTCAACAACATATGCTTATTTTTGCATTATCCAGTACAATTTTATTATTGCTTTGCCTCATACTATCTTTGTGGTTAAAAAACCGCTCAATACATAGAATAAAAGATGATGAAACCATAGAGAAATCAAACGAGAGAATTACAAAACCGAGACACACAAAGCATATCTACCAAAAAAGTTTCAATATGGCGAGGAAGTATGCCTACCCGCTAACTTTAGGTTATATTGCTATTAGTAATTGGCAAGAGCTAACACGTCGATTTAATAAAAAAATAGTAACTGAAGTGAACAATGAAATAGCGAGCGTTATCATTAAACATATTAATGAATTTGAAAATGCGGGATTAATTCAAGAAGGGGAATACCTATTAATTTTCCCTCACCAAAATAAAGACGAAGTAAGAATAGTGATCGAAAAAATAGTGTCAGCGTTAAAATTACGCTTCTTTGCTAATTTAGGCGATTTTTCCGTTACAATAGTCTACTCTTTCGACAGCCCAAATTTTCAAGATATTGATCCTTATGTATTTCTCTCGCAACTAAGTGATCCAACAAAAATGCTTTAAACGCAAACTTAATACCCTTAACGTATATAAAATAGAAATTATAATAGCGTTAATTATATTGCTCGCTTCTAACCATTATATTGGGTGACGAATCAATCTCACCTTCAGCTGAAATTGTTGCAGCACTATCATTGCAAAGCATTATCGCAACATTTCCATTTTTTCGACAACGAATATAAGCTAGCTCATATCCAAACTGGGTTAAACTACTTGCCGAAAATTTTTGAGCGAGTGAAAGCTGCTCCCATAAAGTACTTTCTGGCACACCATTGAGTACTCGCCGCTCTAATAAAATCTCTCTTTGTTCTACAACGCGCATATAAGTCTCAATATCAGAATTAAACAGCATTACTAATATAAAAAATATCTTAATTTTTTTTATAGATCAATACTTATACAAGAGAAGAAACTGTTATTATAGTTAAAAAGCATCATTAGACTGAGTTTACGGTGATAATACCGAATAAACTCAACAAACTATCAACATATTGAGTATTAATACATGAGTTCTGTTTTAAATGAATTATTAGCTTTACTAAAATTAGAAGTCATTGAGAAAGGAATATACCGAGGTCAAAGCCAAGATTTAGGCTTTAAAGCCTTATTTGGTGGTCAAGTAATGGGGCAAGCGCTATCAGCTGCTCAAGCAACCATTGATGAAGATCGCTTTATACATTCACTCCATTCTTATTTCTTACTAGCCGGTGACGCTTCAAAACCTGTTGTATATGAAGTTGAAGATATTCGCAACGGAAACAGTTTCAGCACTCGCCGAGTAAAAGCTATCCAAAATGGTAAAGCTATCTTTTACATGACAGCTTCTTTTCAAAAATTTGAACAAGGTTTTGACCACCAAGATAGTATGCCAACAGTGCCTGGACCAGATAGCTTGCCATCCTATAGTGATTTTATTATCAAGCATAAAGATGCCTTTCCACAGCCAATGCGTGACAAGTTACTAGCAGAAATGCCGATAGAAATACGCCCAGTGCAACAATATAATTGGCTTAAGCCTGAAAAAACTGATTCTACATGTCAAACCTGGTTAAAAACCAATGGCACCCTCCCTGATGATTTACGTCATCATAGCTGCATGCTTGCTTATGCTTCAGATTTTCAATTTTTACCTGCCTCTTTAATGCCACATGGTGCGAGCCATTTTAGCCCTAACTTCCAAATAGCGACCGTCGACCATGCTATGTGGTTTCATCGTCCGTTCCGTTTTGATGATTGGTTGTTATATTGTATAGATAGCCCGTCGGCAAGTAATGGACGCGGCTTAGTGAAAGGACAAATATATAACCGTAAAGGCGAGCTTGTCGCTTCAACCATGCAAGAAGGTGTTATCAGACAAAGATAATGCAGTTAAAAACCATCTAATAGACTCAAGCTTCACCTAGTTAAACATTATCAGGATAAGTAGTTAGTACCAGCATCATAATAAATAACGATTATAATACAAAAAATTGTGCTAAATAATTTATATATAAATAAGGTGAAATTAATAAAAAATGCTCAAGTTTTTATTAATTTCACCGATAAACGCATTAAACTACTATTCATTATAAATGGAATTAACTATGAAAATAACTCACGATATTTTAACCGATACGGTAACAAAACAGCTTAAAAATAATGTAGAAGCGACTAAAGTAGAGCCGACTATAGTAGGTGAATTGTCTGATAGCGAGTTAATTACAGATATTAATAAACAACAAACACTCGCTCGTGATATTTATCATGACAGTGAGCATATCCCTTCGGACCAAAACACTTACGATAAACCTCTGAGTATCTCAGCACATAAATCTGAATCTAAACTTTTAGTTAAAATGGAACAGACGATAGATTTTGGCGAATTACCAATGAAGCTTGCTCAAATAAGGCCTGAATACGAAAGTTTTATGCATGATTTAGAATTATCATCTCCATCGTTAGCGCAAAAAAGTTGGGGATTTTCTATTGATAATAAGGATAAATTAGTTGTTTCAGGTAATATTACTGAAGATGAAAAAAGCTATCTTGAGGGCAAATTAAATGCTAACGAAACTATAGTAGCGTTAGCGAAAGAATTACCTGACATTCTAATAAAAGGTCAAGAGTATGACCGTGGATATGATGGAAAAGGAAAATATTGGGGAAAATATGATGTTACCCAAGAAAACTTTAAAGACATTGTTGATGTAAAAGCACTTTTAGATAGTTCATACGGGCCAACGGCAAAAGCATTTAATAATGGCTTCGATACATTTTCATATCAAGATGAACTTCGCAGCCAGTTAGCAAGCAAAGCCGACGCTAAATACGCTTATTAAATTAGGCTAATAACGCAAATAGCTCTGGCCGCTATGCATAGTCCAATCACTTACATTGACACACTTGATCTCCATAATAATTATTTGAATAATTACAGTCAACTCGTGCAGTTTTACCAGTATTAGTGCTTAATATAGCTTTTAAATTGTGAATAATATTTTTCATTATAGTTACCTCTTGTTTGTGTGGTAACTATAATGACTAAACACTTTAATTTAGTAAATACGAATAAATAGAGGGTTATGTTCTATTTATTCGATTATTATCCTTGAAGTCAACTATCCTTAGCCGAGACCTTCTTTGTTAACTGCGCCTTAAAAATATCTTTTAGTAGCGTTATTTCATCTGTTCTTACATAGTTAGGTCGAATGATTAATGATATTTTACGGTGTGGGCCAGGCTCGTTTAAATGAATAGCACGTAGTTCAGATTCACTATAAATTAACTGATCAAGCGCCATCTGTGGCACAAGCGTTGTTCCAAGCTTACCCGCAACCATTTGAATAAGGGTATGTAAACTCGCTGAGTCAAAGTCTGATTCTTGTTTGTTATTTTGTAAACTACAGGCGGCCAAGGCATGATCTTTTAAGCAATGCCCTTCTTTTAACAACATTAATTTTTCAGCACTCAATTGTTCACTGGTAATTTCTTTCATTTGACTCGGGCATTCATCTTTATGACTCACCCAATAGAAATCTTCTTGCCAAAATTCAAACTGCATCAAGCCATCAATAGCATAAGGTAAGGCTAAAATAGCAGCATCAATATCACCGCTTCGTACCATATCAACCAATACATGCGACTGTTCTTCGATGATTTTTAATTTAAAGTCTGGATATTGCTTACGTAAATCAGGTAACACTTTAGGTAATAGATAAGGACCAATAGTCGGAATTACACCAATAGTCATCCCATTAGAGAATGGCTGAAGGTTCGCGTTGGCAATTTGTAAAAGTTCATCCACTTCCAGCTTAACTTGCTTAGCTTTCGCTAATATTAGCTGACCTTTATTTGTCACCAACACTTGCTTGTTATTGCGTTCAAAAATAGTCACCCCTAATTGCTTTTCAAGCTCATTAATTGCGGTACTTAACGCCGACTGTGACACATTGCAGGCCTCAGCAGCTTTCTTAAAATGTAATGTTTTTTCAACCGCTAATGCATAATGTAATTGTTTTAATGAAATCATTCGTCTCTATAATCAGGTTTATTGAACGTCAACGACATTCTAATTAATATTTCAATATATTGTCACGTTAATATAGGCAAAATAGTAACTGCCCCTGACATAACAGGGGTTAGTTACTATGAAATAAGCCTTAGCAGCAAGCTAATACTTATAAGCCTAACGCTGCTTTAATACCATTACCATAATCTACATCGGCTGCACTACAGTGCTTAATATGACGTAATTTTATCTCATCAGGTACATCAGCCATCGAAGCTGCCGTATTACTAAATAAAGCTTGTTGTTGCTCAGGACTCATTAAACGGAATAAGTCACCTGCTTGTGAAAAGTAATCTTCATCTTCTCTATGATCCCAATGAGCTGCAGCGCCATCAATTGCTAAAGGAGGCTCTGAAAAATCAGGTTGTTCAGCCCATTCGCCTTGATTATTCGGCTCATAACCAATTGTAGCGCCATGATTACCATCGGTACGCATTTGCCCGTCTCGATGATAACTATGTACAGGACAACGTGCGGCATTAACCGGAATATGGTTATGGTTAACACCTAAACGATAACGTTGTGCATCACCATATGAGAATAATCGCCCTTGTAGCATTTTATCTGGAGAGAAACCGATACCCGGTACAATATTGCCAGGATTAAAGGCTGCCTGTTCAACATCAGCAAAATAGTTTTCAGGATTACGATTCAGCTCCATTACCCCAACTTCAATTAAAGGATAATCTTTATGAGGCCAAACCTTTGTTAAATCAAAAGGATTATACGGTACTGTTGCTGCATCAGCTTCTGGCATAATTTGAACTTTCATTATCCATTTAGGAAAGTCATGCTTTTCTATCGATTCAAATAAGTCTTTTTGATGGCTTTCTCTATCTTGACCTACAAGCACTTCAGCTTCTGCATCTGTTAAATTTTTAATGCCTTGTTGAGTCTCTAAATGAAACTTCACCCAAAATCGTTCATTATCTGCATTAATAAAGCTGAACGTATGACTACCAAAACCATGCATATGTCGGTAACTTGCAGGTAGGCCACGATCACTCATCACAATAGTGACTTGATGTAACGCTTCAGGTAACGATGTCCAAAAATCCCAGTTATTGGTTGCACTACGCATATTGGTTTTAGGATCACGTTTAACCGCATGGTTCAAATCAGGAAATTTTAGCGGATCACGTAAAAAGAATACCGGTGTGTTATTACCAACTAAATCCCAGTTACCTTCTTCGGTATAAAACTTAACAGCAAAACCACGGATATCTCGCTCTGCATCAGCTGCACCACGTTCGCCAGCAACGGTACTAAAACGGGTAAAGAGTTCCGTTTCCTTGCCTATTTCTGAAAATATTTTTGCGCGCGTATATTTAGTAATATCATGCGTTACCGTAAATTTACCAAATGCTGCAGAGCCTTTAGCATGCATACGTCTTTCTGGGATAACTTCACGGTCGAAATGTGCTAGCTTTTCTAAAAACCACACATCTTGCAACAATTGCGGCCCTTTAGGACCTGCAGTCATTACGTTTTGGTTATGCGCTACAGGGCAACCTGCAGCCGTTGTTAACTTCTTATTTGTCATCACTTTATTCCTATTCGTTATTATTAATTAAGCGTCTTATTTATCGGTTAAATCTTATTCCCTATATAAACCTAGTCTATTTCAGTGAAAGAGCCATTAATTTACGTCCTGTTTTTTAGAACATAAAAATCTATTTAATCAAATTTACCAATCATAAGATTAAATCTACTATACACACATCGAAAGCAGACAGGCTTTCATAAGTAAAACTTTCATTAAGGTTTTATTAAATAATTAAATTACACAATTAAATATATAAAGAGGAAATACATCATGGCTCAAATAGGCAAAGCAATTCCAGAATTCACAGCACAAGCATTTCACAACGGTGAGTTTGTTGAAGTTACAACTGACAGCGTTAAAGGTAAATGGTCTATCTTCTTATTTTACCCTGCAGACTTTACGTTTGTATGTCCGACTGAATTAGAAGACATGGCAAACCAATATGCTGAATTACAAGAGTTAGGTGTTGAAGTTTACGCTGTATCAACTGACACACACTTCTCTCACAAAGCATGGCACGACTCTTCAGACGCAATTGGTAAAATCCAATTCCCTATGATTGGTGACCAAACAGGTAACATTACCCGCGGTTTTGACGTAATGATTGAAGAAGACCATATGGCACATCGTGGTACTTTCTTAGCTGACCCTGACGGCATTATTCAAGTAGCACACATTCATGCTGGTGGTATTGGTCGTAGCGCTAAAGACATGGTACGTAATGTTAAAGCAGCACAATATGTACGTGAAAATGATGGTGAAGTATGTCCAGCAGCTTGGGAACAAGGCGAAGCTACTTTAACACCAAGCCTAGATTTAGTAGGCAAAATCTAAACACTATAAACTAAAAATCTTCCAACTATTGGCGGAAATGGCTAAAAATATTCCGCCTTTTTTCACCAGATTAAATAAGGTAATACTATGTTAAGCACAGATATTTTAAACGCATTAAAAACATACACTCAAAATATGACTAACAAGGTGGCACTAGTTCTACAAACTGGTGAACATGCTAAGCGTCCAGAATTAGTCGAATTTTTAACACAATTATGTTCAGTATCAGATAATTTAAGTTTGATTGAACGTGATGACAATTTACGCAGCCCTATTACATTTTACTTAGCAGTAGATGATAATAATAATGGAATTCATTTCTCAGGCATACCAAGTGGTCATGAATTTAATTCATTAATTTTAGCTATTTTACAATCGTCAGGTACTGCCCTTAAACTTGATAACACCTTAAGTAATATGGTGAGTAAAATTAAGGGAGATTTACACTTTGAAGTATTTATTTCTTTAAGCTGTCATAACTGTCCTGATGTGGTGCAATCACTAAATCAGTTTGCTTTGCTAAATGATGATATTAGCTCAGAAATGATTGATGGAGGCTTATTCCAAGAACTTATTGATAAACGTAATATTCAAGGTGTACCTAGCGTTTACTTAAATGGTGAATTATTTGCCAACGGCAAAATAGATACAGCGCAATTAGTCGATAAATTAATTGAACGTTTCCCTTACATTGTTAATGCCGATGATACTGAACAATTGCCTCTACAAGATGTAACCGTTATTGGTGGTGGTCCTGCTGGTGTTGCTGCCGCAATTTATGCAGCACGTAAAGGGTTAAACGTTACTATGATTGCCGACAGAATTGGTGGTCAAGTAAAAGATACGGTAGGTATAGAAAACTTAATTTCAGTACCTAAAACAACAGGTACTGAGCTAACCGGTAATATGCAGGCACATTTGAGTGATTACGATGTCACTATCAAAGAGTTTTTACGTGTAGATACCATTGAAAAAGGTGATACCAAGACCAAATCAGCGCATAAATTACACCTATCTAGTGGTGAAGTGATTGAAACGAAAACTATTATTGTTGCTACCGGTGCAAAATGGCGTGAACTTGGCGTACCAGGCGAGAAAGAGAATGTTGGTTCCGGTGTTGCTTACTGCCCACATTGTGATGGTCCATTTTTCAAAGGGAAAGATGTTGCAGTAGTCGGTGGTGGTAACTCCGGTATTGAAGCGGCACTTGATTTAGCCGGTATGGTTAATCATGTTACTGTATTTGAATTTTTACCTGAGTTAAAAGCCGATAAAGTTTTAGTAGAAAAAGCTGAAGCTCACAGTAAAATTACTATCATTAAAAATGCTGCCACTAAAGAAGTAATAGCAGAAGACGGTAAAGTGGTTGCTCTTGCTTATGAAGATAGATTAACCGGTGATATTAAACAACAGCCGCTGGCCGGTATTTTTGTACAAATTGGTTTATTACCGAACAGTACTTTTCTAGACGGTGTTGTTGAGCGTACTCAGCATGGTGAAGTAGTTATAGACGAAAGATGTCAAACATCTACACCGGGTATATTTGCGGCGGGCGATGTGACTACTGTGCCTTATAAACAAATTGTTATTGCGATGGGCGAAGGGGCTAAAGCGTCATTATCAGCCTTTGATTACATGATTAGAGAAAGCTAATACAGGTAATAACCTGTTCAATAAAGAGTAAATTATTAACGTAAATAGGTGAATTATTAAATTCACCTATTTTTTTGTCTGTAGATAATTGATTAATGCTTTTACTAACAAACTAACTTTATTACTTTCCCCTTGCGTAGTATTAACGCACTGCCAACCACTAATCTCTATATTACCCACTTATTGCTCCCCAAATGCAGTCATCAATAAAACAGAACGTTATCTTCAAATCAATCAATTATAAAAAATCTTTTATTCCCCCTATTATATTTCCTATTCGAAAGTTCATTACAATAAAGAGAGATAACTATGTTAAAGAGAACCTTACCTATAGCCGCTGCGATTTCAGTAGCTCTATCAACTATCACACTATCGTCAACTGCATTTGCAAATGGTGAAGCAAAAACAAATCAATTTTGGTGGCCTGAGCAACTAAACCTGAGCTCACTTCGCCAGCACGGTGCGGAATCAAATCCTTACGGAGAGCAGTATAATTATGCTGAAGAGTTTGCAAAATTAGATATAAAACAACTTAAAAAAGATATTCAAAAAACACTCACAGATTCTAAAACATGGTGGCCTGCTGATTGGGGGCATTATGGCCCCTTGATGATTCGTATGGCTTGGCATAGTGCAGGGGTTTATCGAGTACATGATGGTCGTGGTGGTGCATCTGGTGGTCAACAACGCTTTGATCCATTAAATAGCTGGCCTGACAATGTTAATTTAGACAAGGCTCGTAGATTATTATGGCCGGTAAAACAACAATACGGTCGTCAAATATCATGGGCAGATTTAATGGTGCTTGCAGGTAATGTTTCACTTGAATCGATGGGCTTTAAGCCTTTTGGTTATGCCGGTGGACGTACTGACGATTGGGAGCCAGATTTAGTATACTGGGGCCCTGAAGAAGCTATGCTTACTGATGAGCGTAGAGATGGAAAAGGTCAATTAAAAGGGCCATTAGCCGCAGTAGAGATGGGATTAATTTATGTTAACCCTGAAGGTCCACACGGTAAACCTGATCCACTATTGGCTGCTGACGACCTACGTTTGTCGTTTGGCCGTATGGCAATGAATGATGAAGAAATTGTTGCGCTAAGTTCTGGTGGCCATACCTTTGGTAAAGCACATGGTGCAAAAAAACCAAAAGATTGTATTGGTGCTGAGCCAGCTTCTGCTCCAATTGAAGAGCAAGGCTTAGGTTGGAAGAATAAATGTGGCACAGGTGTTGGTGCTGATGCAAGTGGTAGTGGCTTAGAAGGTGCTTGGACTGTTACCCCAACACAGTGGTCAACAAACTATCTAGACAATCTGATGAACTTTAACTGGGTGCAAACTAAAAGCCCTACAGGTGCCACGCAATGGATACCTGATAATAAAGCTGCAGCAAACTTAGTACCTGATGCACATATTCCTAATAAGCGTCACGCACCTATTATGTTTACGACTGATCTTGCCTTAAAAGAAGATCCTGAATTCCGTAAAATTGTTGAGCGCTTTAGAGCCAACCCTGCTGAATTTGAAAAAGCATTTGGTAGAGCTTGGTTTAAATTAACTCA
The DNA here is from genome assembly GCF_030547765.1 of Colwellia sp. 6_MG-2023. Lineage (NCBI taxonomy): Bacteria > Pseudomonadati > Pseudomonadota > Gammaproteobacteria > Alteromonadales > Colwelliaceae > Colwellia > Colwellia sp. 6_MG-2023. Next base: position 358,109 of record NZ_JAUOPP010000001.1, on the reverse strand, counting down.
TCGTGATATGGGGCCAAGAGCAAGATATTTAGGTGATGAAGTGCCAACTGAAGTACTTACATGGCAAGATCCTATCCCTGCAATTGATTATCAGTTAATCACAAGTAGTGATATAAAAATGCTAAAAGCGCAATTACTTAATTCAGGTTTAAGTAATGCAGAGTTAATTAGAACAGCATGGGCTTCTGCTTCTAGCCATCGTGTAACTGATATGCGTGGTGGAGCAAACGGCGCTCGAATTAAGCTTGAGCCTCAAGTCAATTGGCCAGTAAACAACCCTAAAGCGTTAAAGAAAGCCTTAGATAAAATTGAAGCGATTCAAACTCAATACAATAAAAAATCATCGACAAAACAAGTATCTTTAGCCGATTTAATTGTATTAGGTGGTGCTGCGGCAATCGAAAACTCAGCTAATAAAGGTGGATATAAAGTTGAAGTACCTTTCATACCTGGTCGTGCCGATGCTACACAAGCGCAAACAGATATTCAGTCATTCAATTACTTAAAACCTAATGCTGATGGCTTCCGTAACTATTACAATGAAGATAGTTATATGTCTCCTGCAGAAATGCTTGTTGATAGAGCCAATATGCTTGATTTAAATGTACCTGAAATGACAGTTTTGGTCGGTGGTTTACGTTCATTAAACGCCAATTTTGACGGTTCTAGCTTAGGTGTTTTTACTAACAAACCAGGCGTATTAAGTAATGACTTTTTCGTTAACTTATTAGATATGTCTACCGTTTGGAGCAAAGACGAGAACAATAATGGTATTTATATCGGTAATGACCGTGCTACCGGTACCTTTAAATGGCAAGCAACACCTGTCGATTTAATTTTCGGCTCTAGCTCTGAACTACGAGCCATTGCTGAAGTGTATGCTTCTGATGATGCTGATACTAAGTTTATTAATGACTTTGTCAGCGCTTGGACGAAAGTAATGCAATTAGATCGCTTCGATTTAAAGTAATTGAACTACCTTACTGCGCTTCACTAAAATAGTTTGAAAATCAGTAATATTTAAATTCACTTACCAAGGCTAATACTCAGTAGAAAATACTAAGTGTTAGCCTTTTTTTGTTTTTACTGTCCCACTCTGACATATATTTACAGGCCTCACATTGATGCCTAACCTTAACTATTATCTAACAATAAGCTTCGGCAAAATAACACGATGAAATAAGCGCTCAATACATCGATTACTCAAAGCACTTCGCTATAACTAAGATCCCAATAAAGAATGCAAGTAACTAACGTTCTGTTATTTAGAATATAGAAATCAATTTAATCAAATTTACCAATTATTAAATTAGCTCTACTATACATACATCGAAAGCAAGCAAGCTTTCAGAAGCAAAACTTTCATTAACGTTTTATTAAATAATTAATACGACATTTAAATAAACATTTAAATATATAAAGAGGAATACATCATGGCTCAAATAGGCAAAGCAATCCCAGAATTTACAGCACAAGCATTTCACAACGGCGAGTTTGTTGAAGTAACAACTGACAGCGTTAAAGGTAAATGGTCTATCTTCTTATTTTACCCAGCAGACTTTACTTTTGTATGTCCTACTGAATTAGAAGACATGGCAAACCAATATGAAGAGTTACAAAAATTAGGTGTTGAAGTATACGCTGTATCAACTGACACACATTTCTCTCATAAAGCTTGGCACGACTCGTCTGACGCAATTGGCAAAATTCAATTCCCAATGCTAGGCGACCAAACAGGTAACATTACTCGTGGTTTTGACGTGATGATTGAAGAAGACCATATGGCACATCGTGGTACTTTCTTAGCTGACCCTGATGGCATTATTCAAGTAGCACACATTCATGCAGGTGGTATTGGTCGTAGCGCTAAAGACATGGTACGTAATGTTAAAGCAGCACAATATGTACGCGAAAACGATGGTGAAGTATGTCCAGCAGCTTGGGAGCAAGGCGAAGCAACCTTAACACCAAGCCTAGATTTAGTAGGTAAAATCTAAACTAAATTTTATATAAAAATCTAAAGGCGATTGGCGGATATAGCTAACACTATTCCGCCTTTTCTTATTATGCCGCATTAGCCACGTGATTAAGAAAGGCTCTCGGTAAAAATAACATACTTGTTAGGTGTTATTATTTAATGCATTTTTCCAATCATGCCCTGTAGGGTTTTGAAATATACGTAAATCAAAATGTGGAGCAATAGCAAATAAATGATCGAACACATCTGCTTGAATACCTTCATATACTTTCCAATCTGTTGAATTAGCAAAGCAGTATAATTCTAAAGGTAAGCCACTTTCAGTCGCAGGCAACTGCCTCACCATACAAGTTAAGTCATTTCGAATATTCGTATTTTGATGTAAATACATTTCAATATAAGCGCGAAATGTGCCAATGTTCGTTAATTGTCGGCTATCAATGTCATTTAAACGCCCATCTTGATCTAACGCTTTATTTTCATCTTCAAGCCTTTGCTTTTTATCGGTTAAATAAGACTTTAATAAGCTAGTGCTAGCTAAAAAGTCTATTTTTTCTAATGAATAAAAATCAATACTGCTGATATCTATAATTAACGTTCGTTTTATACGTCTAGCACCAGTATGGTACATATTACGCCAGTTTTTAAACGAATCACTTATCAAAGCATAAGTTGGTACTGTTGTAATCGTTTTATCAAAATTTTGTACTTTTACTGTATTTAAGCCTATTTCAATAACATCGCCATCAGCCCCATATTTAGGTAGTTCAATCCAATCTCCCGCAACAACCATTTTGTTTGCTGAAATTTGAATACTAGCAACTAACCCTTTGATCGTATCTTGAAACACTAAAATTAACACCGCGGTTAAAGCACCTAAACCACTCAATAAATAAACAGGTGAACGATCTAAAATTAATGCAATAATTACAATCACAGCCACTAAATAGATAACTAATTTGATCACTTGAATAATAGCATTCAGTGGCAAATATTTTTGTTTAGCTGTTTCACCGTATAAGCATTTGCTAACATTTAATACAGCACTGATACTTCGAGCTATTTGAAAGGTTAAAAATACTTTCGCAAACAATACTAACAAATCGGCTATTATAAGTTCGCTTGGAAAAACTAATGGTGTTAAAAATAATATTAATATAAAAGGTAATAATAAGGTAAATCGCGTTAAGACATTATGTTCAATTAACGCGTCATCCCAAGTGTTTTTTGTTTTAACAATCAGTTTATGAACAACGTTAATCACTTGAGTTTTAGCAATGTAATAGCTAATCGTTGCCGTAAATATAATAAAAGTTAAACCTAATACCATTGCACTCATTTCAAGGTAATTTTTATTAACTCCTTGCTCGGCCAGCCAAGTCATAATTAATTCATTCATATTAGTCCCTTATTTATCAATATCAGATGACGAATTTTTCTTTAAATTCAGAAGTCTAGCGTCTTTCTCATGCCAAAATTGCGTTAACCACTTTTGAAAAACAATTTTATGAGCTCTATCATTCATGTAGTCACCACTAAGCTCGCTGTTAATGTCAAATGTATTAATTTCAATATACACATCTTTAACACGACCACACAAAAAGTCCCAAAAGCTAGGAATTCCGTCTGGGTAATAAATAGTTACATCAACAATGGTGGTTAAATACTCGCCCATGGCATCAAGTACAAAAGCCACACCACCAGCTTTAGGTTTAAGCAAATGATTAAATGGTGAATTTTGCTTATCGTGTTTAGCTTGCGTAAAGCGCGTTCCTTCGATAAAACTCATTACGCTAACGGGTTTATGCTTAAATTTTTCACAAGCCTTACGTGTTGTCTCTAGGTCTTTACCTCTTAGGTGAGGATTTTTTTTCAAAAATGACTGGCTATAACGTTTCATAAAAGGAAAATCTAATGCCCACCATGCTAATCCTAGAATAGGGACATAAAGCAACTCTCTTTTTAAAAAGAACTTCAAAAAAGGTATTTTGCCATGCAATATTCGCTGCAGCACAATAATATCAACCCAGCTCTGATGATTAGCTAACACTAAATACCAGTCTTTCGTGCTCAGCTCTTCTAAACCGGTTACATGAAGTTTTACCTTAGTAAATAATTTTTGATTGATCGTGTTAATAGCAACCCAATTACTTGCCATTAAATCTAATAAATAGCTAAAAATCTTTTGAGAAAAATTTAACGGTATTAAAGCTTTAAATAATGAAAAAATAACAATAGGAACAACCCAAAAAATAGTGTTAAGGGCATAAAAAATAAAAGAAAGTAGTCCAAGAAATGGTGCGGGTAATAAATTTAGCATGTTAAAAAATTATAAACAGTTAACCAAAGAAAAATTAACTATATTTAATCATGCTTTGCCAGTAAATTGTATTGTTAATTACGATATAGTAACAAGATATGCTTTATTGCTATTTAGGATCACAATAACGTCTAACGTTATAGCGCCTTTTTCGCTATATAAGTTGAATGACTACCTCGTTTTCATCATACTGTAAATAGTTAAATCATAACAGGAGGAAAAATGAATTTTAATCGTGCTGTAATTAAAGTCGGTAGCGCCTTAGTAGCACCATCAAAAACAGGTTGCAGTGGGCAATATATTCTAGCCATTGCTCAATTCATCACTAAATGCCATCAACAAGGCAAAGAAGTGATTCTCGTATCTTCTGGTGGTGTTGCCGCTGGTAGAACAGTTATTCGTCACGGCAGTCCTGAACTATCTCCATCAGTTAAAAAAGCCATGTCGAGTGTTGGCCAAATGAAAATGATGGCGAACTGGCAACGTTTTTTTGATATTCCTTGCAGCCAAATATTAATCACGCAAGATGATCTAGAAGATCGAGAACGGTATATTTCCATCAGAGATACCATTCAAATTCAATTAGAGAATGGCATTATTCCTATCGTTAATGAAAACGATACGGTAACCACTGAAGATCTAAAAGTAGGTGATAACGACAACCTTTCAGCCCTAGTAGCACAAGTGTGTGAAGCTGATAGCTTGTTTATTTTAAGTGACATTGATGGCGTATTTACTAAAGATCCTAACATCCACGATGACGCGGTACTTATCCCCATAATCGATGAAATTACCGATGAGATATATGCTATGGCTGGCACTAGCCGCAATCATTTATCTACGGGTGGCATGAAAACAAAAATAGAAGCCGCAGAAAAAGCAACTGAGCATGGCATTAATACTTATATTCTCAATGGTACTAAAAGCGAAGTATTTAGCTCATTAATCAGACAAATAAATCCTGGCACACGCTTTTCTGCCGATAAAAATACCATTAGAGCTAAAAAACATTGGCTTAAACACACCGTAAAAAGTCACGGTAGAATCACCCTAGACAAAGGCGCAGTTAACGCCTTACTAAACAAAGGCGCTTCATTATTACCTATTGGCATAAAATCTGTCGCCAGAAGCTTTGACGTTGGTGATTGTGTTGACCTTGTTGATCAACAAACTAAAACCATTATTGCTAAAGGTATCACTCAATATAGCAATAAAGAGTTAAAGCGTATCAAGGGCAAACACAGTGATGAAATTAAACTTATCTTAGGGCATGAAGAAGGTGATGTAGTTATACATCGTGATGACATGGTTATTCTTGAACAAAATGTTGAAGTTAAACCAGCAAAAGTAGCCCCTAAAAACAGTGAAGAAAAAGGAACTAAAACAAATGCACCAATTTAATATGGCGACAATGGCAACGAATGCAAAAGTTGCTAGCCGAGTAGCCGCACAGCTAACAACCATTGAAAAGAATGCATTGTTAAACGCAATAGCTGACGCTATTGAAGCCAATAGCGCTGAAATCATTAGCGAAAATAGTAAAGACATTGAAGCAGGTCGAGAAAAAGGCTTGGCTGATGCAATGCTTGATAGACTACTACTAACTGACCAAGGTATTAAAGATATCAGTAGTGCTATTCGCGAAATAGTCGCCTTAACAGATCCCGTTGGCGACATTGCTAACTTAGCGCTACGTCCAAATGGTATGCAAGTAGGTAAAATGCGTATCCCTTTAGGCGTTATTGCAATGATTTATGAAGCGCGTCCAAATGTAACAGCTGAAGCAGCCGCGCTTTGTATTAAGTCAGGTAACGGCGTTATTCTTCGTGGTGGCTCAGAAGCTATTCATTCTAATTTAGCATTAGCGAATTGTTTACATAAAGTGTTAACCGATCACGGTGTTGATAAAAACATTGTTAGCGTAATTCCTGATACGAGTCGCAGCGTTATTGAAGAATTATTAAAACAAAGTGAAACCATTGATTTAGTTATTCCTCGTGGTGGCGAAGGCTTGATTCGTTATGTTACGGAAAACAGTCGTATTCCAGTGATTCAGCATTTTAAAGGCGTTTGTCATTTATTTATTGATAAATATGCCGACTTAACTAAAGCAGTAAACATTTTAGTTAATGGTAAAACACAAAGACCAAGCGCCTGTAATTCACTAGAAACTGTTTTAGTGCATAGTGAAATTGCAGAGCAATTCTTACCATTAGCAGCTAAAGCATTAGCCGATGCTGCCAATGTAAAAATTCACGCTTGTGAAAATAGTCTTAGTTATTTTGATAATGCAGAACAAGCAACTAATGATGATTATCACGCAGAGTATTTAGCGCAAGAAATTGCTGTAAAAGTAGTTGCTAGCTATGATGATGCTGTGGCTCATATCAATGAGTTTACTTCTGATCATACTGAAGTCATTGTAACGCAAGATACTTCGCGTTCTCAGCGATTTATTCGTCAGATAAACTCTTCTGTGGTAATGATAAATGCTTCGTCTAGGTTTTCTGATGGTAACCAATTAGGCCTTGGCTCAGAAATTGGTATATCGACCAGTAAACTTCATGCATACGGCCCAATGGGGCTTGAATCATTAACGACAGAAAAATTTGTTGTTTATGGTGACGGACAAGTTAGGGACTAATTGATCGCTTTATTGATTCGTTAAAATTACCTAATGCGGCCTTCTCGCTGCATTAGGTTTTTGTTTCGTTTTAGGTAATGCTAATCTATTTGGCCATTCACCTTGATGATATTTTAAGCAAGCCTCTTCGCTATCAAAGTGTACTTGTTGTTTAATATTTTTCAAAACAACACCAACCTTCACTAACTGCTTTAAAATTGCATTACGCAATAATTCATCTTGCTGTTGCTCTTTCATTACTTCAATTTCAGACTCTAATTCAAAAACACAGGTAATCACCAAACTAGCAGGAAAATTAGTGTAATTAGCTCTATGAGTCAGCCATACAAATCCTGGTACTTCATGTAAAGAAGACTCACAGGCAATGGTTAACGCTTTACAAATGTTATTATCAATTTTTTGACTGGTTTTATTTAACTTCATATTAATCACTACCTATATTTTAAATATTATTTTTTAACACAGCTATTTTAACTTAATACAGCACTTGTACCTAAGACATTAACTCAGTATGCTATGCGGCCGTTTTTGGTAGAGATATAAGTAGGTAGTAAATGATAGGTTTTGATTACGGCACATCTAATTGTAGTGTTGCTGTTATGGATAATGGTCAACCCCAAATAGTTCCTCTACTAAATAAGAATACAATAGCATCCAATTTATACGCTCCCGATCGTGACATCATCACTCATTGGTTAAATCAGCAATTGAAAAGTGAGCAACAAAGTAACTTTCAAAAGGAGCGTCAAGTTCAACTACAGAAAAGCCAAAGAGCCTTACGAGAATTGGCATTTGATGGCATTGAAACAGACTTGGTTTTTGGTAAGGCAGCGCTTGAAAAGTATTTGGAAGATCCGGAAGAAGGTTATTATATAAAGTCACCAAAATCTTTCCTAGGTGCTAGCGGCCTAGCGCCAGCACAAATACAATTATTTGAAGATATTGTTGCCGCAATGATGAGCAATGTTAAAAACCTCACAGAAGCAACACTCGGTCATGAAATAATAAAAACAGTCATTGGACGTCCAATAAACTTTCAAGGCTTACATGGCGAAGAAAGCAATCGACAAGCAATTAATGTGCTCACAAATGCGGCTAAACGTATTGGTTTTAAAGAGGTAGAATTTCAATTTGAACCTGTTGCTGCGGGTTTTGAATTTGAATCGAGTTTAACCAAAGAAACACGTGTATTAGTGGTTGATATTGGTGGCGGAACTAGTGATTGCTCGATGTTATTAATGGGGCCTGAACTAAGTAATAATGATGACCGTACCAAACACTTACTTGCTCATAGTGGTGTACGTGTGGCGGGTAATGACTTTGACATTCAATTAGCACTGCAAGGTATTATGCCAAGCTTGGGCATGAATAGTTTATTAAAAACAGGCAAGCCTATGCCAACGAGTAGTTTTTACCAAGCCTTAGCCATTAATAATATTAATGAACAAACCGCATTTTATAGTGCGCAAAACCGACGTGAATTAGTTCAGTTGTCTCGTGATGCAAAAGAAACTGCCATCGTTGAACGCTTAATTACAGTGCACGATCATAAGCTAAGTTATCAGTTAGTTAATGCGGCTGAGCAAGCAAAAATCGCCTTGTCTGAGCAAGATACACAAACGATTAATTTAGACGATATTACTGATGGACTCAATGCTGAAGTCACTAAAGAAACTTTACGCTTAGCAAATAATCGCACATTAGCAAGTATTGGTGAGTTAATGAAATCAGCCGTTGATCAAGCACAGTGTCAACCTGAAGTCATTTTTGTGACCGGTGGTACCGCAAAATCGCCCGTATTAAGTGAGTTTATCCAAGCACAAATGCCAAATATTCCTATTATTGTCGGTGACCATTTTGGCAGTGTAACGTCAGGATTAGCCCGTTGGGCGGATAAGGTTTTTAAGTAGCCAAAACATGAAATCGGTATAAGTGCATAGGTTATTCGCCTACGCTACAACGGCTTATAGCCGTGACCATTGAAAGTGCTGGAATTTAGGATGAGGATAAAATGTTAGAGACAAGGCGTGTGATTGACTAATAGCTTGCTATTGGGATTGAGCACAACGCAGTAACTGACTTTTTAGCCCAACATAAAACCTGCATCTTCATTGATTACGGGTATATATAGTAAAATATTTTACCGATAAAAAACGACGCTTATGCGTCGTTTTTGTTAGCGTTAATATCAAGCTTTATTGATAAATCATATCGGCTTAACCAACATAGTATTACCGGTAATAGCAACAATTTGACAAAGGCTTTTCTCGCTAATGAATTCAACATCTGCTTCATCAGCTAAACGTGCCGGCCAGTTGATACCTGAATATCGAATAGTACCACCACTAGCATTTATTTCACTACTTGCAGGTACTTTCAAACCAATCATATCACTAGAGTTATCGGTTTTGCTTTTTGTATTTTGAAATCTCTTTAATGGCTTCCACAGAATAAAAGCGATTAATGCTGTTAATAAACCAACACTAAAAACTTCACTTTGCCAGCCATCAATAACCCCTATGCTAACTAGAATACCAGTGAGTAAACTTGCTATAGCGAAAAATAATAACGGACCACTCAGCCCCATAATACTTAGCTCAATAACAAAGCTTATACCCGCAATTAAATACCATGAGTGGTCGGGGTTTTCTAAAAAATATTCCATAATGCCTCTTTAAGATAGAAAGAGTAAGCCTAATATTTTCAATGTTAGGCTAAAATATATAACTAATTCGTTAACTTCAAACTACTTGAAACAGCAATAGCTTGTGCAACCGTATTCGCAATATTATCACCTGTTTTACCGTCGGTCAGTACTACTGTACTTTCACTCGCAATGGCTTGATGAGCAGAGATAGCGTCTTGGGCTAAGGTTAAAGTTACTGCGGCCTTACCTTGATCTGTATTTGCTGCACTACCAACCACTTCTAATGCACTAGCATCAGCTTCTGCAACTAAACGAATAGCTTCCGCTTTACCTGTTGCCATAAGAACTTGCGACTCTTTCGAAGCTTCTGCTGCTAATACTTGCTCAGCCTTAGCGGCTTCTGCATCTAATACTCTCGCTTGTTTATGCCCTTCAGCTTCAGTAATTGCTGCCGTTTTCACCCCTTCAGCAGTTAAAATAACAGAACGTTTTTCACGTTCAGCTGTCATTTGTTTTTCCATATCTTCACGGATTGTTTGTGGCGGCATAATATCTTTGATTTCGTAACGAGTAACCATAACACCCCATGGTGCTGTCGCTTCGGTCATCGCATTTAAAATTTGCGCATTAATCATATCCCGATTTTGAAAACACTCATCTAATTCCATTGATCCAATAGCATTACGCATAGTTGTCATGGCTAGTTGTGTAACTGATAATTTATAGTCGGTAATGTTGTTCGTTGCGGCGGCAGCATCGATTACTTTTAAAAATAAAATACCATCAATTTCTAAGGTGATATTATCTTTGGTAATCGCTGCTTGCGAAATAATTTCTAATGATTGTTCTTTCAAATTACGATCAGCAGCGACTGATTGTACGAAAGGAATAATAAAGTTTAATCCTGCTGAAAGCGTTTTATTGTATTTCCCTAACGTGTAAATAACATAACCACGGTTTTGCGGAACAAAATATATGCCCTTCTTTAAGGTATATAAAATAACGATGGTAAGCCAAAGTATAGGATTAGTAAGTAGTTGTTCAAATATAGGCATGCAAATGTAGTCCTTTTATTATTTACGCTACCAACATTAGTATTAATAGCATTCCAATTGAAATAAAATAAATCAGAAGCCCATTAGAACATCAAGCTGGATCACTGTCAGCTATTTTTACCCATGCTGAATATTAATAACAGGTATCACTTGAGCGTAGCTTGTCTAGAGAGGAAGGTAATAGGTAATAGATAGAGGCTATATAACAAACGTATTATTTAGCGCAGGCACGCGATAATTTATGAGAAAAATATCATTGCAGAAAGACTACTGCATGAATGCAGCGACACTAGCAAAAACAGTCATCACTAAAACCATAATTTTTAATGTTTTCGCTTTCACTTCAATAGCAAACTTAACACCGATTTGCGCACCAATAATACTGCCTACACCTAATAATATTCCAGGAAGCCAAGCAATTTGATCTCTAACAATAAAAACAAGTAAGGCAATACTGGTAAAAATAACGGTAGCAACTACTTTCATTGCATTAGCACGTAATAAATCATAATTTAAAACGCCAACAAACGCGGCAATTAAAACAAAACCAACACCGGCCTGAATAAATCCACCATAAAAACCTGCGGCGAAAGTAGTTAGCAGGGCAAGCTTGCTGTCATAACAACTCTTTCTTTTATCGTTATCTTTAGGACTGGTATCACTTTTAAAAATTACCCATATTGAAACAACAATCATAGTGCCGAGCAATAAAGGCTTAAGTAATTCTACATTAAGGTAAGAAGCGGTAATTGCGCCAACTAAGCCGCCAGCAAATAAGGGAAAGAAAGTATCTTTAATAGAAGCAGTATCAAGTTTATCATGTTTATAGAAACCACGAGAAGCGGTTATTGACTGCATTAAAACTGCAACCCTATTCGTTGCATTAGCAACATCTGCTGGTAGGCCATACATCATTAGTGCTGGCAAAGATAAATTTGATCCTCCGCCAGCTAGCGTATTAATGACACCAGCCATTAACCCTATAACAATAAGAATGATGGCTTGATAAATATCGATACTACTTAACATAATGACTCAGACTTACTCGCTGATATAAGTACAACAGTAATCAATGATCGTTTTTGCTTTTATGTCGAAATAGCTATTCGCATCAACGTTAAATGATTCACCACCTTTGATTGTTTGCCACTGTGTAGCGCCTTCAAGTAAAATTTCACAATCACCTGCAGTAATTTCCATTAACTCGGCTTCTTTAGTATCAAAACGGTAATCTCCCGCTTGCATAACACCTAATGTTTTGAAGCTATCATCTTTAAAAGTGATAGTGCGGCTTACAACTTTGCCGTCGAAATATACGTTTGCTGCTCTGTTAATACTTACTTCTTTAAAATCAGACATGATGTCTTCCTTATTAAATTTGTTAATTGTTAATTGTTAAATACAGTGAAAAGGCTATAAATAAAAAACGGCACTAACTTGTTGAAAATTATATGCCGTTTCTAGTCTGCTCAAGTTAACCAAATATAGATTAACCTAGCACTGTTGAACTAATTAAGCTGAGTGAATCAGTGATTAGTTCGCTTCAACTATTTTTTTCATATCAGTCATGTAGCCACGAAGCTCTTTACCAATTACTTCAACGCCATGGCTGCGAATAGCTTCATTTACTTCAATTAAACGTACGTTATCAACGCCATTTGAGCTATCAGTAATACCACCACCCAACTCTTCTAGTGTTAATTTGCTAGTAAAGTCAGCCAATAGAGGTACTGCTGCATGTGTAAATAAGTAGTTACCGTACTCGGCAGTATCAGAAATTACTACGTTCATTTCATATAATTTGTTACGTGCAATACAGTTAGCAATTAATGGTGTTTCATGTAATGACTCATAATACGCAGATTCATCAATGATACCAGCAGCAACCATTGCTTCAAATGCTAGCTCTACACCAGCTTTAATCATTGCTACAACAAAGATACCTTTATCGTAATATTCTTGTTCCGTAATTTCTGTATCGCAATCAGGTGCTAATTCAAAAGACGTTTCAGCAGTTTCTGCACGCCATTTCAATAAGTTAGCATCATCATTTGCCCAATCAGCCATCATAGTTTCTGAGAAACGGCCTTCAATGATGTCATCCATATGCTTTTCAAATAATGGACGTAAGATAACTTTTAACTCTTCAGACATATCAAACGCTTTAATTTTAGCTGGGTTTGATAAACGATCCATCATATTAGTGATGCCGCCGTGTTTCAGGCCTTCAGTGGTAGTTTCTAAACCATATTGTAGTAGTTTACGTGCATATCCTGCATCAACACCTTGCTCTAATAATTGTTTGTGACCTAATACTGCTGCTGTTTGTAACATACCACATAGAATAGTTTGCTCACCCATTAAATCAGACTTAACTTCAGCAATAAATGAAGACTCTAGAACACCCGCTCTATCACCACCAGTAGCACTTGCATAAGCTTTAGCAATAGCTAAACCGTTACCTTGCGGATCATTTTCTGGGTGAACAGCAATCAATGTTGGTACACCAAAACCACGTTTGTATTCTTCACGTACTTCAGTACCTGGACATTTAGGTGCAACCATTACTACGGTGATATCAGGACGAATTTGCATTCCTTCTTCAACAATATTGAAACCATGTGAATAAGCTAACGTTGAACCCTGTTTCATATGTGGCATTACTGCAGTTACTGCTGCTGTATGTTGCTTATCAGGCGTTAGGTTTAATACTAAATCAGCTTGAGGAATTAATTCTTCATAAGTCCCTACTGTAAAACCATTTTCAGTAGCCCACTGCCAAGATTGACGTTTTGTTGCAATCGCTTCATCACGTAATGCATAAGAAATATTTAAGCCAGAATCACGCATGTTCAAACCTTGGTTTAAACCTTGTGCGCCACAACCAACGATAACAATGTTCCAATCTTTAATAAAGTTACAACCATCGCTGAACTCTTCACGCTTCATAAAACGACACTTGCCTAATTGGCCAAGTTTTTCACGTAGGCTTAAGGTGTTAAAATAATTGCTCATGATATTTCCTATTCGTATTGCTAAATAATGGTCGGCTATCGTCAGATTGCTAAGCGATAGTATTAAGTTGAATAGAGCATAACGCAAAAACAGCATTGCATAAAATGATATATCTGCATCCATACGTTTCATATTATGCAATAATAGACATTATAGACGCCAACATTATTATTTCTTAAAGGAAAACGATGGAACAAAAAACATTATCTATGTTTGTACATTTGAGCCAAACATTACATTTTGGGAAAACTGCACTAGCATTTCATGTCAGTCCTTCAACGTTAAGTAGGGTAATTCAACGCTTAGAGCAAGAAGTTAACAGTGATTTGCTTCATAGAGATAATCGTAGTGTTGAGCTAACTGATGCAGGAAAGAAATTTAAACTTTATGCTGAGCAACAATTAGAGCAATGGCAATTTTTCAAAAATTCTTTAGATGAAAAAAAGGAACTATTAACCGGAAAATTACATATTTACTGCTCGGTTACCGCCGCGTACAGCCATTTACCTCCTTTACTTGAGCGCTTTAGAAGTCAACATCCGTTAGTTGAAATTATGCTAACTACAGGTGATGCTGCCGACGGTTTAGAGTTTGTGCAAAATAAATCGGTCGACTTTGCAATTGCTGCATACCCTGAGCATATACCGAGAAGTGTTTATTTTCATCATCTTGCCACCATTCCGTTAGCTGTTATTGCACCAACCATGCAATGTAGAGTGTTACAGTTATTACAAATAGACCGACAAAAAAACAAAACAATACCTTGGTCAGAAGTGCCCATTATACTGCCAGAACATGGTACAGCTCGTAAACGTTTTGAATATTGGTATAGAAAAAAACAACAAGGTAAAGCCAATATTTACGCAACAGTTTCTGGACATGAGGCTTTGGTGAGTATGGTTGCTTTAGGCTGTGGCGTTGGCATAGTGCCCCAAGTGGTCGTTGAAAATAGTCCTGTAAAAGATCGCGTTCAATACTTAGCTGATGTCGGCGAGATAGAACCATTTGACTTAGGGGTATGTTGTTTAAATCAATCTAAATCACAGCCATTAATTAAGGCTTTCTTTGCTTCGATCAGCTAAATGCCTTATCAAACTCTAAGTACACAACTCATGAAATTCCGTATTAAATCACAAACAGAATGACAAAAAATATTGCTATCCTGTTCATCATACCGATACCGAACTAGTTAAATGACGCAATAGGCGATCCATTGCCCGGTATGACAATGCTTCTGTAATATGTGCATGAGTAATATCATTCTCATCGGCCATATCTGCCAAGGTTCGAGCTATTTTTAAAATCTTATGATGAGCCCTAGTAGAAAGTCCCAACTTTTCTACCGCTAGTTCGAGAAACTCATTATTTTCAGCGGATAAGTGACAATAACTTTTTAACTCACTGGTGCCTAAATGCGCGTTGGCCTTGTTTTGCCGTGCTAATTGTTTCATTCTACAAGCCTGCACACGCGCCTGAACAATCTCATTGGTTTCATTCATATCAGTATCTCCAGCCCAAGTGCCTCTAGGTAAACGCGCAACTTCTATCTGAATATCAATTCGATCTAAAAAAGGACCAGACAAGCGATTCAAATAACGTAATACTTGTTCGGGAGTACTACGATTATCATTGTAAAAGCCAGTTGGGCTAGGGTTCATGGCCGCAATAAGCTGGAATCTGGCAGGAAAACTTTGTTTGTGCATCGCTCTGGAGATAGTCACTTCTCCGGATTCCATCGGTTCACGCAGTACATCAAGTACTTTGCGTTCAAATTCAGGAAGTTCATCAAGAAATAAAACGCCATTGTGTGCTAACGAGATCTCCCCTGGTTGAGGTTGTCCTCCACCACCCACTAGAGCAGCTGATGATGCAGTATGGTGAGGCGCACGAAAAGGCCGTGTTAACCAAGACTTGGCGTTTATCTTTTGGTTTGTTATCGATTGAATAGCAGCAACTTCTAGCGCTTCTTGCTCAGTCATCTTAGGTAAAATTCCGGCTAACCGACTTGCTAACATGGTTTTGCCTGTGCCAGGCGGGCCAATAAAAAGTAAATTGTGATTACCACTTGCGGCTAGCTCTAAAGCACGTTTAGCAAGTGGCTGTCCAATAACATCACTAATATCGAGTTCATTAATATCAGTAAACTGCTCAAGTGCCTTTTCCTCCACAAAAGGTAAAATCATTTGTCTCGAAAAATGCGCGTAAAGCTGGCTTAAATGTTCCACAGCATGAATTTTAGCCTCTTTAACCCAACTCGCCTGCTCACTATTTTCGCGTGGAACAATTAACGTTCGCTTACTTTCACTACAAGCCATAGCCATAGGTATTTCGCCGATAATGGCTCTCAACTCACCTGACAAAGCCAATTCACCGGCAAATTCATATTGTGCTAAATCAACTTGAGGAATCTGTTCAGAAGCCGCTAAAATTCCAACAGCAATAGGTAGATCAAAACGACCACCTTCCTTTGGTAAATCTGCTGGGGCAAGATTAATGGTTATTCTTTTTGCGGGAAACTCGTAACCACAATTAATAATAGCGCTACGAACACGGTCTTTTGATTCTTTAACTGAAGCTTCAGGTAAGCCAACAATATGAAAAGCAGGCAAACCATTAGCAAGATGAACTTCAACAGTAACAAGCGGTGATTCTAAACCAACACGCGCTCGACTATAAACACAGGCAAGAGACATATTAATTCCATTTATTCATTCTTCTTGTTCAGTGTAGGAAAATATTCTTTGTTATTCTAATTTTAATCACAAAATTTTTACTTCATATTTTTTACTCGACTATTACCTCAGTTTTTTCATATAACTTTTACTTCTTTCGATAGAGCTAAAAACTGAGAAAAAAAGCTTGCTCCAAACATTAGTGCTATGGTACTAATTTAAATAGAAGATAAAAAAGACGTGAATAAAAATTCACTATAAGAATATAAATTATCACTTCTTAGCTAAATGAGCTTTATATTTAACCTAAAAAAAAGTAAACTAGACAACAATGCAACACTTTAACTTATTAATTATTATAAACGTGCTCGTCGTGGTGATTGAATCATCTCGGGGGTTTTCGTTGAGCTAAAGAAAAGCAATACAGAAACATAAGCCCTCGCTTCGAAAGAACCGAGGGTTTTGTGTTTTTAGGGAAAAATTTAAAACACTAAACAACTTTGGAATTATCATGACTGACAGCAAACCGTTAACTGGCGGCGGATTACTATTTAATGTACTTGAACAGCATGGCGTTAATCATGTTTTTGGGTATCCGGGCGGCGCTATTATGCCTATTTATGATGCATTGTATGATAGCAATGTTCAGCATTTTCTTTGTAGACATGAGCAAGGCGCTGCATTTTCAGCTGTCGGTTATGCCCGAGCTTCAGGTAAAATTGGTGTTTGTATGGCAACCTCTGGACCAGGTGCCACAAACCTAATTACTGGTCTTGCTGATGCGCTTGCTGACTCAATTCCCCTAATTGCAATTACAGGCCAAGTGCCTACCGCCGCAATGGGTAGTGATGCTTTCCAAGAAACAGATATTTTCGGTTTATCACTCGCTTGTACTAAACACTCTTTCCAAGTTAATCATGTAGATGAATTAGAGAAAGTTTTACACCAAGCCTTTGAAATTGCTTTAGAAGGTAGACAAGGGCCTGTACTTGTAGATATTCCTAAAGATGTACAAATGGCGGCAGTAGAGCAAAACTTTAAATCAGCAGCACCACTTAAAAATAAAGTGAAGTTACCACTTGCTGATATCAGCAAAGCTCTTGATTTACTTACCAATGCTAAACAACCTATTCTATATGTGGGTGGTGGTGTAGGTATGGCAAATGCTATTGAAGAAGTGAGAGCATTTGCGCGTGAAACTGGCATCCCTTCGGTTTCAACGTTAAAAGGGCTAGGCGCCTTAGATGCAACAGATGAAAACTATTTAGGTATGCTAGGTATGCACGGTACACGAGCAGCTAATTTAGCTGTTCATGACTGTGATTTACTTATCGCTGTTGGTGCACGTTTTGATGATAGGGTAACTGGTAAACTTGACCAATTTGCACCTGACGCGAAAGTGATTCATTTTGATATAGACACTGCTGAAATTAATAAACGTAGAGAAGCTGACGCCCCTATTTTAGGTGACTTAAAGGAAAATTTACCTTTATTAACTATGTCGCTAAACATTACAGAATGGCAAGCAAACATTCAAAAAATGAAAGCTGATTGTGCTTGGCGCTACGATCACCCTGGTGACAGTATTTTTGCCCCAGCAGTATTAAAAGAAGTTAGTGATTTAATGCCTAAAAACACCTGTGTTACTACCGATGTTGGTCAACATCAAATGTGGGCAGCTCAGCATATGGTTTTTGATGAGCCAAGTAACTTTTTAACCAGTGGTAGTATGGGTACCATGGGCTTTGGTTTACCAGCCGCGATTGGTGCACAGATAAGTCGCCCGCACGATACAGTTATCACAGTATCTGGTGATGGTTCTATCATGATGAACATACAAGAACTAGCAACAATTAAACGTTATCAAATTCCAGTAAAAGTTTTGTTAATAGATAATGCAAAGCTAGGCATGGTTCGTCAATGGCAAGATTTATTCTTTGAAGGGCGACTAAGTGAAACGGATTTAGCTGACAACCCTGATTTTTGTATGCTAGCTCGCTCTTTCGATATAAAAGCCAAGCAAATTACGCAAAAAAGTGAAGTGACTGATGCAATCAATGAAATGCTAGATCACGATGGTCCTTATTTTTTACAAGTAAAAATTGACGCCAAAGATAATGTATGGCCTTTAGTACCGCCAAACAGTGCTAACAACGAAATGATGGAGAGCGCTTAACATGAACAATTATACACTAATCATCATGACCGACGATAAACAGGTTGTACTTGAGCGGATTTTACAAGTGACTCGTTATCGTGGCTTTTTAATTGATGGTATTACCGCCAGCGTTAATAACACGAATAATATTGCCACCATTGAGTTATTAGTGAGTAGTGATCGCCCTATTACACTATTAATTGATCAAATTAATAAACTGGTCGACATCAAGAGTGTCAAGGTAGACAATAACGCGACACAGCTATCTAACGCTTAACGTTATAGTGTTTAGCCTATTATTAGCTAAGCACTAACTTACAAAAAGTTTAATTATTATTTAGGTTACTTTATTCAATGTAAATAAGGTGACAGAAAACATAGGAACATATAATGGCAAAAGTAAATGCAGATCTAATTTGGTTCAATGGTGAACTCATGCCGTGGCAAAATGCTACCGTTCATGTAATGAGTCACGCTTTACACTATGGTTCATCAGTATTTGAAGGTATTCGTGCTTATGATACTCACCAAGGTACGTGTATTTTCCGTTTGAAAGAGCATATTGAGCGCTTATTTGATTCCGCTAAAATTTATCGTATGAACATACCTTATACTCAAGAAGAAGTAATGCAAGCCTGTAAGGATGCCGTAAAAGATAACAATCTAACAGCAGCTTATTTACGTCCTTTAGCCTTTTTAGGTGATGTTGGCATGGGATTACGTCCGCCTGCTGATGCGATAGCTGATTTAATGATAGCGGCATTTAGTTGGGAAGCCTACTTAGGTGCTGAAGCGATCGAAAATGGTGTTGATGTAGGTGTTTCAACTTGGAACAGGTTAGCCCCTAATACTATGCCTACTGCGGCTAAAGCTGGTGGTAACTACCTTTCTTCGCAATTAATATCAATGGAAGCTGGTCGTCATGGTTACACTGAAGGGATTGCTCTGGATGTAAATAACCAAGTTAGTGAAGGCGCGGGTCAAAACTTATTTTTAGTACGTAATGGTATTATTTTTACCCCACCAGGCACTGCTTCAATTTTGCAAGGTTTAACACGTGATACTGTATTTGTACTTGCTAAACAATTAGGTTACGAAGTGCGTGAAGAAACCATTGCTCGTGAAGGCTTATACCTTGCCGATGAATTCTTTATGACTGGTACTGCAACTGAAATAGTACCCGTTAAATCAGTTGATGGCATTGCTGTTGGCACAGGTTCTCGTGGTCCTATTACTAAAGCTATTCAAGATGCTTTCTTTGGTATGTTTAATGGTACTACAACAATACCTGACGGTTGGTTAGACCCTGTAAAATAGCAAAATAACAACGCTATTCATTGATATTTTCTATAGTAGCGGCATTGGAAAGACTCACTTATAGTAATAAACGCTGTGCTTCCTTTACTGCTACTGTATTTCAATGATGGCAAGCTAAATTGTCACATATGAAACATAAAAACTTATACATACACAAAAATTTAATTTTAAAAGCCTATTATCGGACATTATTCTTTTAATATGTTTTCAAAATAAGGTTTACTTCACTATTTTCAAACGGAACATAACATCATGCCTAAATTAAGATCTGCAACTTCAACTCAAGGCCGTAATATGGCTGGTGCTCGTGCGCTTTGGCGTGCAACAGGAATGACTGACGGTGATTTCGGCAAGCCGATTATTGCTGTTGTTAATTCATTTACGCAATTTGTACCAGGTCATGTACATTTAAAAGACATGGGGCAGCTAGTTGCTGGCGCTATTGAAGAGGCTGGTGGTGTTGCGAAAGAGTTTAATACTATCGCTGTTGATGACGGTATTGCCATGGGACATTCAGGTATGCTGTATAGCTTACCGTCACGTGATCTTATTGCCGATTCAGTTGAATATATGGTTAATGCGCATTGTGTTGATGCCATGGTATGTATTTCAAACTGTGACAAAATTACTCCAGGAATGATGATGGCAGCAATGCGCTTAAACATCCCAGTAATTTTTGTTTCTGGTGGTCCAATGGAAGCAGGTAAAACTAAACTTTCCGATCAAATTATTAAACTTGATTTAGTTGATGCCATGATTCAAGGTGCAGACCCCAAAGTAAGTGACGAACAAAGCGATAAAATCGAACGTTCTGCATGCCCTACTTGTGGTTCATGTTCTGGCATGTTTACCGCGAACTCCATGAACTGTTTAGCTGAAGCACTAGGTTTAGCCTTACCAGGTAACGGTTCAATGCTAGCGACTCATGCTGACCGTGAGCAATTATTTTTAAATGCGGGTAAGCAAATTGTTGAACTAACTAAACGTTATTATCACGATAACGATGAGTCTGCACTACCACATAATATTGCTAACAAAGATTCTTTTTCAAATGCTATGTGCTTAGATATTGCTATGGGTGGCTCAACCAATACTATTCTACATCTACTTGCAATAGCACAAGAAGCTGAAATTGATTACACCATGGAAGATATGGACAAGTTATCACGTCTTGTTCCACAACTATGTAAAGTTGCACCATCAACACCTGAATACCATATGGAAGATGTGCATCGCGCTGGTGGTGTAATTGCAATTTTAGGTGAATTAGCACGTGCAGGTTTATTAAAAACAGATGTACCAAATATTTTAGGTACAAGCTTAGCGGATGTTATTGCTAAGTACGACATTAAAGTAACAGACGATGAAGACGTTAAAAAATTCTATCGTGCAGGCCCTGCTGGTATCCGTACAACCAAAGCCTTTAGTCAAGATTGTCGCTGGGATACTTTAGACGACAATAGAGTAAGTGGTTGTATTCGTAGTATTGATAATGCTTTTTCTACTGAAGGTGGCTTAGCGGTACTTTCAGGTAACATCGCTGTAGATGGTTGTGTAGTTAAAACAGCTGGCGTAAGTGACGACAACTTAGTATTTACTGGACCTGCTCATATTTTTGAAAGCCAAGATGATGCGGTAGCCGGTATTCTTGATGGCAAAGTTGTTGCCGGAGAAGTTGTTGTTATTCGCTATGAGGGTCCTAAAGGTGGCCCAGGCATGCAAGAAATGCTTTACCCAACCACTTATTTGAAGTCGATGGGCTTAGGCAAGGAATGTGCTTTACTTACTGATGGTCGCTTTTCTGGTGGAACTTCAGGTTTATCAATTGGCCATGTATCTCCGGAAGCTGCTGATGGTGGTGCAATTGCATTAGTAGAGCAGGGGGACATTATCCATATCGATATCCCTACACGTGAAATCACCTTACAAGTACCTGAAGCAGAGCTTAATGCTCGTCGTGCAGCGATGGAAGCAAAAGGCAGAGACGCTTGGAAACCTGTAGATCGTATTCGTCCTATCAGCTACGCATTAAAAAATTATGCCATGTTAGCAACTAGCGCTGATAAAGGTGCGGTACGAAATCGTGCACTTTTAGATGGTTTAGATAATAAATAACGATTAATTTTTAAGTACTAAAGTAAAAAGCGCCTGATATTAATGATGGCGTTTTTTTACTTAACTCAGCAAGTGAAGTATAGATCCAATGACCGAAAAACAAAGCCAAGCGCTATTATCAGAGCACGCAGAACAACTAGATTATTTAAGACGTATCTTACTTGCCCCAATTTATGATGTTGCGGTAGAAACTGAGTTAACACCGTTAACAAAGTTATCTGCACGTTTAAATAATCAAATATATTTAAAACGTGAAGACCAACAGCCTGTACATTCTTTCAAACTACGCGGCGCTTATAATAAGCTGTCTGGTTTAAGCGAAGAACAATGTATTCATGGCGTTATTGCCGCATCAGCAGGAAATCATGCTCAGGGCTTAGCCCTAGCAGCAAATAAATTAGGTATCAAAGCAACAATTGTTATGCCTAAAACAACACCTGATATTAAAGTTGATAATGTTAGACGTTTTGGTGGTGAAGTTCGTTTAGTCGGTAACAGCTTCAATGAAGCGCAATTAGCTTCTGTCGAATATGCTCAAGCTGAAAAGAAAACCGTTATTCATCCTTTTGATGATGTTGATGTGATTGCTGGCCAAGGTACTGTTGCTAAAGAGCTGTTGCAACAATTACCTCATGCCGACGTAGTTTTTATACCTGTTGGTGGTGGTGGCCTACTTGCTGGTATGTCAGTGTATTTAAAACAACTGAGCCCAAATACTAAAATTATTGGTGTTGAAGCCGAGGATTCAGCCTGTTTGAAAGCTGCACTTAGCGCAGGTACTCCTGTTGATCTAGAGCAGGTAGGTTTATTTGCGGATGGCGTTGCAGTTAAGCGTATTGGTGAGCATACTTTTAATTTAATTAAACGCTACTGTGATGATGTAATTACGGTCAATACTGATGAGATTTGTGCTTCAATAAAAGACATTTTCGAACAAACACGAGTAATTGCAGAGCCCGCTGGTGCACTTTCTTTAGCTGGTTTACAGAAGTACTGTGCAACAAGTAAAGGTGAAGAATCTCTAGCTGCCATTTTATCTGGTGCTAATATGAATTTTCATACGTTACGTTATGTTTCAGAGCGCTGTGAGTTAGGTGAGAATAAAGAAGCAGTGCTTGCTGTTACTATCCCAGAAGAAAAGGGTAGCTTTAAACGTTTTTGCCAAACATTAGGTAATAGAGCAATTACTGAATTTAATTATCGCTATAACGGCCAACAAGATGCTAATGTTTTCGTTGGTGTACGCTTAGGTGGTAATGACACAGAGCGCCAACAACTTCTTGGCGAGTTAGCACAGGCAAATTATCAAGTAAACGACTTTACCGATAATGAGCTAGCAAAATTACATGTTCGCTATATGATAGGCGGTAAAAGTAGTGCTGATAATGATAACGAGCGTATCTTTAGCTTTGAATTTCCAGAACACCCTGGCGCATTAGAAAAATTTCTAGATGCGATGGGTGAACATTGGAATATCACATTATTTCATTACCGCAATCACGGTGCTGCTTTTGGACAAGTGCTTGCAGGCTTTGAGCTTGATCCTAGTAAAGAAAATGACTTCTTTGAGCATTTGAATGCTTTGGGTTATCAATTTGAAGAAGCGACTGAAAATCTCGCTTATCAAGTATTTCTCAACTAGTTAACCCGCTGCTTAAGTTAGTTATATTGCCCTATTTACAAAAATAAATGATTGTGTAAAGTATCAAGTAGTTATTTTTTAGGGCTAACTAACGGCCCATAGTGTTCAATTGCTAACTTAAACCCTTGAGTCAAACCTGGTAATAAATTTTTATGCTTTTTATTAATATAATGAAAACCTTCTGAGTGGTAAACAACCGCTGTATTAAATAGGCTTTCATCTAAGCTACCAAGATTACCCAACTCCACTTCATCAATAAGTAATACATAATACAATCGACCTTTTGTTAACATAGAACCTAGATCTTCATCACTTTTAATGGCATAGCTCGACGCCGCAACCGTATCTATAAAATTAGACGATATAGACTTGCCTGACGTTACCCCTATAACATTATCAGCATCGTTAAATACTGATTTGTCACAGACAACACTCTTATTACAATAAAGCACTAACGCGCCTTTTGCTAAGACCACAGGAACACGTAGTAAATTCGCAAAAGTTTGTTCGATTTCTCTTTCCGCAATCATCATACCGTCTAGCTCGCCTTTGTTAACTAACTCTCTAGCTCTACCAGTCAGTATACGATCAAAAATAACCTGATAACCTAAATAGTTATAAGCAAATAAATGATATTTTTCATAACGATTACTGATGTTGTCAGACAACGGAATACTAATTCGTACCATTTTAGTCATGGTATTATCTTTGGCATTAAGCGGAAAACTTAAGCATAAAAATAAAAGTATAATCGCTGAATATATTGAATTATTTATAATTTGCATCATATAATTTACAAAAGAGTTATCGCTATAACTAGCCTAAAAAATTAATGTCATTTATATCATGCTATCAGCTTATTTTCCCGATAAAAATAATAAGCATTGACACTTTACTAACAGTAAAAAGCGCATCAGTTTCACTCGTTTTTCAACACCCCTTTCATTTGTATAACCATTTATCTTCATAAAGGTGATTGTCAATATTTCTCTATTCGCACAAAAAAAAATCTTGTGCCATAATAATAAAAAGAATAAAAATCACTAAGGTAGATGATGGAAAGTAGAATTCGTACTGTTATTGAAGCGGTATCCAATACTTATGGTGATGATTTTTTTAACTCAATTACGCTAGCCTTACATGAGGTAATAAATGCTGATCACACCTTTATTGCCGTACTTGACCCTAAAAAATCAACGTCAAGAACAATCGCTTTAGTCTCAAAAGGTGAAATAGCAAATAACTTTGAATATACTTTAAAAGATACTCCTTGTGCTGATGTAGCAGATAATTCCGTTTGCTATTATCGTGGTGGTGTTTGTGAGCTGTTTCCACAGGACAAACTCTTAAAAGAGATGAATATAGATGCTTATATAGGCTCTCCTTTATACGATTCAAAGCAGAGAACAATTGGTATTATTGTTTCTTTATATGAAAAATCACTCGAAAATGAGCAAGATGTCCTCACCCTATTCAAAGTATTTTCAGGACGAATTGCTGCCGAATTAGAACGGAAAAACTATGAAGATGAATTAGAAAATACCATTTTATCTCGTACATTAGAGCTATCCCAAACGGTTGATAAGCTGAAAAACGCGCAAAAGCAGTTAGTTGAATCCGATAAGATGGCGGCTTTAGGTGGCTTAGTTGCCGGCATATCCCACGAAGTGAATACTCCATTAGGTATTGCGATCACCACACATAGTATTATTGCTGAAAAACATAAAAAGTTATTAGAAAAAGTGGCTAAAAAGTCTCTCAGTATAAAAAACATGAATGATTACTGTGAGTCCGTTAGTCGCGCGTTAAACATGCAAGAAGATAATTTGTTTCGTGCAAAAAGACTCATTGAGAACTTTAAACAAACGGCAGTTGACCAACACCACTTAGAAATCGATACGATTAATATTAAAAATTATTACAAAAAGTTAATCACCACATTAAATTCAATATTAAGAACCAAAAATGTCACATTAACTATCACGGGAGATGATGACATTAATATAGCTACTTACCCGGGTATACATGCTCAAATATTAACTAACTTAATTACCAACAGCGTTCGTCATGGATTTAATAATAAAGAAAACAATCGTATTGTAATTGATATTAGTAAAAAACATGACACGGTTGAAATAAATTATCATGACAATGGTATTGGTTTATCTGAGGAAGTAAAAAAGCATATCTTCGATCCATTTTTTACCACAGCGCGACAAGATGGGGGGGTTGGCTTAGGAATGTCGATAATTTATAACCTGATTACTCAAACATTAAAAGGGGATATTTTAATTGATAATATTGATACAGGAGCAGGCTTTACTTATCACTTTACAACCAGTACATAAATCCAGTTATTGGCCTCTGCTGTAATAGAAAAGACAGCTAGGCCTACTCAGTAACTTAGTTTCAATGGGCTATATTACTTCCTATACGCATACTATTTAACCATTAATATAGTCACTTTGTTAGCTAAGCTTTCATCATCTAAGCGCCCATAACGCATAATAAAGTCTTCTTTACCGTCATGATTAATATCATAATGCTCAAACAATTTACCATTTTCAGGCAATACTGCTGTAAACTTTTTACTTTTACGAGCGAACAATTTTGCACTCTGGTTACCTAAAAATATAACTAAACGGTCTTGCCCAGAAGATAACACTAAATCTTGTAAACCATCACCGTTAACATCACTTAAGCGTACAATAGGTTCACCACTCTGCCCTGATGTTAAACTAAAGTTTAATTCAACTTCCTTGCTTATAAGGGCATCTTCTTCATAACTATTTTCATCATCCAAAGCAAACACTAAAACATTTTGATCTATGCCACCAGACAGTAAAGCACCAATAATATTGCCAACACTTAACTGGAATGAAGAAACTAACACTTCATATTTTTCGTCCTGATTCACATCTATTATTTTCAAGTCAGTTAAGGTCCCTTCTGCCTTAATAACCGTAGTGGGAATTGTAGAATAAGCTAACTGATGCTCTTGATTTATATAGCCTAAATAAAACTCATAATCATTGGTTCTATCTAACACTCCTGAACTTTGAGTAAAACGAACAACAACATCGGTTAAACCATCGCCATTAATATCCTTAATCTCTTCAACAGCCCGATGTATTAAATTACTTTGGTCGAGGTTTTCGCCATCCGCCTCTTTAATGTGCCACCAATTTACACCGTAAATAGTATCGGCTAAAGCAATTTTCGCTGCAGTTGAGGCAAAAGTTCCATTTTCATTTTGACTAAAATAATTGATATGTCCTTTAGAGACCCAGGCAATATCTTGACGATCATCAAGGTTGAAATCAGCAAAGAATAACGCTGTTGGTGTAAATTTTACGCCGCCTCTTTCTAATTCTATTTGGGTATTAATGGCCAGATGTTGATATGTAGCCTTAGTACCTTTGTCAGAAAAAAGCCATAAATTTGTTTTATCAAAATCAGGTAAGACAATATCCTCATAACCATCTTGATTAACATCTTGAATGAAATTCTTCTTAGAAATAAACGGTGATTTTGGCAAGAGGAAAATAGAGCTAACCTCTTGTTTAAAATCAAAATACAAACCAGAAATTAAAGTAAGGTCAGTTTTACTTTTGCTAGTAAACTTAAGCATCACTACCTTATTTTTCGCTAACAAGTAGAGCCCTTTCCTATCCTCACTTACATCAAAAGCAAAATACTCATCTGTAACTCTTATTTTATCTAATAAAATATATTCATCTGATTTCTCATTATAAGTATAAACGGCCAACCAAGTTTGATTCAGTTCATCAATACCAATAAGTACTAACTCATTGAAAGCAGTATTTTCTTCGACTAAATCTAAAGGAATAATAGGCAAGCTAACCTTGAATGGTGCTGTAATACTATATTGCTTAAAGTCTACTTTAGTATTGATTGACTTTGTTGCATTTGCAAATACAGTCGTTGTGTTAATAAGAAAAAAACAAAATATAAAACCTACTATAAATCGATTGTGCATAACTGCCCTTTTAAAAATTTGCCTTTATGTTAATGGCTTGGTCATCATAAATTTTTGCTAATTTTATAGCAATTTCACACGGTATTAATCCTAACTAAACTATACCTTTATTTTTATCATAACAACATCAACCTTTACAGATGACCTTACCCCGCTTAAAATTTAATAGCTAAATCATTAGCTTTTCTTAAACGGCAGCTTGCCGAGGATCTTTATGCGCCTATATCATTGGTTATTTGTACTCTCTGTTCTTTGCGGTTGCGCTACCATAAGTATGTTTGAATACGATAACCTCTATGGCGCTGCTAGTGTAGAAAACCGTTTACCTGTTCAGAAAATACCAGCCAAAGAAAACATACATTTTAACCAAGTAATCAAACCTATCATCGAAAATCGATGTGTTGTTTGTCATGGCTGTTTCGATGCGCCATGCCAATTAAAAATGGAAAATATTGTCGGCATAGAGCGTGGTGCCAACAAGGAACTTGTCTATAATGGTGAGCGCTTACTGGCAGTTAAAAAATCACACAGCATCAGTACGTTAACTACTCAGGATAAAGAACAATTGAGCTTTTTACGTCAAGAAGGCTTCTTTCCAGTATTAAATGAACGTAATCAAACCCCTATCGCTAATGCTAATGCCAGCTTAATGTATCAAATGTTACAGTTAAAACAAGAGCACCCTTTACCTAACACAAAATTATTAGATAATAGCTTTGATGTTTCCCTCAATAGACAACAACAATGCCCTACAATAGAAGAATTTGAACACTATAAAGAGAATTACCCTTTAGGTGGTATGCCTTATGGGCTGCCTGGTTTAAATAAAACACAGCATTTGCAGCTAACCAGTTGGATAAAAAATGGCGCACAAGCACCAACAGCCGAACCGGCCACAGAATACGAACAAGATATTATAGACAAATGGGAAAGCTGGTTAAATAGCACAAATAACAAGCAACAACTTGTTTCACGTTATTTATTTGAACATTTGTATCTTGCTAACTTGTATTTTAAAGAAAATAGTCAACGTTATTTCAAAATAGTCCGTTCAAGTACTCCACCTGGAGAGCCTGCAATAATTATTGATACCCGCCGACCTTTTGACTCCCCTTTTGCGAGTAATAAAAAAATGCTCGAAATAACAGGAGCAAGCGACAAGTCAGCACAACCGCAAGTGTATTATCGAATACTTAAGCAATACGACACTATCATCGCCAAACGTCATATGCCTTACCGTTTTGATTTAGCAAAGTTAAAATCACTTGATACACTATTTATTTCGCCTCAATATCAAGTAGCTAAACTACCTGATTACCAGTTAGAAAACGCAGCTAACCCTTTTATTACCTTCCGAGATATACCAACAAAATCACGTTATACCTTTTTGTTAGAGCAAGCGCAGTTCTCAATTATGAACTTTATTAAAGGTCCTGTTTGTCGAGGACAAGTCGCCCTAAATGTAATAGAAGATCACTTTTGGGTCTTATTCGCTGATCCTGACTATATCAACGATTTTAACTCTGATACCTTCCTTGATAACAAAAGTGACTTATTACAATTACCGGCGGCAACGAGTGATAAAACTTTCTCATTATTATATTGGCGCTCTTATGCTAATCGTGAAAAAGCTTATGTCAAAAGTAAACTGGATCATATGAAGGCGATTAACTTTAAACAAAATGATGTTGATCTTAATTTGATTTGGTCAGGAAATGGTAATCCGAACGCTACCTTAACTATCTTTAGGCATTTTGATAGTGCCTCGGTTTTACAAGGTTTTATTGGGCAAACACCAAAAACAGCCTGGTTTATTACTTACCCAATTTTAGAGCGTATTCACTATTTGTTAGTTGCGGGCTTTGATGTTTATGGCAATGTAAGTCATCAGTTGAAAACACGTTTATATATGGACTTCTTACGTATGGAAGCCGAAAGTAATTTTATTGCTTTCTTACCTAAAAAGGATCGCAGAAAAGTGCATGAACATTGGTATAGAAACACCTCGAAAGACATTCAAGATTACATATTTTCAGATGACTTTTATCAATTACCAGAAACGAACATTAACTATATAACCAAAAATTCAAAAAAAGAGTTATTGGATAAAGTCGCGAAATACACTAACAATAGTCAGGTTAATAACTATAACTTACCTCAGACCGACAACAGTAATACTAATGAATACAAGCTAAATCGCCTTAATAAAATGACTGGTTCAGCGGTATCAATTTTACCACAAGTTAGTTATTTAATGGTTAATGGAGCGCATGGTAACAGTGTTTACACATTAATCAATAATAGTGCTCATACCAACGTTGCTCACTTATTTTCTGAAGATGAACGACGCATACCTGCAGAAGATACTTTAACGGTACTTTCAGGTGTCGTTGGTACGTATCCAAACGCATTCTTTCAGGTCAGTGAGCAGCAGTTAAATACATTTATTGATGAACTAAAAAATATAAAAACTGAGCAAGATTATAGCCAACTTAAAGATAAATTTGCTATACGACGTACTGACCCTAACTTTTGGCAATACGCTGATAAATTACATATTTGGTATAAAAAAAATCAAGCTAATTCAGCGGGTTTATTAGACTTTAATCGCTTAGAAAATCGTTAAAAGTAAAAACCGCTAAATGTTAACTTTTTTATGCAGGCAAGGATACATACCGAACCAAATAACCAAATAACCAAATAACTACCTAAGTACTTGTTAAAAATTTAATTTATAAAAATAGTGTCGTAACAACCGACAAGAAAAATCATTTAGAGATAAATTTTTTCAAAGCAAGAACTAACACCTGTACCTTTACATTGCTTTTCAACTTTTACTTGCTTACTACATTCGCATCGCGTTAGAATCTTTCCGCGTTACTAGCATAGCTAATAACGCAACTTGTCGGAGTGCCAAAGGCTGAGATCGCGTAAGCGGGATCCGTAATACCTGAACAGGTTAGTATCTGCGTAGGGAACAAGAGAAAGTTAGCGCTATTAGCGCCTAGCTTCCTTCATTACACACCTTTATTGTTGTCATTCCGCTTCTTTTTTAATGTATTAAAATAGGTAGCGACCATGAACGATCAATCAGAAAACATACGTAAAAAAAATATATCCCCTAAAAATAAACCAAGCAGACGTGAAAAGCGTGAGGCGGCAGCTGCATTTTTGAAAAATGTTTCAGACCAGTCTTTCCCTAATTCTAAAAAAGTTTATGTTCAAGGTAAAATACACGACATTAAAGTTGCTATGCGTGAAATCACCTTAACCGATACTTTAGTAAGCGGTGACAAGGACAAGCCTGTTTACGAAAAAAATGAACCTCTGTGTGTTTACGATACCTCTGGGTTTTATACCGATGAAAATGTTAATATTGACGTACACAAGGGTATTCCTCGTTTACGTGAATCATGGATTGATGCTCGTAATGACACTGAGTTATTCTCCAAAACCCATTCAGAGTTTGCCCAGCAACGTCTAGATGATGAAGCTGTAGACGAAATTCGTTTTGAAAAATTACCTACCATGCGCATCGCTAAAAAAGGCAAAAATGTAACGCAAATGCATTACGCCCGCCAAGGTATTATCACGCCAGAAATGGAATATATCGCCATTCGTGAAAACTTAAAGCGCGAAGACGTAAAAGACAGCATTTTATTACAACAACACAAAGGGCAATCTTTTGGTGCCAGTATCCCTGAGAAAATAACCCCTGAATTTGTTCGCGACGAAGTTGCTCGCGGTCGCGCGATTATTCCAGTCAATATCAATCACCCTGAATGTGAACCTATGATTATTGGTCGTAACTTTTTAATCAAGGTTAATGCCAATATTGGTAATTCAGCAGTCACCTCTTCCATTGAAGAAGAAGTGGAAAAACTGGTTTGGTCCACTAAATGGGGGGCTGATACTGTAATGGATTTATCGACAGGTCGCAACATTCATGAAACTCGTGAATGGATTTTACGTAATTCACCAGTACCAATTGGCACTGTACCTATTTATCAAGCCTTAGAAAAAGTTAATGGTGTGGCTGAAGATTTAACCTGGGAAATTTTCCGCGATACCTTAATTGAACAAGCTGAACAAGGCGTCGATTATTTTACGATTCATGCTGGTGTTTTATTGCGTTATGTACCTATGACAGCGAAGCGAGTAACAGGTATAGTTTCTCGCGGTGGTTCAATCATGGCGAAATGGTGTTTAGCACATCACAAAGAAAACTTTTTATACACACACTTTGAAGACATTTGTGAAATTTTAAAACAGTATGATGTTTCATTTTCATTAGGTGATGGTTTACGCCCAGGTTCAGTTGCAGACGCTAACGATGAAGCACAATTTGCTGAATTACACACCTTAGGCGAGTTAACAAAAATAGCATGGCAGCATGATGTACAAACTATTATTGAAGGTCCAGGGCATGTGCCACTGCATATGATTAAAGCCAATATGGATGAGCAACTTAAGCATTGTGGTGAAGCCCCTTTCTATACGTTAGGACCATTAACGACAGATATTGCACCGGGTTATGACCACATTACATCAGGTATTGGTGCTGCCAATATTGGTTGGTACGGTTGCGCAATGCTTTGTTATGTAACGCCAAAAGAACATTTGGGTTTACCCAATAAAGAAGATGTAAAAGAAGGTTTAATCACCTATAAAATTGCTGCTCATGCAGGGGATTTAGCCAAAGGTCACCCAGGTGCTCAAATTCGCGATAATGCAATGAGCAAGGCGCGTTTTGAGTTTCGTTGGTACGATCAATTTAATATAGGGTTAGATCCTGAAACAGCCAAAGCTTACCACGATGAAACATTACCGCAAGAGTCGGGGAAAGTTGCTCACTTTTGTTCGATGTGTGGTCCCAAGTTTTGTTCAATGAAAATTTCTCAAGAAGTTCGTGATTATGCTGCCGATCTTGAATCTGGTCGTAAAATTGAAATTCAATTACTAGATGAAACTATTGTATTAGATTCATCCCAAACGAATAACGAAAAAATCAACCTTGAACAAGCTGAGGTAGAAAAAGGGATGGCGGAAAAATCCGCTGAATTTAAAGCAACGGGTAGTGAAATCTACCATAGTGCTAAGTAATGAAGATTGCGATTGTAGGTGCAGGGTTGATAGGCCGCTTGCTAGCCTTATCTTTACATCGCCAAGCTCAATTTAAGGTGTCTTTATTTGATAAAGACACTAAGCTCGCACATAACAGCGCCGCTTATGCGGCAGCAGGTTTATTAACGCCTTTAGGTGAATCACTCCATTGCGAAAAGAATATTGTCGCCATGGGGTTTGAATCCTTATCTTTGTGGCCCAGCCTACTTGCAAGCTTAGATGAGCATACCTTCTTTCAGCAAACTGGCACCATTATGGTGAGTCACGAACAAGACAAAGGAGATTACCTACGATTTACTCGCCATTTACAGCACCATTATCCAGATCAAAAGCAGCACTCATTAAATCGTACCCAACTAACTGAGTTAGAGCCCGAGCTTGGCCGTAGCTTTACCCAAGGCTTGTATCTACCCCAAGAAGGGCAAATTGGTAATCGTCGATTACTCGTTGCTTTACGTAAGCAACTTGAGCAAGAAGGTATAGATTGGCTCAGTGAAACATTAGTGACCGAAATAAAAACGGCTACCCACGAAAGCTCTATTTCTTATACAACCAAAGGTGCTGACCAACAAAGCCAAACCTTTGATCTAGTCCTTGATTGTCGGGGGACTGGCGCTAATATTAAAAACGCGAATTATCATTGTGCTCCCTTAACTGATTTACGCTCTGTGCGTGGTGAGTTATTTCAGTTATTCGCACCCGATGTCCATTTATCACGTCCTATTCGCTTAATGCATCCACGATATCAACTTTATATTGCGCCCAAAGAAAAAGGTTTTTATGTCGTTGGTGCCACTGAAATTGAAAGTGATGATAGCGGAAATATGACCGTACGCTCAGCAATGGAATTATTAAGCGCTGCTTATAGTGTTCACCCAGGGTTTGCTGAAGCTAACATTCGTCAACATATTAGCCAATCTCGCCCTGCTTTTAGCGATAACCAGCCCCAAATTATTGTGCAAGACAGGTTAATACAAATAAATGGGTTGTTCCGCCACGGCTTTTTAATTTCGCCTGTAGTTTTGCAACAAGTACTCGCGGTAGTAAGCAACAAAGTGTCGGGTAAAGTACAAACGTTACCTTATGAGCATTTATTAGCGGTGCAAACACTTACGCCGCAAAATACGCTACAACCGTACAACACATAAAAGGCAATATCATGAATATACATATTAATGGCCAATCATATTCACTTAATCACGAATCAAAAATAACAGTCAGTGCCGCATTAGCCTTGTATTTTATAGAGCCACAACAAAGTACCTTTGCCGTAGCTGTTAATGGTGACTTTGTTAGTCGAGAAGACTATGAAAATACTCATGTTATTAATGGCGATAGTATCGATGTACTTTTACCCATTCAAGGAGGTTAATAGCAATGTCATTAACGCTTTATGGGCAAAAACTCGATAGTCGATTATTAATTGGCAGTGCGCTCTACCCTTCCCCTGAAATTATGAAACAAGCCATCATTGCCAGTGGTTCGCAAGTCATTACCTTGTCATTGAAGAGACAAAACCCAGCGGAAAAATCAGGACAAAAAATATGGCAATATTTACAGTCTATAGTAAAACAGGTAGATGGTTACTTATTACCAAACACTGCCGGATGTAGAACAGCTAAAGAGGCAGTTACCCTCGCTAAAATGAGTAAAGAAATTTTTCAAACGGACTGGATAAAACTCGAGGTCATTGGCGATGACTACAATTTACAGCCTGATCCTATTGAACTACTCAGTGCCACGGAACAGCTGATCAACGACGGTTTTAAAGTGCTGCCCTATTGCACTGATGACTTGGTTTTATGTCAGCGTTTATACGACTTAGGCTGCCAAGTGATTATGCCTTGGGCATCACCTATTGGTACAGGCAAAGGTTTAATGAACCCTTATAATTTAGAAACTATTCGTCTACGCTTACCTCAAGCAACGCTTATTTTAGATGCCGGTATAGGTAAGCCATCGGACGCTTGCTTAGCAATGGAAATGGGCTATGACGGCGTATTACTAAATAGTGCAATCGCCTTAGCTGATAACCCTACCCTAATGGCAAAAGCGTTTAGCCAAGCCTTACAAGCAGGTGAACAAGGGTACATTGCCGGCATCATGGAGCAACGACAAACAGCTCACCCATCAACCCCCACTTTAGATACGCCATTTTGGCATCAACAATGACAAATACTATTCAACAAAAGCCAATAATCTGGAGTATTTCTGGCAGTGATTGCTCTGGTGGTGCCGGTATTGCTGCCGATATAAAAACGGGTCATAGCTTAGGTGTTGAAGTGTGTACCTTAATTACTGCTAATACGGTACAAAATTCCAAACAGCTCATCTCGATTAACCCTACTCCTGTCGATATTTTACAACAACAAGTAACGCTCTTACTTGAGGACAAACCACCGACAGTAATAAAAATTGGTTTACTAGCCGGTAATATACAAGTTTTATGGTTAGCGTCGACACTCAAGCAACTAAAAGTAACGTTACCCGAATTAATAACTGTTTATGATCCCGTAGGACAAGCCAGTGTTGGTGGTGATTTCAATCAATTATCAGTGCTTGACCTAGCGCCATTATTACAACAAATTGATGTGCTTACCCCTAATATAAATGAAGCCCATTTTTTTGTAAGTTCAATGATAAAAAAAGAAACTGACTCACTTAGTATAGCTCAACCTAATATAAGTCAGCTTAGCGTCAAACAACTTGCGAAAATAATTCATCAAAGATTTGCCATAAAAAGTATCATTATTAAAGGCGGTCACAGCAAAAATAATCACCAGTGCATTGATTACTGTTACCACCAACTTAATCAAATAAAACAGGATAATCAAGATAAGTGCTTTCAAGCAATCGAATATCAACTCAGCTCACCTCGACTTAAAACTCATTATAGTCATGGCGGTGGCTGTAGTTTCGCAAGTGCCTTAGCATCGTGTTTAGCGAAAGGGTATTTAGTACGAGACGCATTCACCTTAGCTAAAGCATTTATCAACCATGGGCTAGCTGCAACACAAAGTATTAGCGCTGAACAACAGCATCAATATTATGGCGCTTTTGAACAACTCGCCTGGCCGGCAATATTACCATCAGAGGTGGAGTCACAGGTTTGTTTAAATGAATTATTTCCAACGGTAATAGATACACTCAATCAACAACATCAAAACTTACCTGCGTTTGCATCGCTAAATTTACAAGGTGAGAAGCTCGGGTTATACCCAGTAGTAGACTCAATAGCGTGGTTAAAGCGTTTATTACCTTTAGGATTAAAGATTATCCAACTAAGAGTTAAAAATTTAGCCGAAACTGAGCTTGAACATATTATTATTGAAGCGATTAATTTAGCCAAAAAATACAAAACAAGACTATTTATTAATGATTATTGGGAATTGGCTATAAAATATAATGCTTATGGCGTTCATATTGGGCAAGAGGATTTAAATCAAGCCGATTTAGAAAAAATTCAACAGGCAGGACTTAAGCTTGGTATCAGCACACATGGCTGTTATGAGTTTTTACTCGCACAACAGTTACAACCTTCGTATTTAGCTATTGGCGCAATTTTTCCAACAAAAACTAAAGATATGACAGGACAAATTCAAGGGATAGATAATTTACGCCAGTTATTAGCATTAAGATCTAAAACAAAAACACCACCTATTCCCATCGTGGCGATAGGCGGTATTAATTTAGCACGGGCACCTCAAGTACTAGCAACGACTGTTGACAGTATCGCTGTCGTTACTGCAATCACTGAAGCAAGCAATCCAGAACAAGCAGTTACTGAATTTGTTGCTTTAACTAAACATCCTAAACTGAATTCAGATTCACTGTAAAGAACGGTTTCAATAATGTTATTGGTCTATTGCTATTTTAGGCTGCCACTCTAACCAATCTTTATCAAGGGTTTGATGTAACAAAAAGCTATTTACTCGCGGAGCACTTTCTGGCTCATCTGCTGATAATGCTGGACTAGCAAAGGCAATACCACCAGAAATTAAGGTTTCAATAGACTCTGAATCAATATTAATGCCTGAAAAAATACCAGCATCAATATTAATACCACTTGTATTCCAGAACTTGCTACCACGATTAACTAAAGGTGCATAGCGCTTGGCAATATTGATATAAACGTCAACGGTATCAGCCGTTGGTGATAAATCAATACCAATAACCTTACCAACTTTCACCTGGCGGTATAACACTGGATTACCAATACGTACCGACCCTAAGCGCTGAGTCACTAATTTAATATTTAAGCCATAAGGTAATTGTTTCACCGTAGGAGGTAATTCAAGCGCTTCAAATACTGTTTGTTGTTCGCTTGATTGATTACTTGGTAAAAGTGAAATAAACGCACCATCAAGTAAAGATGAAACATTTTTCGATCCTACTAAACCAATCTCTGGCTCAACGACCCAAAAATTAGTACCTTTTTGTGCAAATTTAGCACCTAGATCATTTAACAGTACTAAAGCTGTCACACCAATTTCATCAGGATTAAAAATTAAACGTGTTACTGAGCCCACTTGTTGTCCTTGATAAACAACATGTGTATTTACTTTTAAGCCCGAGTAGTCCTTGAAATAAATACTAATAGCCAGACCTGCATTTTCTGCTTGTTCAATATTATCAAATAACTCAAAAGTATCTAACTCTTGTACTTGAACTTGTGTTTTCTCAATAACGACAGGATTATAAAAGCTAATTCCACCACGTAGCATCGCATCTATAGATTCAGTTTTTAGTACAAAATCACCCAAACCACCGCTAAGTGTGACACCGCTCGCATTATAAAACCTGGTATCAGCCTGTATTAACGCTTGATACTCTTCATCAATCGTTACATTAATATGTACCTTATCTGCTTTCTTGTCTAAGGCCACATTATCAACTTGCCCAACCACAATACCGCGATAGCTAATACTACTTCCCGCGGTAGCTACCGTTGCACTATTTGTTAATAAACTTAATTGTAAGCCTGGAGCACTAGCTGATTTAGCTGGCGGTGACGTCAATAAAGTAAAGTTAGTTTTAGCTACTTCACTTTCGTTATTAAAATCAAACGTGATATAAGCACCACCGAGTAATGCTTCAGGATCTGTTGCACCAGACAAAGTAAAGCTTGGTTTAGCCAACCAAAATTGAGTACCTTCACGCAAAATATGCTCATATTCAGGTAATAAGCCAAGGAATAATTTACTGCTATCGCCATCAGCTTCAATAGTATGAATGGCACCTATTTCTATGCCACGATGTAACACACGTGTGCTAACCTTAATCTGTTCATTAGCAGGCGCAGTTAACGTAAAACTGACCCGTTGCTCTGCTATTTTTTGGTTAGCAAATAATGTAAATTTGTCGCCATTAACTACTGAATTTTCTGCCAAAGCATCATCAGAACTGTCAATATTTATCATTGAAATCCCACCGGTTAAAATACTCTGCAGTGACTGTGCTTCAACATCTACCCCCAAAAGGTTGGCCTTAATTTTAAGCCCAGAATTATTATAAAAACGGCTAGTAGAATTAACATAGTCTTGGTATTTATCTTGAATATGAATGTGGATTAAATGCTGATCGGCTCCCACTGTATCAACCGCCTGAATGCTACCAATAACTTGCTGTTTAAAATAAATATTATTGCCTGCTTGTAAGGAGTGCCTATTATTAGACTCAATAATTAAATGTAATCCTGGTTCAGCATACAAATAAGGCGGTTTAACGTTGAAAACATGAAATTTATTTATTGGCTTACCTTGTAATGAAGGACGTATATTAATATAGGTACCGGTTAATAGAGCTTTTGCGTTTGACACCCCCGAAAGTTCAATTTTAGGCGAGACCAGATAAAATTGTGATTGATCGGTTAAGTAAGGAACAATACGTGGGTTCACTTTCGCTTGAGCAGTAATTTTTCTAGTCTTAGGGTCTATTTTACTAAAAGATTCAATACTCCCTATGGTTACACCTTGATATAAAATCGCTGCATTATGATTCACATCTGAATTCCAATCTAATGTAAGCTCAATGCTATGGCCCATCTCTGCGGCTTGAAAATCTGCATGCAATGGAAAAACTTGTCCGTTTTTAGCTGAAGGTAACTTTTCGTGATAACTCAAAGTATCAACCGCAATGCCACCACCAAGAATAGAGCCTAATGAACCAGTATTTATTTTTACACCTGCAGCAATAGAAGCGTTGATTTGTATGCCACTCATATTCCAAAAGAGTGAATTTTCTTTAATTAAATGCGCATATTCTTGTTCAATAAAGATATTGATATTAATGTCTTGGCTTTCTTCAACATAGTGGTAACCCGTAACATAACCAATAGGTATTTGTTTAAAGGTAATAGGTGAGTCTTCACTAATTGAACCTAACACACTGGCCTTCAAGGTTAAGTGCAGACCAGGCGTTGCCATATCTAACTCTGGCGCTTCATTTAATGCAATAAAGTGGTCTTGGCTGCGAGACTGTTTATCAGTGTCGGGAATAATATTAATATAACTACCCGATACTAACGTTTCTAACCCAGAAACACCTTGTAAAGAAATATCCGCGCTTACCAACCAAAACTTTGTTTTGTTAGTAAGGTAATCAGTAAAAGATTGTGTCATTTCAACTTCTGTAATCACTGATTGTAAGTCATCTGAGGGCTCTACTTTACTGACTAAACCAGTGACAAGACCTTTATAACGTACTTCTGTTTTTTTCGGGACAATACCTGAACCATTTTCAAATTCAATCGTAATGAAAACACCTTGTTCAGATATCGCCTTAATAGCTAACCAACCGCCAAAAATTAGCGCAATAAAAGGGATAAACCATATAGCTGAAATACCTTGTCTAGGCACAACATCAGCAGAAGCTACATTAGTTTTCAAATCATTATTATTCAACGATTTATCAATAGTCATTTTGTTCCTTTACCTAAAAATTTTCGTCACTATTTTGTTGTTTATCCCACAGCAGTCTAGAATCAAAGCTATTGGCTGCGATCATGGTAAAAATTACCGTTAAGGTAAAGTAATTTATTGCTGGTCCTGCTGCAATTGTCGTTATAAACCCTAATTCGACCACAGCCACTAGTAAGGCAACGACAAAGACATCCAGCATTGACCAAGGGCCCAAAAACTCTAACAGATGATAAAATTTACTGTGTTTATCTGGTCGTAATCTTATCCCAGTATGTGCACGGTAAACTAGTACAAACAAACCCGCTATTTTAAGTAATGGTACAATGATACTTGCTGTAAAAATAATGATAGCGATAGGGTACAAGCCATGATCAATAAACTGTCCAATACCTGAAAGTATCGTTGATGGCTCACCGATACCTAAAGAATATATAATCATAATAGGGTAAAGGTTTGCAGGAATAAAAGCTATTAATGCTGCAATACTCCACGCTAAAGTATATTGTAAACTGCGAGAGTTCCGTTGATAAAACATCCCTTTACAACGTACACATTGTATTTTTTCATCACTAGCGGCATCACCAAGTACGTTAACTTTATGGCATTGAGGACAAAGAGCAAGATTGTTGTTTTTTGCAGTATTAATCAACAAATTCATCCTCTAATTTTTGCCAAATATAATCTTGATCTAATGTCGACGCAGCCATTGTTGAACTAATCAGCCACAAAATAAAAGCCAGTAATCCCATGTTAATAGATAACTCAGTATCGTCGAGTAATTTATACATAGACACAACGATACCAAGCATAAATACATTGAGCATTGCCCAATTATCTAAGTGATGAAACGCACGAAAAAAATACAATAATGAAGGTTTTAACTTATTATATTTGAAGCTATAGGTAATATAAAAAGATCCTAATAAACGAATAGTAGGCACAGCAATAGCAAACAAAAAGACTAACGTTGCAATCATAAAGAAGCCTCGGTCTATCAGGGCAATAATACAATCAAGTAGTGATGCATGATGATACTGACCCGCTAATGTGACTCCCATAAGAGGAAGTAGTACAGCAGGTATTAACAACAAAAGACCGGCCATTGACCAATAAAAGCTCCGTTCAATTGAATTTACTTTTCGTTCAGCCATTGTGCTACCACAACGCGTGCACTTAACTATTTGGCCTTGTTTTAATTGCGGCTTTTCATATAGCGCATCACACAATTGGCAAGCTATTAGTTGCTTAGTATCGATATTATTGCTCAAGTGTCTCACCTAGTTATATCACCAATCATAGCAATTATTTTATGTGATAAAACAAAAAAGCAGCAATAAATGCTGCTTTTTTTCAGAGTATTAGTACATTACTAATAAAATATTTTAGCTTATTTAAGAGAAGACATGTACTTCACTAGCTCTTCAATATCGCTTTCTGATAGTTTTATTGCAATATTACGCATCATGTTATTTCTATCGTTACTACGACTACCTTCTCTAAAGGTTAGTAATTGCTTTTTCAAGTAATCTGCATTTTGACCCGCAATAGCAGGAAAACCAGCTTGTGCCATACCTTTACCTTCAATACCATGACAAGCGATACAGGCTGTAACACCCTTTTCAACATCACCACCAAAATAGAGTTTTTTACCTTTAGCACTTGTCTCACCAGTACCATCACTCATTGTTTGAACGGCAAAGTATGCAGCTAAATCATCCATATCTGTTGAACTTAAGCCCGCAACCATACCCGCCATTACAGGATCAACACGTGCACCTGATTTAAAATCAGCTAACTGTTTAGCTAAATAATTAGCACTTTGACCTGCAAGTTTAGGATAAATTGCTATCGCACTATTACCATCAGTACCATGACAAGCAACACACATTCCTGACTTTTCTTGTCCTGCTTTCACATCACCAGCATAAATAGCTTTAGCAGAGGTTGAAGTTACAACTTCTACGTTACCTGCTGCAGTTGGTGCTACAGCAGATGTATCCGTTGTTGCTGCAGCAGCTGCTTTACCACTACGTGGTTGACTTGAAAAGTATGCAGCTAAGTCAGCCATATCTTGCTCAGATAGATTAACAGCCATTGGTGCCATCATCATATCCGTTCTGGTGCCAGCCTTAAAGTCAGTTAATTGTTTAACTATGTAAGGAGCTTTTTGTCCAGCAAGGTTTGGATAAATAGGCGCTATACTGATACCGGTAGCACCATGACATGTGGCACAGATAGCTGATTTACCTTTACCTGCTTCAGCATCGCCTTCTACAGCCATTGCTGTATTGAGCATACTCGCTCCTAACAAAAGTGAAAATAATATTTTTTTCATTGAATTGCTCTCTGCTTGTCGTTAACTAAACTTTTAATGTTAAATTATGATTGAGTTTATTTTTACAATAAATCTTAAAAAGTGACGGCATTTTACACTAATCTATCCTGTGTGTAACACCATCTGATAAAAATTCCTTGAAAAAACGTACTATTTAGCATATTTGTTCATCATTTTTATAAGAATAACGTTATAATAGTGTCAGATTTTTTATTAAGAGTTAAGTCCTTGTCTTCTACCACTATACATTTAAGCAAAGCTACCTTTACCATCAGTGCGCCAGATATTCGAAGATTACCTGAAGATAGTGGTATTGAAGTTGCTTTTGCAGGCCGCTCAAATGCAGGCAAATCAAGCGCATTAAATACGCTAACTAATCAAAAAGGTTTAGCACGAATCAGTAAAACCCCTGGTCGTACTCAACTGATTAACGTTTTTGAAATTGGCGACAATAAACGTTTAATTGATTTACCCGGTTACGGTTTTGCTAAAGTCCCTTTAGAAATGAAGAAGAAATGGCAAAAAGCATTGGGCGAATATTTAGAAAAACGCGAAAGCCTTAAAGGCCTAGTTGTACTAATGGATATACGCCATCCATTAAAAGACTTAGATATGGACTTAATTCAGTGGGCTGCTGATAGCGACTTACCTGTTTTAGCTTTGTTAACTAAAAGTGATAAATTGTCTCAAGGTAAGCGTAGTGCTGAAGTGCTAAAAGTAAAAAAAGCCTTAGCACCACTAAATGCTGATATTAAGGTTCAAGCATTTTCATCATTAAAACGTACCGGTGAAGAACAAGCAAATAGTATTATTTGCGATTGGTTTCTTGAAGAGCCAGAAGAATAAACTAACCTAAAAAATTAGCTATTATCAATATTGATAAATAATTGTTCTAATAATTTGGGTAGTAAATCATTATCTTCTAAAAACTGAATACCAACACTCACAACACCTTGATCGTTTCGACTATTACATACCCGAGCTGATATTTTTATTTCAGCTCCTGTTTGATCTTGTAAACAAACAAATATTTTCCGTTGATTCACATTAGTCGCCAAGCTAGTACTCTTAAATAAAAAACAACAGCCTTTAAGAGATATATCCGCGATAGCGCCAAGTATTTTCATTTCTTTATTAATATTATCTTCTTCGATCATAATAGCTGCAGGAATATGAATACTTGTTCTTTGCTGCACTCTTAACTGACGATTTTCTATCTTGTTAGGGTAAGCGATAAATAAGAGTTTTTCAGGAAACGTTGAAATGTTTTTAATCACTGACTTAAAAGCACAGCACTCTCCTTTGTCACCTTCTAATAGATAACGCACAATAACAACATTGCCCTCAACCAAAACATCTTTATATTGCGAAGTACTAATGACTTTCGGGTATTTCAATAAAATATATTTACCAAATTCATAACCGACTAAAGTCAATTTCAAACGAACAGATACAGGGTGGTTTATTTGCAAATCCATAGTTTTACCTGGCTGCAATTCAAATATTTGAGGCTTACTATTTATATTGAGACCTGACATAGTATCTTGTACACATATTCTTAAAGTATCTAAAAAATAATATAATCAATAAAATCATAATATACAATAAGTAAGTGAGTGCTAATTAGTTAGGGATACAGTCAGGTATTTGATATTCAATTAAATACTGTTGTCATATTTTAGACAAAAAAAACCAGTAGCAAGGCTACTGGCATATGTAAGCTATGGGGAAGCTAGAATAAAATTATTACAATAAGTGTCCGCTAGGAACATAAATTATTATAGAGTATTTATACTATAAATGTAAAGCATTAATAGTATAAATACTCTATTTTGTATAAATTTAATACAAAATAGTTATGCTATCTGTATTGATCTAATTAAACTGTCAGGATTACATTCGAAAGGAGTTTTATGTGAATTAACTCATGAAGATGGAACAATGGCAAGGTTACCTGAAATATGTCAGTTTGCTTTAAAACATGAAATGATAGTTTTGAGTATTGAAGACATAGTTAACTATCGTAATGTGCTTTTGAATATGGCTAGCTAGATCTTTTAAAGCCACTTTAAACAGTGGCTTTATCCTTTGTATCACAATGAAAATAACATAACCAATTGAGCTATAATAAATTTATACTTAATACATTAATTTATACAATCTAACTCAAGCAATACCCATCAAATTATCAACTACAGCAAAGATTTATATATAGAGCTGAACACTACCGCCAATATTCTTATAATAGCTGTCTTTAAATGAATAAAAAGGTTTATGACTTCAACGGTAAATAAACTTTCGCTTGTAAGCCGCCCGTCTCTTTATTAGATAATTCAACTCTTCCGCCATGTGTATCAACAATACGTTTAATAATCGCTAACCCCAAACCACTTCCTTCTGTACCACGAGCTTTATCCCCTTGCGTAAATGGCTGGAATAAACGATCAATATCACTATCTGGAATTCCTTCACCTTCATCACTTACTATAAAATACGCATAACTTTTATCATGTCCGGTAATAACTTCAATATCACCTTGAGTATAGCGAAGTGCATTTTGAACTAAATTTGCTAACGCGCGTTTAATGGCGACATGACGTAATGGTATTTCAGGACAATCATTAGCAGTAAAAACAATGTGTCGATCGGCTGGTGTTTCAACATTTAATACTTCAGCGACTAAAAGATTTAAATCACCTAGCTCCGCCTTATCTTTGGAGCCATGGCGAAGATAATCAATAAATTGATCGATAATATTATTCATATCATCAATATCATTTTCAATACCTTCTTTGAGAAAATCATCAAGCTCCGACATCATTTCTGTTGCCAACCTAATTCGGGTTAACGGTGTACGTAGATCGTGAGAAATACCAGCCATCAATAAGTTACGATCGTTCTCTAATTGTTTGATTCCTTTAGACATATGATTAAAGGCTTGCGTTACAG
Source organism: Colwellia sp. 6_MG-2023 (assembly GCF_030547765.1). Classification (NCBI taxonomy): domain Bacteria; kingdom Pseudomonadati; phylum Pseudomonadota; class Gammaproteobacteria; order Alteromonadales; family Colwelliaceae; genus Colwellia; species Colwellia sp. 6_MG-2023. The sequence goes on along the minus strand of NZ_JAUOPP010000001.1, from coordinate 313,218 downwards.
CCATAATCTCTGTAGTACCATGCTCGGTTAACGGCTCAGGAAAATTACCTCGACCAACTTCTACAGCCGCTCTTTGTAGTGACTTTAGAGGTCTATTAAGTTGCCTTACAAATACCCAGCCACCTGCGACACTGAGTACGCCAATAATACCGAGAAAAAAGACCAGTGGAGAAAAGTTAGCTTCTTCTAACCCCATTAATGGAATTTTAACCCATAGGTTAGGAGCTTGAGGTGGACGAATCCAAAATAGATATTCGTCCCCTTGAGATATTCTTACTTCAGCAGGACCACCGAGTAATGCTGACATTTGCTCACTGCGATAAGGGTAATAACCAGCAGATGCTAAGCCTAATCTTAACGCATCTTCTTCCCGGTAAACCCCTATGCCCGTTTCATGATGAAAAGCTTCAGCCATTTTAGGGCTTAGACTTGCATCATTCAAATCGATAAACACAACCCGAATTTGTTTCGCTAATAACTGATTTATTTGCTGTTGATTAGGCTCTATTACATACAAGGCAAAAGAGATATAAGAAACAACTTGGTTTATAAATAATAAAAAGCCAATTAATAAAACAGTTTGGCCAAAAGCGCTACGGGGCAATACCTTCATGAAAAACCTTCAATGCGCAACTAAAATCTCACTTACAACAACTAGCCTTTAGTATGTGGCTATAAAAATACTAAGCTGACGTACCATCAGGCACGAAAACATAACCTAAACCCCAAACTGTTTGTAAATATCTCGGTTTAGCTGGATCTTGCTCTAACATACGACGTAATCGTGACACTTGCACATCAATACTACGTTCAAGTGCTGAGTAATCACGTCCACGCGCTAAATTCATTAATTTATCACGAGATAATGGTTCTCTTGGGTGAGTAACCAAAGCCTTCAATACCGCAAATTCACCACTTGTTAATGGCATACTAACATCACCTTTTACCATTTCACGAGTGGCTAGGTTGAGCTCATATTCTCCAAAAACAATATTATTTTCAGCCATAGAAGGAGCACCTGGCGCTTCTTGTATTCTACGACGTAATACCGCTTTGATTCTGGCTAAGAGCTCTCTCGGATTAAAGGGCTTGGGCATGTAATCATCAGCACCAATTTCTAAACCAATAATGCGATCAACCTCATCACCTTTTGCCGTAAGCATGACAATTGGAATATTATTATTCTGTTGACGTAAACGACGACAAATTGATAAACCATCTTCACCTGGTAGCATTAAATCTAACACTAACAAATGAAAATTCTCTCGCTCAAGCAATCTATCCATCTGTTCAGAATTAGCAGCACTACGAACAACATAGCCCTGTTCAACTAAATAACGTTCCAATAATGAGCGCAAGCGCATATCATCATCGACCACTAAAATTTTTTGGGTTTCTTGGGACATTTTATTCTCACAAAAATATTTGCTTTCTATTAAAATGACTATAAGCGATATAGCAACAAATTAAAAAGAAGGATTAGTAAATGTTTCAGGGCATTTGTTACAATTTATGACTATATTGAAACCACTTCAAGCCAGTCTCTGGTTTTTTATTCTTTTAGTCATTATTGTAAGTAATTGATTGCCTGCGCAGAAACACATTGAGTAAAACTTTTTTGTCGTTCACTTCGAGATAAAGATTTGATAGTTTTTTCCACTAACGCCATTTTCTGTTGCCGTTCAACATCAGGTAAATGTGCCAACTGTTCATGAAAACAACCCAAAAGCCCAAAATTCAAAGCGACTTCAGACTGCATATTATCTTCATTAAGACACAGCACTAACTTCTCTGCCAAGCGATTTTTATCCATATTTAAAATAAGATCATTAAGTTTATAATTAACCGGCTCAACTTTACGTGCTTGATTACAGGCATATAACATATCAGCTACCGCCACAATTGGCATTAATTGTTGATGCTGCTCGCTAAAGGTGTCCTTTAACCAAGTATTATGCTCGGCTACAGCGTTTTTTTCTGCTACATCATCTTGCTCAGCCTTAGCCGAAAAAATAATTAAAAACAGTAATATATATAAAATAAATGGTGATATTTTCATTCGTAAATTTAGTTTACCTTGCCAATGTGAATATTAGTATACCGCTTCTATTTGAAGATGCTAGTTTCGAATAATGGATTATTACTTATTGCTATATTTAACGCTTTCAATACATAAAAAATGATTCACTTTTCTCTTTAAAGCAAAAAATTAACGTTTTATTTACATAATAATGTAATTTTTAAAGCATAATTTTAATTTTTGTCGTATATTCAACATTGTAGAGATTAACGTATGTCATCGCTCACGTTAAGCCCTACAAATTTTATTAGGAAAGCTAAAAAAGTGAAATAAATGAGCCTTGGCTGCACTTTTAAAACACTATGAATAAACTAGGATGAAAATTATGAATGCAGAAGAAATAATTGAACAAATGACGCAAATGACTTTACTTTACGGTCCAAAATTATTGGGCGCTATCGCGGTATGGATCATCGGTGGATGGATAGTAAAAGGTATTGGTGGCGCATTTAAAAGCACATTAAGCAAAAGTAAAACTGATCCATCATTAATACCTTTCTTAACAGGTATTGTTAATGGCCTGTTAAAAGTAATGTTAGTTATCACTGTCCTAGGCATGTTAGGCATAGAAATGACTTCGTTTATTGCTATTCTTGGTGCTGCTGGTTTAGCTGTGGGTATGGCATTATCTGGTACATTACAGAACTTTGCTGGTGGTGTGATGATTCTTATCTTCAAGCCATTTAAAGTGGGTGACTTTATCGAAGCTCAAGGTTATTCTGGCTCTGTATCTGAAATACAAATTTTTAATACTATTATGAAAACCCCTGATAATAAAACAATTATTATCCCTAATGGTGGTTTATCAACTTCATCAATGATTAACTATTCAACAGAAGAAAAAAGACGTGTTGATTGGACTATTGGTATTGCTTATGGTGATGACGTAGATAAAGCCAAAGAAGTAATCAAGAGATTATGTGATGAAGATTCACGTATATTAAAAGATCCTGCTGTATTTATTGCTGTTTCAGCATTAGCAGACAGCTCTGTTAACTTTGCTGTTAGAGCATGGGTTAATGCGCCTGACTATTGGGGCGTACACTTTGAATTAAATGAAAAAGTATATAAAACTTTTGAAAGCGAAGGGCTAAATATTCCTTACCCACAAATGGATGTTCACATTCATAAAAATGATTAATAGATAACTAATATAGCGACGAACAACACTATATAAAATAATTATCTACAACCTGCTTAAAAGAGCTATACCATTAATTTGGCTAGCTCTTTTTTTTATTGTGAAAACTGCCAGCTAAGCAGCAAAGATAATTGAAGAGCAATATTGACGATCATAAATACTGCTCTACATAAAAATATCCACAAATGCTGATTTGCATATGATACTGGTGGCATTATGACGAATGTTGAATTAAAAGGTCATTTAGTAAAACTGACAAATAAAAAACAATAAAAGCTAGCCAAATTAACTATCTGCGATTAAAGCTAAAACTCGCCTCTTTAATCACTTTACCTGACTCATCAACTGGTGTCGTAAAGAACTCAACATTAAGTTTGTCCTTATCATTATCAAGCGTGATGTGCGCGTATCCCCAAACAAAGCTTTTCGACCATAATAATTCATACTCGGGATAACGCTTTTCTTGTTGCTCGGCAAACGGGGTATGTTTACCACGCATTTTAGAAGCTGCACCACTAATGATTAAGGGTAGTGGCTCCATAGTTTTATCAGTATATTTTGAACAGTCATCAGTTAAAAGTTCTAAGTCATGCTCATGACCTGCAATATATGCATCAGCATTTTTACATAATGTTGGTAAAAGTAGTTCGCGCAAAACATGACCTTCACTATACTTTGTGCCACCAATCGACCAAAGAATATGGTGCCCATATACCACCTTCCACTTAGCGCTTGATTTCTCTAATCCTTCTTTTAACCACTGAAGTTGTACTTTGTCTTCGCCATTAACAGGGCTCTCATGTGGCTCTGCGATATCGAATTCACCTAATCCTTTAGCTTTAGCTTCTGCCATACTCATTTCACTGCCATCAGGCTTTAATGGAATTTCAAAAATAGGATTCGCAGCTAATAGCATATTGGTATCTAAAACAAAAAACTCAACATCATTACCTGGCGTGCCCATTTTGTATTGATAATAACCCTTTTCATCTAAATGGAAATTAGCCTGTTCCTCCATCCACTCAGTTTGAAGCGCAACACCTTTACGTGATGTTTTCCAATCATGATTACCTAGAGCTGAATAAATTATCATTTCTGGATTTTCATCAATTAATGGCTGTAAAGGTTTTAAAATAAGATCATTCATACGTTTTTGATCGTCTTTACCATCATCAGCATCAGCGCCATCAGGGTAGATATTATCACCAAGCTGAATGGCAAAATCACACTTTCGAGTTCTACAAGTTTCAGTCATTGCTTTACCCACGGCTAATGCACCGCCAAGCTCCGTTGTTATTTCAGTATTCGGATAAACATATAAAGGGGCGTGGTCAAATTCTGCTAGCGGACGGTAGTCTTCCAACCAATCGTCTCTTTCTTTGGCAATAAACTCTGCTTTATTTCTTGGATTTTTAATATGCTTAATTTTCGGATAGTCATGATGATAACCACCATCACCAAAGGCTAAGAATGAAATATTTTGATTTTGGTTAGCCTTATCTTCAACGCTATTATTTTGTATATTAACTTCTGATAAATTAGTACGGCTTTCAGCGCAACCGACGATTAATGAACCCGTCATTACTGTTATCGCCAATGCTTTAGTAAGCTTTACATTTCTTATACACGTTTTTCTAACGAAATAAGTGATTCTATTTAACATATGTATGCCTTTCGATTATAAAATATAATAGCCGAGCGCTAATACTCGGCTATTATGGATAACGGTTGTTTTAAAAGTGTTTTTAAATTAAAGCGATGAAATAGTGATACCCAATTCAAAGGTACGGCCATATTGCTCATATTGATAATTATATTGTTTCGCACCATGGTAAATATACATTGGTTCATCTGTTAAATTTGAGGCATTAAAGTAAAATTGAACGGTATCAGAGAAATAATATTTGCTGCTAAAATCCACTTGTGTATGCGCGGCTTCATATACGGCAACATCATTTTCATTGAATTGAAATGTTTTACTTTTATAACTCGTACTTAAACGTGTACTAATTTTGTTATTTTCATAACCCAGCGTAATATTCCCGATAACATCTGACTGATTTGGTAAAGCATCATCAGCGTCAACCAGAGTACCATTAGCACCCAATAAAAGACCTGAATCAAAGCTCTTATTCCATGCTAGCTCCAACCCAATTAATGAAGCTTCTCCACCATTAATTGGCTGAATGACTTCTTCAAATCCATCCCAACTACCATTGTCTTCAACTTCACTTAATACAATAAAGTTACCAATATCTTTATAAAAAACACCTGCAGAAATTACCCCTATATTTTCTGGATAATATTCAATCGATGTGTCAATATTTTGTGACTCATAAGGCGCTAAATCAGGGTTACCTACTTCTGCTTTGCGTTCTATTTCAGTTACGCCATCCTCTTCCGTAATTTCAGTTTCAATTAATTGATACGCAGCTGAATCACCAAACGTTGGGCGCGCAATAGTCTGAGTATAAGCAAAACGTGCAATTAAGTTATCACGTATGCTGTACTTAACGTTCAAACTCGGTAGTAAATAATCATAATCTTTTGATACATTCCATGTTTCAATATTTGGAATTTCAGTATCGTTAACGTCATCAACCACTAATTCAACCCGGTTACCTGTCGTTTCAAAATCAGTACTTTCATAACGTAAACCTGTCACTATTTGCCATTTTTCAATATCCAAAGTCATCATGGCATATAACGCAAAAACATCTTCGCTACTCGTATATGAGTTAGCACGTGTTTCGATGTCAGATTCAGTTTGATTCAGTGCGAAACTACTTCTATTGGCTTTAACATAATCTTGTATACTTTGTTGAGATAGGCCTGGACCAAAATCACCTAGGCTGTAATCAACTGTACCACTGTTAAAGTTTTCAGCCGTTATATCACCAAAATCACCATCGTAAAGTATTGAGTTAGCACTTTTCTCTTTTTCACGACTGCGATATTTACCACCCAACTTGAAAGCACCATTATTATTTTGCCAAACAAAGTCTTTCGTTAGATCTAGACCTATACTAACTTCTTCATCTTCTGAGTTGTTATTTTCATAAACAACTTCATCCATTTCAAAAATATTTAAATCATGAGCATTAGCAGATTGTGTTAATACTGGGCTATCATTTGAAGTGGTATAACCCAAATCAATATCTTCACCAACAAACGTGACATCCATTCTATCGGGTTCATTTTCACTCGATTTTGAATAACCTAATTGATACTCAACTAACCAGTCATTTAGTTGATTTTCACCGCCAGCAACCATTGAAAGGATTTCTTGCGTTTCATATCGATCTTTAGTGTCTCGCTCTAATTCAGCATTACTGTATTGCGCAGAATTACTTGTGTATGAATTCAAAACCCCTTTATCGAGCTTAAATTCTTTACGTAGTCGATATTCATTATCCGAAAACTCACTGTAAAAGCTGCGTAGGTAATATTTGTCTGTGGCTGAGGCGTATAAATCAAGATTCAATGCTGCACCAAAACGTTCACGCTCAATAGTATAAGAACGCTGTTCTATTTCTTCTGCACCAAATATTTCTATATCGTCACCATTAATATCTTCAACTTCAATGATATTCCAGCCACCATCAGTTTCACTGTTTTCAGAGCCAAAAGAACGTTTGAACCATGATAATGCACCAGCAACACCTAGCTGCATACCATCATTAAGTTGATAAACGTCAGAATAACTTCCAGAAAGTTTAGGGCTCGCCTCACTGACTTGCTCATTGTATGAGCCTTGAGCTGTTAAGCTATAATATTGACCTTCACGATCAAATGCGCTTAAACTTTTTACTTCAATTGAGCCACCAACAGCATTAGCATCCATGTCTGGTGTTACTGTTTTACTAACTTCTAAGCTAGCAATTAATTCACTAGGAATGACATCCATAGCAACACTACGTACACCTGCTTCAGGTGACGGTACATTTAAACCATTAATGGTGACATTATTCAAATTAGGATCAATTCCTCGAATAGCAACAAAACGACCTTCTCCTTGGTCACGCTGAATTGATAAACCCGGTAAACGTTGTAATGCTTCAGCAGCATTTTGATCAGGTAATTGGCCAATACCATCAGAGCTCACAACTGATAGTTGGCGATTTGCATTTTTCTTACGGTTTAATGCACCAGCTTGACCAGCACGTTGACCATAAACAATCATATTATCTATATTACTGTCCGTTGCACCAATAATATAATTTTGACTTGCTGCTTGTTCTGCCGTTATCGTTAGTGTTTTTCGTATCTCTGCTGTACCAAGATAATTAATCACTAAAGTATACTGACCTTCAGGTAAGTTAGAAAATTTGAATGAACCATCACGCTTACTTACCGTGGATAAATTTAATTCTTCAATTTTTATTGAGGCACCTTCAAAATAAACACTGTTCTTAGCATCAGTAATACGGCCTGAAAAATCAGTTTCAGCGAAGACTGATCCTGAAGAAATCGCCATAGTACTCGCTAATACAGTACTTAATATTGCTTTATTAAGGGGGGATAATTGGAATTTTTTATCGGTATATTTCATGTTTTTTGTCTCATGGTTATAGTGTTATTTTTTTGATGGTGCTACTTTTTAATGACGCTACGGTAAACAAAAAAAATGACATAAATATTTCACTCAACTTTTAAAACAAGCGAACCCACAAAATATCGCGAATTTTCTCCTATTTCTTAATGAAAAAATAACAAAATGAGCTGAAATGACCCCCATCAGTATTTAAGAAAATCGAGTTCTGCTTACTAAACGAAAAGTACATCATCACAAGAACGACTTAAATACCCTTATTTTCGTGCCATAAACATAATAACGGTCATAAAAGTGTCACTTGTTTGAGCTAAAATGACCCTACTCTGGTTAAAAGTAGATATATTTGTGTACACAATCACTTCATCACAACTCATAAAGCACTAAGATTATGAACTTAGATTTGTTTAGCTTTCATCGTTACTTGTTCATTGTCTTGCTTTTGGCTATTGCTAGCGTTGCCACATTTACTTTTCAACTAGGTGAACTAAAAGAATATGCCAACATTGATTTTTTTGATGTACTTGGCGAGGGAGGTATAACCTTAATAACACTTGTTTGGGTGTTTTTTATATTAATTAGTCGTCCATCAGGAAAGGTTACTAACTTACTTTTCACCGGATTAACACTCACCCATATCTCGATGTTACTCGACTTTCTTGATGAATTTTTACTTTATCCTGAAGATAATACTTGGCTAACAACTATTGAATCACTGCCAGCGCCTATTGGTATGCTAATTATGTCTATCGCACTATACCAATGGCACCTAGAACAAGTAAGCATTAACACACAACTGCGAAAAACTGAGCGGTATTATCGCGACCACAGCCTGACTGATTTTGTTACCGGTTTATACAGCGCTAAATATATGAAAATGCAATTGCAGCGCGAAATAGTGAACGCAAAAAATGTAAATTTCAATGACTACAACCTAGATAAAAATGCGCAAAAGCAAATGCTCACATTCACTTTAATGCTTATTGATATCCGTCAATTTGATCAATTTAATCGTAAACATGGTGATAACCAAGGCAATATATTGTTACGTGAAATTGCACAAATTATTCTCATGAACTTACGAGATAATGACTTAGCCTGTAGATATGCAAGTGATTGTTTTATTGTATTAATGCCAAATACTGACACGAAAACTGCTGAGCAAGTTGCTCATCATATTGAAAAATCTATTGAGCACTTAGCCTTTAAAGTCGGCTCCTCTACTACAGCTAATTATCAGCATGTCGCTAGTTGTGTGATGAGCTTTAATGGTAAGGAAGATCACCTAACGACTTTAGAGCAGTTGAACGAGCGTATGAGAATAACTAAACAAAGATTACACCAGCAACAGCTAATTAAGGAAGATGTAATAACACAACGAGATAACGCTGCAACCCAACATACTATAATTGGTTTAGACCCGGTTCAATTAAAACAACAGACCAATAAGTGTATGGTTAATTAATGAAAACTTTCGACCGAGATGATGATGTTATTCTCTGTCGTCAATTTGTGGTAGCTTTAGTTGATTTAGCCAAACAAAGCGGCGTACACCCTGATAGAGTATTAAAAGGTACTCAGTGCTTCTATTCAGATTTAACGATGAGTAACACACTAATTTCAACGAAAGAATTTCTTACTATTATCGACAATGCTGTAAAATTGACCAAACGTGACGATTTAAGTTTTATTTTAGGGCGTAAATATTTTTCCAGCCAATTGGGCGCTTTGTCTCAAGCTTTACTCAACTGTAAAAACATTGCTCACATGATAAAGCTGTGTCAGTTATTCCAATTTCAACTATTCCCCTTTTTATTTTTTACACTGATTAAAAGTCGTAGAAACAACGAAATAAAAACACATTTACTACTCAATAGCGCTATCGGTTCTTTAACCGATAACCAAGAACGTTTTCTTTATGAATTTGTATTGAGTGCCTGTACGGGCGCACTAAAGTATCGTTTCGGAGAATCAATTCCAGTCACCATCCGATTACCTTATGAAACAGTTGAGCATATAGAGCAATATCATGTAAATATTGGCAGTAAACCTTATTTCAACCAACCACTTGCCATGTTAAGTATCGATGATAAATGGCTTTATCATTCTATTGATGACTGTAGTTTATCATTAAAAAAACTTGCTATAACCGAAGTAAAAAACAATCAAAAAAATAAGGTATATATAGGTTTTACACAAGCTGTATGTCAGTTTATCCATAGTAATTTAACTTATAATACATGCAAGTCGTGTAGTGCTACTACAGATATTAGTTTACAAAGCTGCGCACAATACTTTTCAGTGAGTCCTGCTACATTAAAGCGTAAACTTGCTCAACATCACACCAATTTCCAACAATTACTAGATAAGATGCGCCGCCAACATGCTGTATTTGCAATAATAGAAAACCAGCAAAGTAATGAGTGCATTGCCTCAAGCTTAAAGTTTAATGACATACCAAACTTTAGAAGAGCTTTTAAACGCTGGACCGGGTTAACGCCTAGTGCTTTTAGAGAAAATGAACAATATTCGCTGTTAACATAAACGTTAGCTAATAATTATTCTTTGATATTTTTTGCGAAATAAATTTTAGCTTGCTCAGTAACTTTAGGTGCTAATAACACCGTAGATATCATTGTTGGAATAGCCATTAACGCATACATGATATCAATTAAATTAATAACTAATGCGAGTGAAGACACTGCACCAACAATAATTAAACAAAGATAAAACCACACATAAGCTTGCTCAAAGCGTTTACCCAATAAAAACTCTGCACATTTACTGCCGTAATACCAAAAGGTTAACACCGTACTTGTACTCAGAAAAAATACCACTAACGTTAATAGATAACCGCCAATATTTGGAAATGCTTGTTCAAATACGTGTGCTGTTAAACTAACACCTGTTAGTTGTAAATCTCCAATATCTGTAACTAAAATAGCTAAAGCAGTACAAGTACAGACAATTAAGGTATCAACTATTGGTCCAAGTGTAGCAACTAACCCTTCACGTGTTGGTTCATTTGTTTTGGCAGCACCATGCGCCATTGATTCAGTACCGATACCCGCTTCATTAGAAAAAGCACCTCGCTGCACTCCAATTAAAACCACTGAGCCAATAAAGCCACCGGCCACTGATGAGCCACTAAAAGCACCGACAAAGATCGAAGCAAACGCACTAGGAATAGCAGAGAAGTTCATAACTAATACCCCTAATGTTAAAATAAAATAACAAATAACCATAGTTGGGATGACACTACTGGTAATTTTAGCTAACCGTTGTAACTTCCCCATAACAATATAAGTAATTAAAATACAAAGAAATAATCCTGTTACTAAATCAAAAGTAAAATGTTCATTCGCGCTAGCAAAGCCATGAGGAATAGCGACAACATCGCGTAGCACTTGTACCAACTGGTTTATTTGAAAAATAGGTAAAGCACCAAACATTCCTCCTAAGCAAAACAACCAAGCTAAAGGTAACCATTTTTTGCCTAACCCTTCCCGAATGACATACATAGGGCCACCCTGAATGCGACCACTGCGATCTAATCCTCTATACTTTACCGCTAAAGTTGCGGTATAAAATTTTGTTGCTATGCCAACAAGCGCGGTTATCCACATCCAAAAAATCGCGCCTGCACCACCAATAGTAATAGCAACAGCCACACCAGCAATATTTCCTAATCCCAAAGTACCTGATAAGGCAACTGTTAACGCTTGAAAGTGTGTTAAATCGCCAGGTGCTTTTTCTTCGGCTGAGAATTTACCTGATGTTATTTCAACAGCGTGCTTTAAATACCGATAAGGTAAAAAGCGACTATGAAATACAAAAAAAATGCCTCCTCCCACGAGTAAAATAACAAGGGGCAACCCCCACATAAAAGCTGCAACATTGCCAAGGAAGTTAGTTAATTCAGTCATATATAATTGATTTTATTTTAGTTTAATTTGATTAAGTTAATTAATAGTTTTTATATCAGGGAGATTTCACTTTACTTACACGCTATAGTAACAAACTTTGATCTATTTCATGGTATGCATCTGCAGCATTAATTAGTGAATTAGCGGTTAAATTAGGCACACCATAGACAATTGTTTTAACAGAAAATTCTGTTCTAATATGTTTTAATAGCAAATCAAAATCACCATCGCCAGATAATAACACCACCGTATCAATACCTCCGCTTGCCGCTGCCGTCAAGACGTCAATCGTAATACCAACATCCCAATCCCCTTTAGCTGAGCCATCACTACGTTGAATAAAGGGCTTTAGTTTTACATCAAAGCCAATATGTTTTAGCGCTTTTTGAAATTTATGCTGTTGATCGTCGCTACGTTGAATAGCATAAGCACTTGCTTGCACTATATCGCCTTGCGCCATTAATTCTTGCCATAGTAATCGGTAGTTAAATTGCCGATGATAGCTATCTCTAGTGGTATAATAAATATTTTGTACATCAACAAAAATAGCAATTTTTTGCAAAACATTTCCTTTAAGACGTTAATTAAATTAGTTTACAAATCAACCAGTAAAATAACATAAACACTTGTTACTGTTACAATATAACGTTAAAGTACAAACAAGGTTACAACAAATTAGCATATGGTTTAGGAATAAGGTATGCCTTTCGACAATAACTATCAAGTTTCATCTAATTTTAGTGAACTTACTCATGACTTTCTTTCAAACCATTTAATTCCACCTACACCAGCAAATTATGCCGTAATCTACCTTTATATTAGTAATGAAAATGAACTATTAACGGCAGCAATAGATCAAAAAATCAAGCAAAATACACCTATCATGGCTGACTTTCTAGCAGATTTATTTAAACGTTTTGTTTCTTTTAGCGAGCAAATTGATAGTACGGTAATATCGCCTTTTGAAGAAGTATTAAGCAGTACCTTAGAACAGATAAGTTTACAGGTAGGCAATGAAGATAAAGTAACCACCAGCCTACATAAACTAAAAATTATTTTGTCGGAAAATAAACATCATAAATCACTTAAAAACATAGTGAGTTATCTGTCTGACACAATTAATAATACCAAAGAGCAACACCACGAATTGTCAAAGAAACTATCAACAACTCAGCAAGAAATTAACCAATTAAAACAAAAGCTTGAATCATCAAGACAGGAAGCATTAATAGATTCCTTAACTGGTTTATTAAATCGCCGTGGTTGTGATGATAAACTACAAGCCTTGGATTTTACTCAAACACATTCATCACTTGTTATCGACATAGATCACTTTAAAAAGATAAATGATAATTTTGGTCATTTTATCGGTGATAAAGTTATACAGCGCATCGCTAAAATTATTAAAAATCACCTTACTGAAGAAGATCTTGCTGTACGTTTTGGCGGAGAAGAGTTCTTAGTAGTGATGACTAACAAATCGATTATTGAAGCAGAAGACGTAGCAGAAAAAATTCGTATTTCCATTGAGAAAGTAAAATTAATTCACCGAGAAACAAACGAGCCCCTCCCCCCAATTTCTGTTTCTATCGGTATCGCACAAAATAATAATGCCTCCGATTGGTCAAGCCTATTTAAAGAAGCTGATAATGCTCTTTATCAAGCTAAAAAATCAGGAAGAAATCGCTGTATTTGCGCATAAAACTACGAGTTCATCAGCGTTATCTTGAACTGGTTTAAGTATAAATGTTAAACTGGCGCCTCTGAATTTCCTACACAATTAATAGTAGCAGTCATGACATCTGTTTTACGTTCTTTTTTTTATTTATTATTAAAGTTTCCCCTTCGTTTATTCTTACGCAGCAAAATTGTATTAGATGCCGAAACAGCCGTTGAAACACCTACTCAGCCTATTTTTTATATTGTTAGCCATCAATCTGCTAGTGATTTATTAGCACTACAAAAAGCATGTAAAGATCAAAACTTACCTGATCCTTTAAGCAAAATAAAAATAAACAATAAGTTCTTCGAACGTACTATATGTTTGGCAAAACCTACGTCACTTTTCGGATTCAAACGTAGAAAAACGCAAGCATTACAGCAAGGGTTAGCCATATTAAATGAACACCACGTTGATAAAACCCTTGATGGTCAGCTTATTCCAGTAAATCTTATTTGGGGACGTATTCCTACCAAAGAAAAAAATAATGCGAATGTGTCTTCATTATTGGCAGAGCAAGCTTCTCCAACTTGGCTGAGAAAGTTTTTTATCGTGCTATTTTTAGGTCGTGATAATTTAATACGCTTTAGTGAAGTACTGTCTTTACGAAATATGTCTGACAACCACGGAAACGATAAAGATACCGCCCATAAATTACTACGTGTTGCCCGTTTCCACTTCCATCGTCAAAACATAGCAGCTAAAGGCCCAAGACTGATTCATCGCGAGCAAATGTTTACGGCTTTATTCGCTAATCCCTCAATAAAACGAATAATTAAAGACGAAGCAAAAAATAAAAACATCAGCCCTGAAAAAGTAAAAAAACAAGCTTTAGCTATGATGGAAGAAATAGCTGGCGATTATAGTGTGTCATTAGTACGCCTAGGCGAAAGAATCTTACGTTGGTTATGGGGCCGATTATATACAGATATAAAAGTAAATAATTCCCAAGTCTTAAGAAAATTAGCACAAGACGGTCATGAGATTATTTATGTTCCCTGTCATCGCAGTCATATGGATTACCTACTACTTTCTTACGTTATTATTCAAGAAGGCTTAGTAATGCCACGTATTGCGGCAGGTATTAATCTAAATTTCTGGCCAGCTGGCGCTATTTTCAGAAAAGGTGGTGCATTCTTTATTCGCAGAAGTTTTGCTGGCAACCGTTTGTATTCCACTATTTTCCGTGAATATTTAGGCTTACTTTTTGAACGAGGTTATGCTGTTAAATATTACACCGAAGGCGGCCGTAGTCGTACAGGACGACTATTACCACCTAAAACAGGCATGTTAGCCATGACCATTCAAAGCTTATTACGCGGTATTGATCGCCCATTAACGTTAATGCCGGTCTATTTAGGTTATGAACATGTCATGGAAGTTGGTACTTACCATAAGGAATTAAGTGGTAGTGAAAAGAAAAATGAATCGATCTTAGGTGTACTTAAAGCCATTAAAAATTTACGAAATTACGGTAATGGCTATGTTAATTTTGGCGAACCCATTAATATTAATAATTATTTAACGGAACAAGTACCGCACTGGAAAGATGCGATAGATCCTATCGATCCACAGAAACCCAATTGGTTAACGCCAACGGTAAACGATATTTCAAACCAGTTAATGACTAACATTAACCAATGTGCTGCACTTAATGGTGTTGCCCTAGTCGCATTAATTTTGCATGCCAGTGAGAACAAAGCGCTTGCAAAACATGATTTAGAAAAACACTTAGATTTCTTTCTCAAGATTCAACGAGAAGCGCCTTTTAGTAAAGAACTGACCATACCAGAAGAAAATGGAGCCGACTTACTTGCCCATGTAATATCGCTGAATAAAGTAACTATTTCTGAAGATAGCTTTGGTACAATTATTTCTTTAGACAGCTCTGCCAGCCTAGAAATGCGCTATTACCGCAATAATATTTTACACACCTACGCACTAAGTTCATTAATATGCCGATTACTAACGCATAATAGTAGAATATCTAACGAGCAAATAGTTAGCCAAAGCATCAACTTATTAACAACATTGAAAGAAGATTTATTCTTATGGCAAACACCTGAACAAATTACCGTACAAGTTAAAGAGCTGCTAACCACTCTAGAAAGTAATGGTGTAATTAAGCACACAGAATCAAATTTTTGGGCATTAACAGAAGATACGGAGTTACTAAATCAAATTCACTTAATGGCTGAATGTATTGATGAAAGCATACAACGCCTCGCGATCATTACTTCTTTAGCAACACGATTAGCACCATTAACAAGACGAGAATTAGAAGAAAAAGTTGTCGCTATTGCCAAACGTTTAGCCGTTTTAAATAATATTACAGCACCTGAATTTATTGATAAAAAGTCTCAATCAACCTTAATAAATACTTTGCGTGAGCAAGGTTATTTAGCATTAAATGATGATGGATTACTCGTTGTATGTCCTAATATGACAGAACTTAAAACGTCAATTACTAATTTAGTCTCGATTGAAGTTTTACAGAGTATTGCGAGATAATCATAAATGATCTTAAGCTAAATAACTCAATTGAGTTATTTAGCTTAGCAGTACAGACCTAGTGCTGGTTAGGAGTGAAAGTTAATCTAACTATATAAAGTTTGGTTAACAGCCTATGCAAAATAGAGTTCGGTTAGCACCCTTTAACTTTACTCGGCAATTGTCCCTAGCTCTGTTGATACTTGTTCTATACCTTCTTTAGCAATCTTATTACTTAATTCTGCTTGTTTACTGCTTAACAGAGAAATACCCTCAACTACCATATCAAATGCTTTCCATTCACCTGTTTTTTTATTTTTTCGCATTTTAAAAATAACATCAATTGTCGGACTATTTAACTCAACTATTTGCACTTTAATCCCTACAATTTTTTTCCCTACAACTGACTTTTCAGGTTCAAATACAATTTCTTGATTTTTATATTGCATCAAAGCTGTTGCATAAGTTCTTGATAAATAGCTACGCATAGAATCAACGAATTGCTCTCTCTGCTCTTTAGTGGTGCTCTTCAAATGCTTGCCCAAAATACGATATGACGCATATCTATAATCTATTGATGGCATCAACTCTTCTTCAACAATATTTTGCATTACTTCAGGCGACTTGATAATTTCCTGCTGGCTAGCCGCAATGCGATTAAATAGTTTATCGCCCACCTTCTCCAAAATAACATAAGGTGAAGATTGATCCATTCCATAAGATAAGGTTGACATAGAAAATATTACTAAAAATATCACTATGGAATTTACTATACGTTGCATTTTCTGCTCCTGAAAAACTCTATTAATTTAATTTTGTAGCTACACTCAACCACAAACCGACCGTTCGGTATACTCAATGAGCGAAGAATATCACCGACCGATCGGTTTGTAACTATTTATTTGTACTATTTTTGAAATTTATGCGAGAAAAGATGAAAAATATTATTAATGTCTAAACATGTTGAGCGTTGAACTACTTTCTCAACGCACGAATATAAACACAAAGTTCTAACATCACTTGTTGAAATAAAGATTTATTGCGTGAACCTTTACATAAGGTTGTCGCACCATAAAAAGTGGCGACAATAAAATAAGCAACTTGGGTTAATGTTATATTATCGCGCAAATCACTTTTTACTCGCCCTAAAGACTCAACCATTAGTTGATTGAGCTTTTCTTGCATTGTTAATATGCGTAAACGAAAACCTTCATCAACATTTGCCATTTCTTCACAAAGGTTATTCAATGGGCAACCGCAAACAGCTTCACTACACACCATAGCATCACACATTGACATAAAAAAATCACACAAACCTTCAATTGGGTCTTCATGACTCAATGCCGGTTGCCAAGTATCTAAAAAAATAGGTATATATTTCTCTTCAAAAACGGCATAACCCAATTCAAGCTTATTAGTGAAATGATAATACAAAGCACCTTTCGATATCCCACAACGATTAATGATGGTAGACAAGCCAGTTGCTTGAAAGCCATGTAGGTGAATTTCATCAGCAGCTACAGTAAGTATTTTTTCACGTGTTTGTTCAGCATCGCTCATGATTACGGCTCTTAATATTGATAATTTGTTAACCACTGGATATTAACAAACCGATTGGTCTGTTGCAAGAAAGATGTAATACGGTAGTTATTTTTTACAATGATAGAAAACTATTATATTAGTTGGAGAAGTTCACAGTACTACGACAAAATTAGAGTTTTACCAATAAAACACAAGTATTAAAAATATATCAAGTTGCAGAGCATATAGCGCTTTTAATCTCTTATTATCAATGTTATAAACTGACAAAATATATACTTAAAGGATTAATTGTGAAAAAAATACTATTGATAACCTGCCTACTTTTGTCATCTAACAGCTTTGCATTAGAGCTTGCTAAATATCCAATAGAACTTAGCTCGGGTGATGGTGTTAATGTTATTATTGCACCGACAAAAGACAACAAACAAGCGCTAATAAAAGTAACTGGTATTAATCATGAAATTGATGACATTACATTTTTAACCGATTTTAAACCTCATGGTAGCAACAAGGCATACAAATATACTTATGACGGTTCTGAGCGTAGCTTAGTCACTGTGAGTGAAGGCTATCGTTGTTGCTCTTATACTCTTTATATACCAGAAACACGAGATGGCACCTACTTATCACAAAAAGAAAAGTCAGATCCTGGCATAGTTGCAGGTTTAAAAGCCCAATATGAACAACAATTAAGCCAAAATATTCAAGCTACATTAGCTAATTTTAATCGCGAAAAACACTTAGGTTATCAACAGAAAAAAATCGCTGCGGCTAATAACGAAATTGTTAAACAGTGCGGCTTAAAAATAGAAACAGCTGTTGATTGGAAAGCCATTAATGATGATACATTAAAAAATTACGCTGTAGGTTCATTTTGCGCACAGGTAGCTACTGAAATGGCAGATATGTGTGAAAACAATCAAAGCTTTAAAAATGATATCGCTCATATTGATGCTATTGAATGTCAATTTACTGATCAGTTAAAACTGCGTCAAAACGGTAAGACTCTGACATTCAAAACAGCACCTAAAGCCCCTAATCAACGTCAATTTATTCAATCTTATTTATTAAACTTATAAAGAGTTTTTAACAATCCGTTAAACTTTATTTTAACGGGTTGTGCTTGCTCTTACAGAAGAAAAATGAGTAATACTAATTCTTATTTTACGAAATAAAATTACTTTTATCGTAAATACAGCAATTAAAAACTAGTTGTAAATACGCCAAATTTAATACTAACAATGCTAATAGCACTTAACTGTGCCTACTTTATTCTTTGAAGATACCTTTTGTACTCATTATGTAAAAGCCATATTTTTCAGTTTTACTGTCCAGAATAATCAACGACCTGTGATTGCTCTTTAGTATCGCTGGGATATTCATTAAAAAATTTAAAATAGTCTTGTGCAAATCGACCTTGATTGACAATCCCATAACTTTTAGTCAACTCAGCAATCGTTTTGGTTTTATCTTCTTTTAACGTTATATGAATTTGCTGTAGCCTACGTGTAATTATATATTGTTTCGGTGTCATACCAATAATTTGCTTAAAACTATACTCCAAGGTGCGAACGCAACAAAAACTGGCTTTTGCCAACTCAGGAATTGTCATCTTAAAATCATTAGTTTTGTGCATATAATTTAATGCTCGACTAACAATTTCAAATTGTCGGGGTTTCCTGATACTAGAGATAGTCAGATTGGTTGAGCTTAGTGATAATAAATCACATAATAAGTGAATAATAGTTTCTTGTGCATCTATAACCGATTGATAATTGAGTATATGTCTATTATTAAGTAAACTATCAATTGTATGACTTAAATTATTTAATGTATTGATATTACTAGAAAAACCTTGCCTATCAAAATACTGATAGTCAAGTACCTCTTTTAAAATACTTAAATTTTCACTACCGTAATAACTAGCCAATTCTTCTGAAGAGATAATAACCACATAATATTTAGGATAATGCTTAGGAATCCTAGTCAAGATTTCTTGACCCTGTTTAAAAACTAAAGGTTGATTAGCTAAAAAACCTTTACCATTTACAAGTAGGCCTGTAGCTCCTTTATAGGGGATAACAATATAAAAACAATCTTCTGTTATTCGAGCATGAAATTGTACAGAAGTGTTAATAAACTTATCACTTATTATTACTTTAGGTAATTCAAATTGTCGCTGCTGACACGAAAAAATTCCTGGAGATAGTTGGGTGGCGTATACATCCATATTTATAAGTACTTTACGGTACTCATCGATGGAATAAAACTCTAAATCTGTCACATTGGTTAATTATAGTTACTTAAATTTTGTATTAAGAAACTATCCATATAGCCTAACTAAGTCAACAGCAGCCAGTATACATTTTACGCACAATACCTTGACAAATTATAAGGTTTAATAAGAATAAATAAAGTGCTCCTCAGCACAAAACGATTGTTATCCCAATAAAATTATACAACCCACATCACCTTCATTGAAAACATAACCAATTTTGTATATCCACAATACGAAAACAAAAACTAAACCACAAAAAAACAATGATTTATAGATTTATGCTTGATAACTTGATGATAGAAATAAAGAAGATTTAGATGTTGTGATTTTCTGTTCAACTCATGTTTAGCTCCTTGTCCTTGCACATCAAAAATATTTCAAATGACAAATAGTTAATGGAATAAATATGAATAGTCGGTCGCATATGAAGTACATTTAAAATGGGGCAATGAAATGTTATTCAATGGTAAAAAATTATTGAACGATACCAGTCTATATAAACAATTATTTGAACAATCATCAGATGCGATGCTGTTAATCAAAGATAATCATTTTATCGCCTGTAATAAAGCCTCTCAACAAATGCTTGGCTGGGTAAATACTGATAATATTTTTCCAATATCTCCTGCCGACATTTCACCTAAAACACAGCCTTGTGGAATGAGATCAACCGAAAAGTCTAAAAGCATTATAGAAAAAGCTTATGATAATGAAGAGCATAAATTCGATTGGTGGCATATAAACGCAAATAAAGAAGTATTTCCTGTAGAAGTTAAATTAACCGCTATTTACCACAATAACGAGCGGTTTTTACATGTACTCTGGAGAAGTATTCCAACACACTATAATCAATATAAAAAGATAAAAGTAGCAGAGTCAGTTCAGCATAATACAACTGACGCAATTATGATTACAGACCATAAAAATATTATTATTGATGTGAATCCTGCTTTTTGCAAAATTACCGGGTATACAAAAAAAGAAGCTATTGGCCAAAATTCAGGTTTTATGAAATCAGGCATTCAAGGTAAAAGCTTTTATCAACAAATGTGGCAATCTATAAACGATAAAGGCTTTTGGCGTGGCAATATTTGGGATAAGAAAAAGTCTGGTGACTATTATTCAAAAACACTAAATATAAGTGTTATTAAAAATGAAAATAATGAAATAGTAAACTTTATAGGATTATTTTCGGACTCAACTGCACTATTAGAGTATGAAGATACCATTCAAAAACAAGCCAATTTTGACTCATTAACAGGCTTTCCTAATCGTAGTTTTTTACTAAATTTACTGGAAGATAAAATTCTGACTGCTACAAGTGAAAATAGTACTTTTTCACTTGCTTTTATTGATATTGATAATTTCAAAATAATAAATGACACCAAAGGACACGCTTTTGGCGATCAAATAATTATTAAAATAATTCAATGTGTTAGAAACTGTATTGATGATAAAGATATTTTAGGTAGGATGAGTGGCGATGAATTTTTAATTATTTTTGATACTAACCAAACACTAACGATGATTGAAAATAAAATTCAACGAATTATCACGCTTTCCGATTTCGCTATTGAAATTGATTCAAATGATTTTTTTGTTACGTTGAGTGCCGGAATTAGTTCTTTTCCAAGCGATGGTATGGATGTTAGTACATTAATCGCAAATGCAGATATCGCCATGTATCATGTGAAACAAAACGGCGGTACAGATTACGCACTATATAATGATCGCCTAGGAAAAACCTTCCAAGAAAACAATGAATTAGAAGAAGAATTTATTAGTGCCATCAACGAAAGAAAAATTATTCCTTATTTTCAAGCCAAGTTAGATTTATCTTCAGGTCATATTGTTGGCTGTGAGTCTCTTGCTCGCTGGCAACGATCTAGTGGAGAATATGTATCGCCTGAAATTTTCATTGAAATAGCAGAAAAAAAATATCGAATTAATCAACTCTCATCTCATTTATTTTTGACTACATTCAAGTCAATAGCAAGTATGCAACTCCCTAGCAACTTCATAATTTCAGTTAATGTCTCACCAATGGTTTTGCTAGACGATAACTTTCAAAGTGATTTCATCAATTACATTACTTCATCTGGCCTATCGCTAAACCAGATTGAAATAGAAATTACGGAAACTTGCTTGATTGAAGATTTTGAAAAAGTTAAAAATGTTTTATCTAGTTTAAGACGTATGGGAATACAGATAGCTATTGATGACTTTGGAACAGGCTTTGCTTCATTAAATTATTTAACGCAACTTGAAATAGACACGATTAAAATTGATAGAACTTTTATTAATCTTATAGATACAAAAGACAAATCCAACAGAATAATTGTTGAATCTATTATATCTATGTCGCACAAATTGGGCTATAAAGTCGTAGCCGAAGGTGTTGAAACAATGGCTCAATTAAATATATTAAAAGAGCTACATTGCGATTTCATTCAAGGGTATTTACTATCAAAACCTTTAGAACACCTAGCATTTAATGAGTTTATTCAAGACTTCAACATCATTAATGAATATTGTTAAAGATGGAAAGCTAGCCAAACTAGAATGCCATCGTCAAGAACTAAAAACCTTCTAGCACTATCTTCCCTATTGATTTTCCTGATTCAATTTCTGCATGCGCCGCACGTAAATTTGTCGCATTAATCCCACCTAGGTGCTTACCTACTGTAGTTTGGAGATAGCCTTGATCAATTAACTCAGCAATACTATTCAGTAAATTATGTTGCTCATTGATATCCTCTGTTTGAAACATAGAACGAGTAAACATAAATTC
This sequence comes from Colwellia sp. 6_MG-2023, assembly GCF_030547765.1. NCBI lineage: Bacteria > Pseudomonadati > Pseudomonadota > Gammaproteobacteria > Alteromonadales > Colwelliaceae > Colwellia > Colwellia sp. 6_MG-2023. Next base: position 290,698 of record NZ_JAUOPP010000001.1, on the reverse strand, counting down.
CCAGTGTAATGACAAGCTTTTCGGTTTAAGTTTTTTAATATCGACAGATTGTGGATCATCAATTAAAGCTATTCTTCCCATTGGCGCTAACATTTCTACATAACTATCCATGTATGAATCCGTATGAGTTAAGCTAGCAACATGGGTTACTTGCCCAATATTCAATTGTTCAATTTGTGCAACTAACGGTTTTGAGTGGTCAACAACATGATCAGCTCCCAGTTTTTTCACCCATTCTGCAGAGCTATCACGAGAAGCCGTAGCAATTACAGTAGCGCCAGTTAAAACACTCGCTAATTGTACTAAAATCGAGCCAACACCACCTGCAGCACCAACAATCAAAAGAACATCCTTAGATTTCTCTTTGTTATCGGGTTGTTGCTGTTTAATTGCTAAACGTTCAAACAATAACTCCCAAGCAGTAATAGACGTTAATGGTAAGGCAGCAGCTTCACTATCGGATAAACTTTTAGGTTTATTACCCACAATACGCTCATCAACTAGTTGATATTCTGCATTACAACCTTGACGATTTAAATCGCCTGCATAAAACACACTATCACCGAGTTTGAAGTGAGTAACTAACTCGCCCACACCAACGACTTCACCCACAGCATCCCAACCAATAATTTTATATTCATTCGCCTCAGGAGCGACATTTTGACGAATTTTACAATCAACAGGATTAACTGCTATTGATTTAACACGCACCAATAAATCATGCCCTGAAGCCGTTGGTTGCTTCATTTCAATATCGACTAAAGAAGCAAGTTCACTAATAGGTAAAGATTTTTCATAGCCAATGGCTTTCATGGTTATTCTCCGGTACGTTTATAATTGTAAATTAACATTGCTATTGAACTTATACTAAACAGATTAAAGATCCTATTAAATCTTAAAAACTACTAAAAAATAGTTTAAATAAAATAGTAACAGTAAATCACTTGCAATTAAATAGACGATCGGTCTATTATGTGGAAATAAGTAACATCGAAATAAATAAAATATAAATGAATATGCCAACAACCAAACCACGACGTGGTAGACCACCAAAAGCATCTCATGAAAATAGAGACACTAAAGCGGAGTTAATCCGAAGTGGACTTGAGCAATTAACAGAAAATGGCTTTGCTTCATCTGGTATTGATAAAATTTTAAAAAAGGTGAAAGTACCTAAAGGCTCTTTTTATCATTATTTTGCCAGTAAAGAAGCGTTTGGTCAGGCTGTTATAGATAACTATGCAAAGTATTTTGCCAACAAGCTCGATACTTGTTTATTAGATGAATCATATCCAGCGTTAAAGCGCATAAGTAATTTTGTAGAAGACGCAAAAATTGGCATGATCCGCCATAATTTTAAACGCGGTTGCTTAGTTGGTAATTTAGGTCAAGAAGTCGATTTATTACCTGAAAGCTATAGAGAACAGTTAGTTGATATATTTCATTCTTGGCAACACCGCGTAGCACAATGTTTAATAACGGCCAAAGCCGAAGGTCAACTATCCGCAACAGCTGATTGTGAATTGCTTGCCGAATTTTTTTGGATTGGTTGGGAAGGAGCGGTCAGCCGATCAAAACTAGTACAAAGCACCCAACCTTTAGATAACTATTTTAATTGTTTTATCTCGAGTTTACCGAGATAAAATTTACCATTTTATAGACGATCAGTCTAAATAAGGAGAGAACCATGTTCAGCGGTATTTTAATTGAAAAGAATGACGACAATTATCAAGCAGCAGTGAAAAGCATTGATGAGAGTATATTACCTGAAGGTGATGTTACTGTTAATGTTTCACACAGCACCCTTAATTATAAAGATGCTTTAGCCATTACAGGAAAATCACCGGTAGTAAGAAAGTTCCCTATGATCCCAGGGGTTGATCTAGTTGGTACAGTCACGCACAGTGACAGTGAAAAATTCAAGATAGGCGATGCCGTTATACTCAATGGTTTTGGTGTGGGAGAGACTCACTGTGGCGGTTTAGCACAAAAAGCACGCTTAAAAAGTGAATGGTTAATACCTTTACCTAAAGCGTTTTCACCGCATCAAGCAATGGCGATTGGTACTGCTGGCTACACTGCGATGCTTTGCGTTATAGCACTTGAAAAACACGGTATAACACCTGATAAAGGTGAAATTTTGGTCACTGGCGCTAACGGCGGAGTTGGTAGTTTCTCAGTGGCGATATTAGCTAAGCTTGGCTATAAAGTGGTTGCTTCTACAGGACGAGTTGACCAAGCACAGTATTTAGAGAAACTAGGAGCATCCGAAGTTATTGATCGAAATACGTTATCTGAGCCTGGTCGTCCATTAGCCAAAGAACGATGGGCTGGAGCTATTGATTCTGCAGGCAGTCATACCTTAGCCAATGTTTGCGCTAGCACAAAATATGGCGGTGTTGTTGCTGCATGTGGTTTAGCACAGGGTATGGATTTACCTGCCACAGTGGCTCCTTTCATTTTACGCGGTGTCACTTTAGCCGGTATTGATAGCGTCATGCGCCCAATTGAAGATAGACTAGAAGCATGGCAACGCCTTGCTGACATTTTAGACCCGACAGTTTTTGATGATATTTCTACTGATATCACCTTAACAGAAGCGCTTACTGTCGCTGAAGATTTAATAGCAGGTAAAGTACGTGGTCGTGTCGTAGTAGATCTTAACCAATAATAGAATCTATTCTTATAAAATACTAATAGCGGTTTATCAGAAACGTATAGCTGATCAATAACAACATTATCAGCTACACAATACTTTATAAAACAGATTACACAAACAGCTAAAATCAATCACCTTAATCACGATGAAACATCACAACTGAAAATTGATGACATTTGTCACATCAATGTGATGACAAAACTCTCTACAATCATTCTACCGTTTAGCCAATACTATCTACGTCAACTAAACAGGAGAATGACATGAACATCAACAAAACATTAATCACTTTAGCAGTAACATTACAAATGTCTTTTAGCGCAGTTGCAGCACAGGCTGACATTGATCAAATTGAAAAGGCTGCTAGCGTATTAGATATCCCAACATTACAATCTATTGCAACCAATGTGTCAGGCTACGACCAAGCACTCGCCTATTACCGTCTTGGTTTAAGTGCACACCTAAAAGGGCAGAATGCACTAGCGATAACAGCAATAGATCAAGCAATTAAATTGCTTGAACAACTTAATGAATCATTCATTAATAATGTAGAAGTAAAAGCATTATTAGCACAGGTTTACGGCTATAAAATTGCACTAGAGCCGATGAAAGGCGTAAATTATGGACCAAAATCAAATGCCATAATCTCTGAAGCAGAAGCGTTGGCGCCTAATAACCCTAGAGTACAGCTCGTTATCGGTATTAGTAAATTAAATACGCCAGAAATGTTTGGCGGTAGTCGCGAAGCAGCCTATCAGGCGTTTGACAAAGCTATCACTGCGTATAATAACGCTGATAAAAATGCTAACTATAATTGGGGTCATGCTGAAACCTATACTTGGCGTGGACTTATTCATATGAAAAAAGGTGAAGTTGAACTAGCAAAACAAGACTGGCAGTTAGCATTAAACATTACCCCTGATTATGGCTGGGCTAAAATGTTATTAGCACAAAACCAATAACATAACTAAGAATCAATAAGTAATAATGGCATTATGCTAACTCACTGAACGCTTTTTGAGCTATCACTCAAAAAGCGCGACTTTGCCATAGCACATAATGTTATTTTCCAAGAGCAAAAAGGAATAAAAAATGACCGGAAACCCTTTAAAAGCAAAAGATGAGCAACCGTTTGTTATCGACCCTATTGCCGATACTGGTGCAGCTAAATGGAGTTACTTTTCACTCACATTCTCATTATTCTATTTCTTTCATATCATTGCTAAGTATGAACAATATACAAATACCCAATTAATAAGCGTATTTGTTATCTATATTTGCTTTATTGCCTTATTTTTTCAAGCAATACGGTCAACAGGGAAAGCTGTACTAAAACCGATTATTGCAATTGTTATATTATCAGCTGTCGGTGCAGCCATAAACCCAGGAACTAATGCATTATTTGGATACGCTGCCTTTTTTAGTGGTTACTATTTTTTAAGAAAGTATGCGGTTCTATTATTAAAATTGAACTTAGCAGCACAAATTTCTTCCGCGTTAATACTTGATTTACTGAGCCCTTATTATCTTGGACCTTCGCTTGCTTGCTCATTTAGTCTGTTTGTCTATGGTATTTTTAGCCAAAAAGAATATATACATAGTTGTTTACAGCAAAAGAAAAATCAACAAATTGAACAACTAGCCGCGATTGCTGAACGAGAAAGGATTGCGCGAGATATGCACGACTTACTAGGCCATTCGTTATCATCATTAGCTTTAAAATCTGAACTTGCTGAAAAACTAGCAAATAAGCAACACTTTGAAGCCGCGACAAAAGAAATTTCTGAAGTTGCAAACCTTGCTAGACAAACATTGTCTGAGGTTCGTTTGGCGGTAACGGGCTTAAAACTGCAAGGCTTAAGTGCTTCGCTTCAAAAATTAACAAATGAATTAAAAAACATGAAATTCGACACTCAATGTTATATTGATGCCTCGAATTTACCACCAATGGTAGAATCGACCTTGATAATACTAAGTAAAGAATGGATAACAAACATTCTTAGACACAGTAATGGTAATAGTGTTTCTATTGCTATTAGCGCTGACGCTAATAACGTAAAATTGAATATTGGCGATAATGGTAAAACAACAAAAATAAAACCGGGTAATGGAATAGATGGAATGCGTTCACGGGTCGCAGAATTAGGAGGCTCTCTGGACATTAATTATGATGATGGAGTTAAACTTGCTGTAGTGATTCCATTACTTGCAACAATGAAAATAAACACAGAAACCAAGGACACAATTTCTATATGATTAAAATACTCGTCGTTGAAGATCAAGCCTTAGTACGTGGCGCTATTTGCAGCTTATTGGCATTAGAAGACAATATTGAAATTGTTGGCCAAGCTGAAAACGGCCAAATAGCACTGGATATGCTAAAAAATATTAAGGTCGATTTTATTTTAAGCGATATTGAAATGCCAATAATGTCAGGTTTGGAATTAGCAGAAAGAGTTCAAGCTGACTATACACATATTGATATCTTGATCATGACAACGTTTTCTAAGTCAGGATATATCAAACGTGCTATGGCACTTGGTGTAAAAGCCTTTATTCTAAAAGAATCGCCCACTGAGTATTTAGTAAACGCAATAAAACAAGTACAAAATGGACAACGAGTCATCGATCCAGAATTAGCATTAATGGCGTTAGACGATAACGATCCACTGTCAAATAAAGAGCGTAAAGCCATTAAGTTAGCCGGAGATGGACTGAAAACCGCAGAAATTGCCCAGGCTTTATTTTTATCTGAAGGTACAGTTCGAAACTATTTATCCGAAGCCATATCTAAACTTAATGCTGTGAACCGTATTGATGCTGCAAGAATAGCCAAACAAAAAGGTTGGATTTAATTTTAAGTTTATAACGCTTAATATGAAAACAGCAGCATTTAGTGTATCCACCTATGCACAGTAGATACACTAAAAAATTAACAGAATATCTTTAGATTAAAACTAGGGTAACTGACAGACTTCCCCCACTCTATCTTGATAATAATCCACAGATAATCCTAATAATTGCGGTACAGTAGCTGAGATTGTAATGGATGAAAACGTTCCCACTAAAACCCCTGAAAAAAGAGCGATAGAAAAACCAACTAAAGATTCACCGGCAAAAATCCATATTGCCAATATTGTGGCCAACGTCGTACCTGAAGTTATCAATGTGCGCACAATAGTTGCTTTGATAGCTATATTAATAATACTGTCTATGTTTTTATCACTCTTTTCATTAATATCAGATTTAGCGTCTATATTGGAAGGGATATCGACATTTCGTTTCATTATTTCTCGTACCTTATCACCAATAATTATCGAGTCATTTAGTGAATACCCTATAATGGCAAGTAAGCTTGCAACAATGGTTAAGTCGAAGGGAATATCAAACCATGCAAATATACCAAGTACGACAATCACATCGTGAAAAAGTGCAATAACCGAACCTGACGCTAAACGCCATTCAAACCTTACCGATAAATAAAGTAATATTACTAATACTGAAGCAAGTAAGGCCAACCCGCCCTGATCAATTAACTCGTCACCTACTTGGCTGCCAATATAAATTGCATCTTGTGGTGTAATGTTTAAGCCACTTTGTTGAGAGAATTCAGTTAACCATGGTTTTTCTTGTATGTTGATCAGATTATCTGCTTGTTGAACACTCCAATAAGTACCATTCTCAGTAGAAGATAACTTAAAACCATCGGGTAAATATGAGGATAATAATCCTGTCATTTCAGATTGAGTAATAGATTGCTCAGTAGAAAATTCGGTAAGGTATCCACCGGTAAAATCTAAACCAAGATTAAGTCCTTTAGTAAATAATCCTAATAAAGCCAATAGAACAAAAGCGCTAGCAAAGTAAAGACTGGCGAGACGAAATTTACTCAAGTTATCTTTTCTGTTTATATATACATTGTTCATAATTTAACTCCAAGTAATTGAGTTCTGTTTGCTTTAATAGATAAATTGGTTAACACTTTTGAGACAAAAACACCGGTAAACATACTGGTTAATATCCCTAAACATAAAATGATGGCAAACCCCTTTACAGCGCCATAGCCGATAGAATATAAAATAATACCGGTAATCATGGTCGTGGTATTGGCATCTAAAATAGTGGCAAATGCACTTTTATAGCCAGACTCAATTGCTGATAAAACATTACGGCCACGTTGTAGCTCTTCTTTTATCCGTTCAAAAATTAGCACGTTAGTGTCAACCGCCATACCAACAGTTAAAACTAAGCCAGCTATACCAGGAAGTGTCAGTACAGCACCAGGGAGTAGTGACATTAAGCCAAGCAAGCTAACCAAGTTAAGTGCTAGTGCTACATTGGCAATTAAGCCTAAAGTGCGATACCAAAAAGCCATAAACAATAAAGTAAAAGCAATACCAATGGTTAACGCTTTAATACCATTATCTATATTCTCAACGCCTAAAGTAGCCTCTATATTACGCTGCATTACAATAGTGACAGGTGCTGTTAGTGAGCCCGCTCGTAACAATAAAGCTAAATCTTGTGCTGCTTGTGGACTAGACATATTAGTAATACTAAATTGTGATCCTAAGTGTTGCTGAATAGTAGCTACATTAATAACCTTACTTTTTTTAACCATTTCCTCTTTAGTGTTACGGTAAAATTCAGAAAACACCGTGACCATGGGCTTACCAATATTTCTTTTAGAAAAATCGGACATTTTTTTACCGCCAACCGCATCCAGTGTTAAGTTAACTAATGGCATCCCCATTTCGTCTTGCCCTGAACGTGCATTTTTAATATGACTACCCGAGAAGACCACCTGACTATTCATTCTGAGCTTACGACCGCTATCATCGGTCATTTGAATGATACCGGCGGTATTCGAATTATCAGCCATTTGATAAAAATCTAATGAAGCGGTAGCGCCAATGATTCTTTTTGCTTCTTCGGGATCATGCACGCCAGGCAATTCAATTCGTATTCTGTTTTTCCCTTGTTTTTGAGTAACGGCTTCCGTAATGCCAAGCTCTTCTATGCGGCCTCTCATAGTTTTAAGTGTTTGTTGCATAGTCTCTTGACGGAATTTAACTTGTTCTTCTGAAGAGTAACTTAAGGTGATTTGATTGTTATTCAGTTTATTTTGCGTTAATTCTGCATAATCCTTTTTAATCTTAGCTAACAGAGTTTCTTGCTCGTGAGGTTTAGATGAAGAAAAGTCGACCATAATAGAATGGTTATTGAGCTGTGAGATTTTCGTTAAACGAATATGATTCTCCCTCGCTAAAGTTCTCACCTCTAACGCTATACTTTTCAGCCGATCTGATAGTGCGCGCTCGGTATCTACGTCAAGCACAAATAAAACGCCGCCACTTAAATCTAAGCCTAATTTAATAGGTTTAGCGCCAAATGATTTTAACCAAGTCGGGGTATTATTTTCTATTGAGCTTTTGATAGTGTAGCTATCTCCTAGTGTTTCTCTTAACAAACGCTCACTAGCAAGTTGATCTGTTTTATTTTCTAAAATAACAGTGGTGCCTGTTGTAGAATTATTAATTTCCTCAACAGAAATACTGTGATTAGTTAAAAGGCTATTAATATCTTGAATTGTGAGCTTTTCGTTTTGAGAACTATGGTTAGTAAGACGAATATTCACTTTATCGGAATATAAGTTGGGTAATGCACTTACTAGCATAAATAATAATATGAAAATAATGACAATATTTTGCCATTTAGCATGTTTAACATGCGATTTTTTACGTGAATTCATAATGAAATCTCTAAATAAAATCTTACCGAAAATTGCTACCATTAATAAATTATAGGTACGGCAAGTAACCGATTGGTTTAAGATCAGTATTGGAAAAGGTAAAGCGTGATTTATACAGTCGGCAGAATTCAAATCATGACATTGAGAAAAATATTTTCATCAAATTTTCAATAAGTTTAAGTAGAAAATAAATTTAAACGGTAGAATTAAACGGTACTGTTTTTAGGTGAAATAACGATAGTAAGTAGTACGAGATGAATACAATGCATTACCATCTTTCCAGCCAGATAGGCGAGAAGAGTTAGTGCTATGACTTAGCTGTTCAAACCAATTAGGCACTAAAGGTGGATTTGATAAATGTTTAAACAAGGCTGCGTTAAAGTTAACTTTAAAGAACTCAATCACTAATTCATAGTGTGGCGTTGTCTGTACTTCTGCAGAAAATAACGAGGGATTGAGAGTATTTACTCTGGGTAAATTAAATAAGCCTTCTTGATCATCATTGTCAAAAACAGCTGTTAATTTTTGTTCTTGCTGGGTACTTTCAACAGAGGCTGAAGATATATCATGAATAATTTCAAAGATCGGCAAAGCATTAGCTGTTTGAGCTAATACTAATAAAAATAACATTATTGTTAATTTACGCCACATGAAAACCACTCTCCTGTAATATATTCAATGATATATGGTTATTTACTAATGTTTCAATCCTTTTAATTATTCATTCATCATATTATTTATATTTATGTTAATAACGATCACGAATTAAAAGAAAAATTCGGTGAACAAGTGGTTACATGACATGGGTTGTTGCAATTAATTCATTCAAATATTTAATATACCAATAACATCATTCATATTATTAAACGCTTCTTCAAAACGGGCTAAATTGTCACGTGCAGATTTTATATCTCCCGATTGATATTTATCTTGTATTTCTTTCGCAACAAGGTGAACGTTATCATGTACTTGCTTAAGTCTCAGTAATAACGTCTTATCAAATAACTGTTCTTGAATCTTCAGGCGAATCCAGTTACCACAATGACACTCTTTAGTATTAAGGTTTGGCCAAGGTTTATCATCCTCTGGTGCTGATAAAATTTTCTTTTTAAAACTATTTTGCCATTGTGCGGTAATAAGCTTAAATATCTCGACACTACTTTCTTTATTATTAAATTGTTTGTTTCCACAAAGTAACCAACTTTGATTTGGAACATAATCTTTTAGCCACGAACATAAAGCTTCCGCGGGCATAGGTTTCGCGATTCCATATCCTTGTGCTTGCTCACACCCCATTAATAATAACATTAGACCATGATTAGTTGTTTCCACACCTTCCGCAATAACATGACGATTAAATGATTTTGCTAAAGAAATAACACCATCAATGATTGAATAGTCACTTGGATCATCAAGCATATCTCGAACAAAACTCTGATCAATTTTAATGGTATTAACCGGCAAGCTTCTTAGATGGGTTAATGAAGAATATCCCGTACCAAAATCATCCAAAGACGTACTAACACCTAATTGATTTTGACATTTTTTGATGATATTTGTAATCGTCTTCAGATCACCTAACGCCGAACTTTCTAATATTTCTAATTGCAAAAGTTGCGCATTAATAGAAGGATACGCAGCTAAGGACGCTTGAAGCACACTAAAAAATGAAGGTGAATGTAGATGGTTTGAAGATATATTAACGCTTACTTCAAGTTCAATACCTTGTAACTGCCAATTAGCAAGCTGTTGCAATGCCTCATTTATAACCCAATCCCCAACCATGCACTCTAATGATGTACCATCAATATATGGCAAAAAATCTAGCGGTGGAATTAACCCTTTCTCTGGGTGAAACCAACGCATTAAAGCTTCAACACCGAATACATCACCAGTAATCATGTTAACTTTAGGCTGATAGTACAATTTAAACTCACCATTAACTAAAGCCGATTCAATCTCTTCTAATTGTAGATTTTTTTCAATAATGCGTTGGTCTGAATCTGGGCTATACAGTACAGAACGATGCTTACCTGATAGCTTAGATTGATACATAGCGTGATCAGCATGTCGTAACAAGGTATCAATATCGCCATCATCTAATGGGTATAAAGTAATCCCACTAGAGGCAGTAATATTATGTTGAATACCATCAATAAAATAAGGTAGCGCTAAAGATTGATGAATCCGCTGCATGGTAGATTCATATTGGGACGCTGACTTAATATCATTTAGTAAAATAGCAAACTCATCACCCCCTTGACGAGATACCGTATCCTCTTCCCTAATACAACTAGTGATGCGCTTTGCAACCTCAATTAATAAATGATCGCCCGCTTCATGACCATAATTATCATTTACAGGCTTAAAGTCATCTAGATCAAGAAAACAAACAGCCAATTGATGCCCAGTTCTTTTGCTATGTGCAATCGATTGATGAAAACGGTCAACAAATAAAGCTCTATTGGGTAAATTGGTGAGTACATCATAATGCGCCATTAAGTTAAGTTTATCTTGCTGATGTTTAATACTGGTAATATCAGAAAAAACAGCAACATAATGCGTAACTTCGTCATCATCATTGGTTAGTGATGAGATATTGAGCAACTCAGAATATAGCACCCCCTGTTTGTTTCTATTCCATACTTCACCTTTCCAATGTCCATGCTCTATGATTGACTGCCACATCTGTGCATAAAACTGCGAACTTTGCTTTCCCGAGCTTAAAATTCTTGGTGACTTACCAATAACATCTTCATGGCTATAGCCAGTTATTTTAATGAATGCCGGATTCACATCAACAATCACCTGATTGGCGTCGGTAATCATAATGCCTTCATGGGTATCGCTAAAAACTCTCGCTAACAACTGGAGTTTCTCTTCATTTTTCTTACGTTTAGTAATATCTTGAACAACAACAATATGACTATGAGGTTGTTCCCCAACTTGCCAAGTGGGGGAGATTGTCAACTTCACCCAAATAATATGACCATTTTTGTGAATATAACGTTTTTCTATCGTCACTTCACGTTGTGAACCATTCAGTATTTTTTCCCGACTACCAATACTATTTAGTAAGTCATCTGGATGGGTAAGTTCGGTAAAGTGCTTTTCATTTACCATCTCATCAACACTATAGCCGAGCATGTCGCAAAACCGTTGATTAATACGGATGAACTTACCTTCTTTGGCACTTATCAGAGCGACTCCAATGGCAGCTTGTTCAAAAATACTACGAAATAATTGTTCACTATCTGCTAACGACTCTTTCGACTTAACTTCTTCAGTTACATCACGAATAACACAAATAAGCTGGCCATTATGAGGAATGATATTGATACGAGCATCAAAATGCATAACCTGACTGTTGAGCATTAATTCATATTTAAAAGCAGTGAATTTGTTTACTTGTGAGAGCTTTTCAATTTTTTCTTGAAATATCTTGCCTATTTTTTTAGGTAAAACATCTTGCATTCGTTGGCCAATAAAACTTTGAGGGTTTTTATATAATTTATCTTTATTTTGTGTACGGCAGTCTAGAATAGTGCCATCAGACATCATACGAAAATAAGTGTCAGGCAGCGCATTAAATAAACTTTCTAGTTCAGCACTCTGGCGTAATAGATTAATACCAACTTGTTTTAATTCGGTAATATCTTGAACTATCCCTGACATCGCTTTGGTTTGCCCATTGATATCAAATGTATAGCCTCCGGAAACCAACATACTACGAATTTCACCATCTTTTCGCATAATTTGGCATTCAAGATACCAATCTGTTTTATTTTCCCTTGCTTCTTGAAATTTTTTATCAACATAATCCCTTTCTTCCGGAATAATGTGCTCAAGAAACATTCCATAGGTCCACTTTGGCAGTAATGAACTATAACCAAATATTATGTCATGCCTTAACGAACGATAAGAAGATAAGTCACTAAGAATAAGTTCCCAACGCCCAATGCCACTTTGCTCTAAAACTAGATCTAGTCTACTTTTATTTTGTTGTGTCTGGTTTACCATAATCTGTCGTTGTTTCATATTCATGACCTAAATAACATAGCTGACAAGTCGACCATTATTAAGGACGTAAATATCAGTAACAAATACTTCACTATAAGAAACCTAACCATTTTTTAAGTTGCAATACATTTCAGTTATAAGGAGCTTTACAAATTTAACTTTCAATTAAGCGCTATATCCAAGTATTGTCTTAATAGGAGGCAATTTATTGTTTAGCTTACATATTCAGTATTATACAAAAACAAAAAATTACAATGTAAACCAAAATAGAAAATCAACTAGCGCATTAAGCCATTAACTCTAGCAAGATAATGAGCGCTTAAGTTTGATCTCCTTCAACTAATACGACGTTTTAGTGCTTAATTTGCACACCAATTGAGTGTTTACTCGTCATTATATACAAACACAGTAACAAGCTCATTTGTAACATTAAGTTGCTTAGAGCATTCATAGCGCTTATTCTTAATATTCTGAACCTCATAACAATAGACATTCTTATGTATATTCAAATATCAATGAAATCTATCCAAGCATTTATCGGTAGTATTATGCTGATAACAATCGCTGGATGCGCTCAACCATATAAATCAGAAAATACAGTACCAAACTCACTGCCTAAGCAAGAAAAGTTTAGTGTCATATTTGGAGGAACAGATGTTGGCAAACTATTAGTAAACCGAGATAAAAAAAATATCAATATCGACTTTTCATTTAGCAATAATGGTCGTGGTGCTAGCAGTAAAGAAACACTAACCTTAACAGATATGGGATTACCGACTGACTGGCGCATTACAGGAAAAACGGTTTTTGGTAATGAAGTGAATGAACAGTTTAACTTACAAGGTAATATGGCAAATTGGCTGAGTTCCGCTGAAAAAGGCAGTACCGAGTTTAACGATGCTGCAATATATATTGCACAAAACTCAAGCCCATATTCACTTTTCATATATGCTAAAGCATTACTAAATCAAACAAGTAAATCATTACCCGCACTTCCTTCTGGCAAATTAACAATCACTCAAGTCGACACTGTTAAACTTGGCGATATTAATAACAACATAGCCAATACTGTGATTTATGCCATCAATGGTATTGAACTCGATCCTAGTTATATTGCCCTTGATGAAAACCAACATATGCTTGCTTATTTATCTCCGCGTTTTGTAGTTATTCGTGAAGGGTTTGAAAAACAAAATAAAGTATTAAGTGATTTAGCCACTAGCTTAAACGCAAATCGATTTGAAAAAATAGCTAAAAAAACAACACACCAATATAAAAAACCCGTTCGTATTAATAATGTTAAAATTTTTGACCCTATTAACTTGCAACTCACATCCTCTCAATCAGTGTTAATTCAAAATAACAAAATTATAGCTATTGAGTCATCAATTAATGTAGCTAAAGATGGCGAAGTATTAATTGATGGTAATGGCGGCACATTAATTCCTGGTTTATATGAAATGCATGGTCACATGAGCGATAACGATGCCCTACTTAATGTTATGGCTGGTGTAACATCAGTAAGAGACATGGGGAACGAAATAGAAATACTCGACCCGTTAATTAATAAAATTGAAAACAATACAATCATTGGTCCACGTATTACTAAAAGTGGCTTTATTGAAGGTAAAAGCGAATTTTCAGCAGCTACGGGCGAAATAGCATCAACTGAACAAGAAGCGGTTGATCTTGTAAACATGTATGGTGAAAAAGGCGGATACTTTCAAATAAAAGTATACAGTTCAATTAACGGTGAATGGGTGCCCGCCATGGCAAAAGCCGCTAAAAATCATGGTATGCGTGTTACCGGGCATATTCCAGCATTCTCAACTGTTGATGATATGATTGCCGCAGGTTACGATGAAATTACCCATATCAATCAAGGCATGCTCAGCTGGGTACTAGAGCGGGATGAAGATACTCGAACACTTTATCGCATTACTGGCATGAAACGCTTTGTCGACTTAGATCTCAATAGCAAAAAAGTACAAAAAACCTTAAATACTATGGTCGAAAAAAATATTGCCGTTGATCCTACTATCGTCATTCATGAGTTTGGCCTAACAGCGAGAAATGGTGAAACTCGCATTGGCACTCAAGATTATATCGATAATATGCCTGTCGGCGTTCAAAGAAATGCCAAAATAGCACTATTAAATGTTGCAGATAAAGCAGAAGATATTGCTTACCAACTGGCTTTTGAAAAAATTATTGAAACACTGACCTTAATGCACAAAAAAGGAATTTTCCTAGTACCTGGCACCGATTTAGGTGGTGCTTTTGAGCTGCATAGAGAGCTAGAACTTTTTAAAAAAATAGGTATGTCTAACGCTGAAGTTTTACGCCGAGGCTCGTATGATATGGCTAATTATTTAGGCTATGGCGATCAACTTGGTAGCATTGAAGTAGGAAAGTTAGCCGATTTTTTCTTAGTGCCAGGCAATCCTCTTGCTGACTTACGCGCGATAAAAACAGTATCCATGGTTTCAAAAGATGGTGCTATTTATTTTCCTAGTGAAGTTTACCCTGAGTTTGGTATTAAGCCATTCACCACAATACCAAAGGTTTTTGAAGGTGACTAGTATAATAACTAACTGGAATTTTTATATAACGACAATATTAACCAAATGATGTATTTAACTATTCTCATCATTATAGAGAGCACTGTTGGCTAAGTATCAATGCACCACTTAATGTGGTGCTTAGTAAAACTCTATAATCGCCATAACTCAAATAACATATTTTTATTAAATAAAATCTTCTAAAAACCATGCTGAAAATTCATGCCTTCCTTCAACATTAGCTTTACTATAAAGAATAGAAGCTTGTTGTCGAACTGTTTTTTCTTTGGTATTTCTAACCGCGCTAATCTCTTTAAAACTCAAGCCCTTCAGTAATAACATACCGACTTCTTTTTCACTGGGAGTGAGTGACCACTCGTTGAATTGATTATGAATAACAACACCGTACTCATAACGAGCATTTTTCATTTCATCTGAAATGTTTTTCAGCTTATCGTCGGAAATCATTAATGCTTTTTTTAATGCCGATATATTAGATATTTTTTCATTAATATCTTTAATTAACAGAATTGCGCCAATGCCTGACACTATTACAATCAAGCTTTCTGAAATAATATGCCAACTAGGCGCCCCCATGGAAATATCAAAGAGGACATCAAAAAAATTTAAAACCATAATAGTAATTAACATTATAGTGATGAGTATATTTCTCATAAAAAGCCTAAATATCAGATAGCTAAAAATACAATAGACAAATGTACTATAGCGTTATAAAAAGAAAAAACTAACGAATGCCCAATGATTTATAATCGGATAAAAGAGATACTTAAAGCATAAAATCATTTTGGATATTATAAACAATATATTGAGAGGTTAATATGAATAGTAAACGTGAACCAGTTTTTGTGTGGAGTAGAAATGTTCGCCTTTTTCATTGGGTCAATGTGATCTCCATAACTCTACTCATCGCTGTAGGTTTAATCATTTTTAATGCTAAATCGTTAGGCGTATCTACTGATGGAAAAATATTACTAAAAACAATTCATGTTTATCTTGGTTATGTTTTTGCTATCAACCTTATTTTTAGATTAATTATTGGTTTTATCGGTAAAGCACATGAGCGATGGAGCAAAGTATTACCTTTTAACAAAGGTTTTTCAAAAGAGTTAATTGATTTCAAGCAACATAAACAAGCTGTTTATAAAGGACATAACCCCGCAGGAAAATTGATGGTATTCGCCTTGCTATCATTGATGTTTGTTCAAATGATTTCAGGTTTAGTTATTGCAGGAACAGATATTTACTATCCTCCATTTGGCAAGTATTTTGCCCAAAGTATCGCTATTGATAAACAAAACATTGAAGCAATACAACCTTATTCAAAAGTGAATATTGATGAAAAAGCCTACACAGAAATGCGGGCTATACGCAGCCCTTTTATTACAGCCCATGTTTATGCATTTTACGGCCTACTATTTCTGATTCCTTTACATATCTTAGGTGTAATCATTGCTGAAAGAAGAGAGAAAACAGCGCTCGTATCTGCCATGGTTACTGGCTATAAATACCTTCCCAAAGAGCATTCAGAAAAATAATTGCTTTTCTGATAGACTTTAAATTCATTGTCTCAATACATAATTGAGGCTTTATACCAAGTCAACAAAGCAGGTACAGTATTTTGAAAAAACATACGTTCACTTTTATTTTTATCGTATCACAGTTAACATTTTTCGCTAATGCTGACGTTCTAAACAAATCAATTCAAAATGAATTGCCGAACTTAGAAAAGATTTATCATCATTTACATCAAACACCTGAACTCTCAAAACATGAAGTAAATACAGCTACTTTTTTAGCAAAAGAATTAAAAAAGTATGGTTATGACGTTACTGAAGGCATTGCTGGAACAGGTTTAGTCGCCATTTTAAAAAATGGCACGGGGCCAACAATAATGCTTAGAGCAGATACTGATGGACTACCTGTGTTAGAAGAAACAGGGCTCCCTTATGCAAGTGTCGCTACTTTTAATGATACAGCAGGTCTATCTATTCCTGTAATGCACGCTTGTGGACATGACATGCATATGACGGTATTGCTAGGTACCGCAAAGCAAATGGTACAACATAAAGATCAATGGCAAGGTACTTTAATGTTAATAGCACAGCCTGGAGAAGAAATAGGCTATGGTGCTAAACAAATGTTGGCTGAAGGTTTATATAAAAAATTTCCATTGCCTGATTATAATATCGCTATGCATGTTTCCGCTGATTTGCCTGCAGGAAAAATCGGTTACATCAAAGGATATGCGATGGCAAATGTTGATTCCGTCGATGTATTAATTAAAGGTATTGGTGGCCATGGCGCATATCCTCATAACACAATAGATCCTGTGGTGATGGCTTCAGAAATAGTCATTAAACTTCAAACCATTGTCAGCCGTGAAATATCACCGCTTGAATCTGCCGTAATAACTGTTGGATCCATTCATGGCGGTACAAAACACAACATTATTGGTAACGAAGTTAAACTACAATTAACAGTGCGATCTTATTCCGATGAATCTCGTAACTTTTTACTTAAACGTATTGAACAGATAAGCCATGGCATTGCAAAAACAGCGGGAATACCAGATGAACTTCTGCCTAAGGTGATTGTAAAAGAAGAATATACTCCTGCCGTTTATAATCAGCCAGAATTCACCCAACAAGTGGTCAATAACCTTGAACAGGTATTAGGTAAAGACAACGTTGTTGTTGTTCCTCCTGTTATGGCTGGAGAAGATTTTTCTCGTTATGGACGTACTAAAGAAAAAATACCAAGTACATTATTATGGTTAGGTACGGTAAACCCTACTCAATATAAAGAGGCCAAGAAAAATAATAATGCTTTACCTTCTCTTCATTCAGGCAAGTTTGCTCCTGATGCAAAACCAACTATTTTAACTGGTGTTATTGGTATGACAGAAAACGCGATGAAACTGCTGCAAAAGCAATAATAGCGCGATTTAGTTACGGCGATTAAATAACAGTATTAATTCAAACTGATGTTTTACATATCAAAAATATCTATAAAAAGGTGCCAAAGAATTATTTTTTGGCACCTTTTTATTGCTAGCACTATTATCGTTACCTTCACTAAGAAAAAATCAAATGCTCAGGAAAGATTAATACTAATAACAACACTAAAATTTGCATAAGAATAAAAGGAATAACACCTTTATAAATAGTCGTGGTTTTCATCCATTTAGGCGCTACTCCTTTCAAATAGAATAAACTAAAACCAAAAGGCGGTGTTAGGAAGGATGTTTGTAAATTCATCGATATTAAAATCGCAAACCACACTAAGTTAATGTCTAACGCGATAGCCACTGGTAATAAAATTGGCACCACTAAAAAAGCAATTTCGATAAAATCAATAAAAAAGCCTAGGATTAAAATGGCAATCATCGCAAAAGCGATAAAAGTCCATGTTCCACCAGGCAATTCTAAAAAGAAATCTTCAATAAGATACTCACTGCCTGAATAACTAAATACCATCGAAAATGCAGTTGCACCAATTAAAACAGCAAAGACCATTGAGGTTACCTTAACCGTTTCTTTTGACACTTCATGTAACTTAGAAAAAGAAAAGCTTCTATACAATATCGATAATATTATTGCTCCAACAGCACCGATAGCAGCCGATTCAGTAGGTGTCGCTATACCAGCAAAGATTGAACCCAACACAATCAAAATAAGTATCATAGGTGGCACAATATCTTTTAATGCTTGCATCAATAATTCGCGTTTACTTTCATTTACCTCTATAGGTGGCATAAAATCAGGCTTAAACTGACCTAAACCTAAAATATATACAGTATAAAAAACCACTAATAACATGCCAGGTATTATTGCAGCGCGGAATAAGTCGCCTACCGGCACCCCCATTACATCACCTAGAATAATTAAAATAATAGAAGGAGGAATGATTTGCCCTAACGTACCAGACGCACAAATAACACCAGCAGCAGTTGGTTGATGGTAATTGTTCTTCAACATAACAGGCAAGGAAATAACGCCCATAGCAACTACACTTGCACCAACAACACCAGTTGAAGCGGCAAGTAAAGCACCAACAACAATAGTTGAAACAGCAACACCACCAGGAATACCACCAAACAATTTCGCAGCTGATTCCAATAAGCGTTCAGCTAAGCCAGTTTTTTGTAGCACTATACCCATAAAAATAAACATAGGGACGGCCATTAAAATGGTGTTTTCCATAATGCTCATTATGCGATACGGCATAAATTCAAATAACTCAAACCCTAAAACATAAACACCAACAATTAGAGAAACACCTGCAAACGTAAAAGCAACCGAGTAACCTAAAAATAAACAAATTAGTGCGATACCAAAAAGAACTAAACCCGTCATGAGTCATCTCCTTCTTTATAGGTGACTAGCACAGGTGTAATTAAGGTGCGAACGCTATTCAATGCCATGTAAATAATAGACATAATAAGAAAAACTGATGATATTGGAATAACAGAACGTACAATCCATCGATAAGGCAGTCCACCAGGATCAGCACTACCTTCATTCATCTGATAGGCGCCTAGCGTATAATCTATGCTGTAATAGAGAATAACTATGGTGATTGGTAAGGCAAGGCATAAACTTCCAAAAAGATTAATAATTGCTTGCTTACGCGCAGACATTCGATCATAAAAAATATCGACTCGCACGTGTGCATCTTCTTTTAAAGTGTAAGCGATACCAAACATAAACATGGCAGCAAACAAGTGCCACTCTAATTCTTGCATACCAATGCTAACGTCATTGAAAAAGTAACGTTTAACCACATCATAAAAAACATTCATAATCATGAGTAACATTAATATGCTACAAAAATTACCAAGTGCATCAATAATTTTACCTATGACTTTTAACGTGAAATTCATCTAATAATTCTCATGATTAATACTCATACAAATTTACAAACTAATGTTGGTAAACCCCAACAAAAAAAGCAGATGACTATACTAAGTAAAGACATCTGCAATATATTTTTAACTATTTACGACTTACTTAGCGTCGAAGTTGTCAAGATAAGCGCGATCAGACAAATTAGTCCATGCCCTTGCTTTATCTTCATACTCCGTTAGAGATTTTAAAATTTCTGCTGTCATAGGATCTTTCGCAGAAAATTCATTTAGCAACTCATTATTTGCTTCCTGAATCGCATTCATGACATCTTTAGGAAAAGAGCGCATTTTTACATTAGGGTAATCTTTTTTAAGTGATGCTAAATTAATTGCACTCTCGTGATATGACTGAATATACATATCATAAGCAGCAGTCTTCATTGCTATTGTTAAGATTTTTTGTAAATCTTTTGGTAATGAATTATAAGCTTTCTCATTTACCATAAACTGCAGTTCAGTTGCAGGCTCATGCCAACCGGTATAGTAATATGGAGCTATTTTATGGAACCCCATACGTAAGTCTAACGAAGGACCTACCCATTCAAGAGCATCAATGGTGTTACGCTCAAGTGCAGTATAAAGCTCACCTGGAGGAATATTGGTTGGTTTGGCGCCTAATTTTGCTAAAACCTCACCGGCAAAACCAGGAATACGCATTTTTAATCCCTTAAGATCTTCAACAGTATTTATTTCTTTTTTAAACCAGCCCCCCATTTGGTTACCAGTATTACCGCCTGGAAAAGATAAAATACCATACTGGTCGTAAACTTTTTTCATTAACTCCATGCCACCACCATGATAGAACCAAGCATATTGTTCTGGTGCTGTCATACCAAAAGGTATTGTAGTGAAAAATAATGTGTTGAAGTTTTTTCCTTTCCAATAGTAAGAGCCAGAATGCGCCATTTGATATTGACCACTTTTAACAAAGTCAAAAACACCTAATGGTGATTTATGTTTGTTAGCTGAGTCAACACGGATAATCAAACGACCATCTGACATTTCCTTTACTATCTTAGCTAAGTTTTTAGTGGTATCACCAAAAACAGGAAAGTTTGGCCCCCAAGTTTCAGCTAATTTCCAACGATAAACCTTACCGTCTGCAGCATTTACTATTCCTGAAACCCCTAACGACAATACAAGCAGTAGTGTTAACAATATTGATTTTTTCATTCCCTTCCCCGAATTAATTAGAATCATTTTTTTATTATTGAATCTATTTAATAGCAACTCGAGTTCAAAAAGTAAACAAGACTTTAGTCTTTAATTATAAAAAACCTATAAATATTCAATACAAATACCAATAAAAATCGCCATGCCAACCCAATGATTATGTAGAAAAGCTTGGAAGCATCGCTCACGCTTACGATCATTAATTAACATCTGTTGATAGCTAAATAAACCTGCGGCAATAATCAGACTTAATTGATAAGGCCAACCAAATGCTAATAACTCACCAACGGTAAACAAAAGCCCTAGCACCAATAATTGCAGAAAACCGATAATACGTTTGTCGTGCTCACCAAATAAAATAGCTGTCGACTTTACGCCAATCTTTAAGTCATCGTCCTTATCTACCATGGCATACATAGTATCGTAAGCAACCGTCCATAATACGTTCGCACTAAAAAGTAACCACGCAACGAGCGGAACTTCACCTTGCGCTTCAGAAAAAGCCATGATCATTCCCCAGCTAAAAGCCGCACCGAGTACGACTTGCGGTAACTGAGTATATCGTTTCATAAATGGGTATGAAGAAGCTAGCAACAACGCCACTATTGATAAATAAATTGTTGGTAAACTTAAAGTTAATACTAAGCCCAAAGCAATACCAATAAGCAGGCCAAACAAACTTATCGCTTCTTCTTTGCTAATTAACCCTGTAATTAAAGGTCTATTTTTAGTTCGTTCAACCTTACCATCAATTTTCATATCAGCAATATCATTAATGACGCAACCGGCACTACGCATAACAAATACGCCAAGACTAAAAACAAGTAACAAATAGAAGTTAGGCCAACCATCACTAGCAATCCATAACGCCCAATAAGTTGGCCATAGTAATAAATAAGTACCAATAGGCTTATCCATACGGGTAATTAATTTGATTGCTTGCCACTTTTGTTTTGATCTACTAAACATAGTTATCTCCTGGCTTGTCTATTTGTTGGTAAGCGAATGCGCCAGGTAAAAATACCTCTGATACCATCAAAGGTTTATTTTCTAAAATAAATATTGAACGTCGCCCCCAAAGATTGTTTGCCGATATTAAAGGTTTTCTCACTCCTGGTAACTTATTAGCTAACTGACTAACGGTACTAGTGGCATCAAACTCTGCAACTTCAATGGTTTTTCTTTTCAGAGAAGGGTTATTAAACATAACTTCTCCTAATGACTTTGTTCCTAAGTTAGCTAAGGCCTGCTCCGCCCCCGTTAAACTCGACAATGGTAGTAAACTTCGCGCAAAAACTTGAGGTTTATCATCACAATAAAGTAAAACTTCTCGCACTAACACTTCTTCTCCAGCAAGAATAAGGTCGACCGCTTCACTTTCTTGGCACTTTTCAACTTGCTGACCTAGAAGCTCCACTCTAAACTGATGACAATGGGACTTGAGACGTAAAGTGAGTGAAGCAGGATCAAGCAACCAACTTTTTAAATTTTCATCGATGAAGCTATCATTAGCATCATGCCAAAAACTCGACAAGGTAACAGGAAAAAACGATTTAAAATTCATAAACTAAAAACCAAATTAATCTAAAAGTGAAAGCCCGATTGATAATACCATTGTTTTTGCCCGAACTCATTTTACCTTGAAAGTAAAAGATTAAAAAAAAGTGACTTTTTTCAGGAAAAAATTTAATTTCAGGTTATGATAAGTAATGTCTCTAATTTTCTACTGATGTACTCTAAGAAGTAAACATTATGCTTAAATATTTGTTGATTGGAACTTGTTTGTTAATGCCTTTAAGCACTAAGGCAGTGGATTATGCCTATTTCGGCTTTGAACCAGACATAGTCACCAATTATATTCCTCTAAAGAAAAAAATGGGTTACGTACGCCTAACTGTTGAGTTAATGGTACCTAGTCAAAATATAGAAATTGTTGAGCATCATTCTGCATTATTACGCGATGCCATTATTGATATTATCGGCAAACAGCCTGAAGAAAAAATAAAATCGATTAAAGGCCGTGCTGAGATACTGCTGAAATGCGAAGAAAAAGTAAAAGAGTTATTAACACAAGAAACAGGTCAACCGTTAATTAAAAAGCTTTTATTCACGCAATGGTTAGATAATTAGGCGAGTTAAGCTAACCCAATTTAATAAATACCCTTAGTTCTACAAACAAAAAAGCCAAAGTTCACACTTTGGCTTTTTTGTTTAGATATGAATATCTAATAAAGTTACGTGTTTAGCGACTAACAGGTACTTGCTCAGTTACTGAAACTTTCGCTTCTATGCGACGGTTTTTCGCATGTGCTTCTTGATTATCACCTGAGTCAAGTAAGTTTTCTTCACCAAAACCTACAGCAGATAAACGATCACTATCAATATTAAATCGATTAACTAATACGTCAACAATTGCATCAGCACGTTGCTGTGAGATTTTTTTGTTATACGCTGCGCTACCTACTTTTGAAGTATGGCCTTCAATTGTCAAAGAAACATCTGGGTAAGCCATTAAAAAGTCAGACATTTTTTTAATTTCTGGTAAATATTCTGCCTTAACAGTAGACTTATTATTATCAAAATTAACTAACAAGCTCATTCTGTTTGTTTCTTCAGTAAAGATAGTACAACCTTTACGATCTACTTTATCTGTAATTGGCGTATCAGGACAGTTATCATAATCATTTAAAACACCATCATTATCATCATCATTCCCTTTCACAGCAGCAACAAGACCTGCAACTGCAGCTCCTGCTTTATCTACCATTGTCGGCTCTTTCTTTCTCTCTGGCATTGATTTTTCACTACCGCCAAAGAAATAAATAACACCTAAACGAGCACTACCTTCTTGATGGTGATCTGAAAATTCATAATGGCCTTTACCTTCAAGATAAACCGCTGTATTTTCACTAAGGTAGTGACGGTAACCAACACCTAAATTTACAGATTCTTTTGCTTGACCGATATCTAAATAGCCTAATCCGCCTACAACATAAAAGCTTTCTTTTTCTGGGAAGTACAAAGCAGAAATATCAGCTACATAAGGCTTATCATAAAAACTATTATCTTTATCAATATTAATTTGGCTAAAAGATAATCGAGCTTCTACAGACTCAGTAAAACGGTAACCAATCTCAGCACCAAAACCAGCACCGTGACCTTTAGTCGCATACGGGTCTGACGCTTTTAATGGATCAGAAAGTTTACGGCCATCATCAGTATCAATATAAAGTAAATGCGCACCACCATAAAACTTACCAACAAGATCTTCCGCTAGTGGAGTTTTATCTGCTGCAAATGCATTTGTTAGAAGAAGAGGAGAAGAGAGAAGTACTGCTTTTAAGCCTTGTAACTTATTCATAATTTAATTTCCATGTTAAATGTAGCGTGTATAATAATTCGGCGCATTTTAACAGTTTTTTTAAGGAATGCACACTAATTCTTAACAAATTTAACACTGTAAACCGCTAGCAAACACCCTGAAATAAGCCCTAATAAATGCGCTGTATTAGCGACATTCACTGGTAATATGTCAAGAAAGCCTAAAACTAGCCAAAACAATAAGAAACCAATAATAGGTTTAGATAACGACAGTCCTCTCTCTGGTGCTAAATAACCATACCACCACACAAAACCTACTAACGCATAAACAACACCAGACAAACCACCAAAATTGGCACCTGAAACAACAAATTGTCCTAAATTAGAAAAAATAGCAGAAACTAATAACAAATTAATTAACGTTCCTTTGCCTAATTCTTTTTCAATACTACCACCCAGTTGCCACCACCACATAGTATTGAACACTATGTGCAATAATGAAAAGTGGAAAAATGCTGGGCCAATAATACGCCAAGGCTCTGTAATAAAAGCATCTAATGATAATTTAGGGTAAAACTGCAGTAGGGTAAAAAGATCGCGCGCCCAGCCTAAATTGCTCCCTAAATAAACAAACCAACAAAGAATGAATACTACTAAGGTCACAACGCCGGCATGCGCAAGAAAACTTTCTCGAAAGCTCTTTAGCAGGGTCAAATCACCACTTTTTACACTAACAGTTTCACCATGATGCCAAGCAGCCTGCTGATATTTTTGATCAAAAGGCTTTTTAATAAAGTGCTCAAATTCAATGTGCGCTTGCTCTTTTTTATCTTGCTGACAATATACGGTATAGCCTTGCTTACTCTCACCAGTATCCGTAATAACCGTTTCGGCAACCACTTTAGCATCAATGCCTAATGTGACTAAATAATTAGCAAACAGTAAAGCAACATTATGTTGTTCTAACTGAACTAAAGCCTTTAAGCTTTGATCTTCAAGCATTGATTAACCCTTAGCGAGCGATATTATCGGGATATTGTAATTGCCACTGCGTAAAGCCACCATCAAGAGAATATACATCGGTAAAATCTTGGCTCAACAAAAATTGTGCAGCTTGTTGACTAGAATGTCCGTGATAACAACATACAACAACAGGTGCATCAAGATCAGCATCTCGGACAAAATCAGCTAAATTTTCATTCGTTAAATGAAGTGCATCTGTTATCCGACCATTTGAAAATGATGTTTCGTCTCGTATATCTACCACAACATGGCTTTTACTCTCTAATACCGCATGTAATTCATCAACTTGCATATGTTTAAAACTTGATTGATTATCTGTCACTAGAACTCCCAATTTAAAATAACTTTACCTGATTTACCAGAACGCATCACATCAAACCCTTTTTGAAAATCATCAATCGCATAATGATGGGTAATAATAGACGATAAGTCTAAACCAGATTGTATAAGACTAGCCATTTTATACCAAGTTTCAAACATTTCACGACCATAAATTCCTTTAATCGTTAAACCTTTAAAAATTATTTGGCTCCAATCAATCGCCATGTCTTTGCCTGGAATGCCTAGCATGGCGATTTTACCACCATTATTCATATTGTCTAACATACTTGTAAATGCTGATGGTACACCTGACATTTCTAATCCAACATCAAAACCTTCTGTCATACCTAAGTCATTCATCACATCTTTTAAGTTTTCTTTAGATACATTAACAGCACGTGTAACGCCCATTTTTTCAGCTAGTTCTAAACGATATTCATTAATATCAGTAATAACGACATGACGCGCACCAACATGCTTAGCAACAGCCGCAGCCATGATACCAATAGGGCCAGCGCCGGTAATTAAGACATCTTCACCAACTAAATCAAATGATAAGGCGGTATGTACAGCGTTACCGAAAGGGTCAAAAATAGCAGCTAAATCGTCAGAAATTTCATCTGGTAATTTAAAGGCGTTATAAGCAGGAATCACTAAATATTCCGCAAAAGAGCCTGCACGATTAACACCAACACCCACAGTATTACGACATAAGTGTGTGCGTCCACCTCGGCAGTTTCGACAATGGCCACAAGTAATATGCCCCTCTCCTGAAACACGATCACCTAACGCAAAACCTTTTACTTCTTGTCCAATGCCAACGACCTCACCCGCATATTCATGACCAACAACCATAGGTACAGGAATAGTGCCTTGCGCCCACTCATCCCAATTATAGATATGAATGTCGGTACCACAAATAGCAGTTTTTTTAATTTTAATTAACAGATCATTATGCCCCATTTCAGGCTTATCTGTGTCTGTTAGCCAAATTCCTTGCTCTGCTTTGGATTTTGATAATGATTTCATAATTTTTATTCCTTAACTAATCACATTCATTTCTTTACCAATACGAGTAAAGGCTGAAATAGCTTGATCTAGTTGCGCTTTAGTGTGCGCCGCTGAAATTTGCGTACGAATACGTGCTTGGCCTTTTGGCACAACAGGGAAAGAAAAACCAATCACATATATACCCTCTGCGAGTAGTCTATTTGCCATTTCACTAGCTACCGCTGCATCACCTAACATTACCGGGACAATAGCATGATCGGCACCTGCACAAGTAAAGCCCGCAGCTTCCATATTGCTGCGAAAATATGCCGTATTTTCTTTTAGCGTTTTGCGCAACTCACCACCTTGTGCCAATAATTGCAAGACCTGTATAGACGCATTAACAATGGCAGGAGCCAAAGAGTTTGAAAATAAGTAGGGACGTGAACGTTGACGTAGCCATTCAATCACTTCTTTTTTCGCTGAAGTATAGCCGCCTGAAGCACCGCCCATCGCTTTACCTAATGTACCGGTGATAATATCAACACGACCCATTACCTCACAATACTCATGACTACCTCGACCATTTTCACCAACAAAACCAACAGCATGTGAATCATCAACCATCACCATAGCATTGTATTTGTCTGCTAAATCACAAATACCCTTAAGGTTAGCGATAACACCATCCATAGAAAAAACACCGTCTGTAGCAATTAATTTAAAACGTGCGCCAGCCGCATCAGCTTCAATTAAACTTTGCTCTAATGCCGCCATATCATTATTGGCATAACGAAAACGTTTTGCTTTACATAAACGCACACCATCAATAATTGAGGCATGATTAAGCGCATCACTAATAATGGCATCTTCTGAACCTAATAATGTTTCAAACAACCCAGCATTAGCATCAAAACAAGAAGAATATAGAATAGTATCTTCCATGCCTAAAAATTCGCTAATACCCTGCTCTAATGTTTTATGAATATCTTGTGTACCACAAATAAAACGTACTGAGGCCATACCAAAACCGTGTTCATCTAACCCTGCTTTTGCAGCCGCAATAAGGGTAGCATTGTTCGCCAAACCTAAATAATTATTGGCACAGAAATTAATAACCTCTTCACCGGTATTAACAGCTATTTGAGCCTGTTGTGCAGTAGTAATTATACGCTCTGCTTTGTACAAACCTTCCGCTTTAACTTGTGTAATTTGTTCTTGAATATGGTTACAAAAAGTTGTCGAATTATCTTTAGACATACGAAAAACCCTACATTGATAGATAAATTATGAATGTGTTAATTGTACGCACTTACGCTAACTTATACAGAGTCACCCACTGAACAATATTTTGTAAAAAAGAGAGGCAATGTAAAATTATAATTACGACGTACTATCCGCTAACATTAAATTTAAACCGGTAAATACAAAATAATTTTTTTTGTTTTGTAAACTTACACTTTTCATATTCATCAGTATTTAAGTGAACTTATTTAAGTAAACTTAGGTATAATAAAACATAAATTTACTGCCGTTCAATTTATGTAGAACAATTTATGTTTGCGTTACTAATCTATCGAATCTTACTACTATTACTAACGCCTATTATATTATTGGCTCTCTTATTTCGCTCCTTTAGTAACTCACAATATCGCCAACGTTTAAGTGAGCGTTTCGGTTTCACCTCTAGCACTATATTATTGAACAAACAAAACACTAAAGGGATTGTCGTTCATGCAGCTAGCGTTGGAGAAGTAATCGCGATAACTCCTTTTGTAGAGCTATTATTACAGCAATATCCAACGTACCCTATTACCATCACTACTTTTACCCCTACCGGCTCTGCACAAGTAAAAAAACATTTTGGCTCACGCGTGCAACATACTTTTCTACCGCTTGATATTTTGCCTTGCACCTCATTATTTTTAAATCGCTTACAACCACAATTAATGATTTTTATGGAAACAGAATTATGGCCTAATTTAATCAGTCAATGCGCCAACAAAAGAATAAAACTCTTGCTAATTAATGGGCGATTATCTGCCAACTCAATGAAAAGTTATCAAAAAATTAGTACGCTGATCACCCCAACGTTAAACCATTTTGATAAAATATTGTGCCAAAGCCATGACAATTTAGATAACTTCCTGCAATTAGGAGCAGAGAGTGACCGATGCCAAGTATCTGGCAATCTCAAATTTGATATTAGCCTTAATGCAACAACTGAAGATAAACAAAGAACCCTAGCACAATTTCTACCGCCACATAGACCCATTTGGTTAGTGGCAAGTACACATCAAGGTGATGAAGAAATAGCATTGGCCGCATATAACGTAATCCAAGAAAAATTTCCTCAACTTCTATTGGTACTTGTACCAAGGCATCCAGAACGCTTTAGTTCAGTCGCCAAACTTTGCATTAACCAAGGTTACTCACTCGCTAAACGCAGTGAAAGTGAACAAGTGACAAATCATAATATATGGCTACTCGATACCTTGGGGGAGTTAATAGCTGCTTATGCTCTTGCAGATATTGTTACTATGGGTGGCAGTTTTAGTGATATTGGAGGACATAACCCATTAGAGCCAGCGTTATTCAAAAAACCCATTATTGTGGGTAACGACATGAAAAATTTCACTGATATTTTACTACAATTACAAAAAAATAACGGAATTATACAATTACCTATTCTAGAAAATAAAAATCAACAAGCATTAGCGCAAGCCGTCATACATCTACTAAATAATACACAAGCAGCTCAACTACTCGGATCTCAAGCACATAAGGTAGTACTTAATAATCAAGGAGCGAGTACACGAACGTTAGCTCAAGTGAAGGAATTAGTAATATGAGTAACATGATACAATTAGCAGCTTTTAAAGACGGAAATACGTACTGTCTTTTTAATCGAAATGAAATTGAAGATTTCACTCCAGAAATGCTTACCGCTGAATATTGGCAAGAAAACAATGCCATTACCGGATCAGCGCAAGGTCGAGGCACAACTTGGTTTATTCAATATCAATCCAGCATACAAGACAAGCAATGGGTTTTGCGTCATTATTATCGTGGTGGCTTAATTGGTAAAATAGTTAATGATAGTTACTTCTTCACCGCTCTAAAACATACCCGTGCAGATCGAGAGTTTTCTTTATTAGCTCATATGCAAACATTAGCATTGCCTGCACCCAAACCGATTGCTTACCGGGTGATACGCCAAGGTTTACTTTATCGCGCAGATTTACTGAGCAGTCGCATTGAAAACGCCCAAGATTTGGTGGCCATTTTAACCCAAAAAGTAATAAGTGATGATTTATGGTTTAATATTGGCGAAACGATTCGTCGTTTTCACTCACAAGGTATATATCACCACGACTTAAATGCGCACAATATTTTAATTGATAATAATAATAATAAAGCTTGGTTAATCGATTTTGATCAAGGTGAGCTAAGAGCAGTTAGCACCCGTTGGCAACAGAATAATATGCAGCGGTTACTGCGCTCTTTCCGCAAAGAGCAAAAAAAACTTTCTAATTTTTACTGGCAAGAAAGTCATTGGGATGCATTATTAGCAGGTTATAATCAATAAGCCTGCTCTATAACTTTATTGATTTTTTTTCTAAAATTAATATCCGTAATCAGGGTATTAATTTTATCAAGTCGAGCCATTTTAATGATATCTTGGGTGTAATAAAATTCTACTTTCCCCATCACCTCAAAGCTTAATTCTTTATATTCTGATATATTTCTTAACCCACCAAATGCCACTAAATCAGCTAAACGACAGGCAATATAACACAAAGAAACCTGCTGTAATTCTTCACTAGATATAGCTAGATCAACGGTATTATTAGCTAAAGGTAATAAGCTATAAGCTATACCTTTTTCAATAGATTGCGGTAATTGCCATTGTTGAGCTAAACGTTTACCTAATACCGCGCTATTAACACCAATAACATGCTGAAAAACCTTAGTACGCTCAAATAAACCATAATTCTTTAAGTAAACATCAGCCATCGCTGGGCGATAAGACAAAATGGCGAGGTCACCTAAATAAGAGAGTAAACAATGTGTTGATAGCTCTGCTGAATTTTCCACATTCATTTCTGTTGCTAGAATCAAACCAAAGGCACTAGCCAAATAGCTTGCAGTCCATAGTTTTTTATACGCGGCATTCTGCGCTTTATCAGTTAAATGCGAATCTTGCTGCACAGCGAGTTGTGTTGCGATATTTTTAACTTGTGTAATACCTAAAAAAATAATAGCGTGATTAATATTAGTAATAGGTTGACGCAAAGAAAATAATGGTGAATTAACGGCATTCAAAATTTTAGCAGTCATTTCGGCATCGGTTTTTATTAAGTCAAACAGTTCACTTGGCTCAAATCCACCTTGAATCAATGGCAATAATAATGGGTGTGGCTTCCGAAATGATTCCGTAATATTTTTAGCTGTATGCTGTTGCTCGGCCGTAAGTTCTTCAGCAAACAATAATTCGAATTCTAGAAACTCCTCTGGTAGTTTAAATTCAAGCTTTGTTGCAACGTTAGTTATTCCCTCTAGGCTATGCTCTTGATCATCTTGCCTAGAAGGTAACAAAGGTTTACGGTTAATATTATTTTTGGTCACACTCCCTCTATTTTTAGGAGTGCGACGAGGATTATTTAAGCGCCAAATAAAATAAGATAATAGCCCTAAGATACTGATTGAAATTACTGTTTCCAAAGACATTTGAATATCCTATTCTAGTCGTTAGCATTATAAATCTAACATACTGTCTTTATAATGTAACCAAGGCATCTTTGCAACGCTGTTGATACATATCTCTCGCTTTTATTAACTCAGGCATTGCTGCTTCTGTAGTATAAGGTTTTAAAATAACTAATATTTTAAGCACGCCTTGATAGAATACCGAGTCATTTATTTCATTAACCATATTTTGTGTTTGATAAAAGCTTAACCAAAATGTATTAATAATACGTAAAATACTGACTATGTCGGTTAAATCATCATCATTAAAATCAACAATACCAGCATCTTTTAAAGACATTAGTAACTGACTTACCCGTTCAGCGATTGAATGTTGAACCTCAACATATTTTTCTCGTAAACTTGGATTTTTATCTAACAATACGGGTAAATTGCTATAGAAGAATCTAAACTTCATCATCATTTGAAATACCGCATCCATATAAAGAATGATGGCATCAAGTGGTTTTACCTCATTACTCACTTTTGGAATAGTATCAAGCAGTAAATTACTTGCATATTCCTCATAAATAGACAAAATAATGTCTTCTTTATTCCGAAAATGATAATACAAATTACCAGGGCTAATACCTAAATGTGCTGCAATATGATTTGTGGTGACATTTCGCTCTCCGTGCTTATTAAATAATATAATGCTTGCCTGAATTATCTTATCGCGGGTTTTCATAGAGGCTACTTCTTCCTTCTAATTTAAGGTAATTTAAATAGTTTTACATATCTATCATACTATCAAAATACATTGAACTTGAAACCTTTTTGAGTAAATACTTTAACTTATAGACGATCTAAATCAAGGTTCAGATTACGTATTAAGTAACAACTTGATCTATGTAAATAGTTAAAGAACTTAAGAGACGACGCATTAATGGAGAGAGTATTGTTCTGTAGAATATTCTCTAATACCCTACTTGCATACAGCGCCTATATCAAACCCCATAACGACTATTGATTAGTTTTATAATATTTAAACGGTTAATGCTTGTAAGAAACTTAACTAAACCATTACAATGCCTAGTATTCACCAATAAATGAAACTTAAAACATGAGCATAAAAGCAATTTACCCTGGCACATTCGATCCCGTTACAAATGGGCATTCAGACTTGATTTTACGTGCTAGCCTGTTATTTGGTGAGGTGATTATTGGTGTTGCTTCAAGCCCAAGTAAAAAGCCACGCTTTACACTTGAACAACGTGTTGAAATGATACAACAAATAACTAAAGACTTAGACAATGTTACCGTTGTTGGCTTTAGTGGTTTATTGGTCGACTTTGCTAAGCACCATCAAGCAAAAGTTTTAATTCGTGGCTTACGTGCAGTATCAGATTTTGAATATGAATTCCAATTAGCAAATATGAATCGCCGTTTATCACCTGATTTAGAAAGTGTCTTTTTAACACCTTCAGAAGGTAACTCTTTTATTTCATCAACATTAGTAAAAGAAGTCGTTTTACATAAAGGGGATGTCAGCCAATTTGTTCACCCTATTGTTCAAGATGCATTAAAAAAAGCCATCTTAAACTGATCTGACTTTTCACACTATTATGCTCTTAGGTATGTTTGGCTGATAATTAGGGCAATATACTGTGATTCTATTTGACTGCCTAGTTTCTAACAATGTTGCTTCACTAACAACCTTGTTTTGCAATAAAGGCTAATGAATGTTGATTAAAGCTATCTGGCTGCTCCACATTACAAACATGTCCACATTGTTGGATAGTATGTAGCAAACTATTTTTATGGCGCTTTACCATCTCTTTGACAGGCCCTAAAAACATATGATCCTCTTTGCCCATAATATAAAGAATAGGTATATCGATCTCTTTTTCCTTAAAGTAACGCATCAAAGGGTTTACATCCATAGCCAGTTTAAACCATCTAATAAATTCTTTTTGACACAATAATTTAGCTTCACGCACAAATAACAGACGGGATTCTTTATGACGCTTTTTTGGCATCATAATAAACGCAAACAAACGATACAACCACATATACGGCAAACAATGTTTAAAGATATTTCCTAAGTAAACTAGTGTATTGCTGCGGGTATTAAAGCGAGTAATAGCCCCTCCTAACACCATACTTGATACATATTCAGGTGCGATTTCTGCAATATTACGAATAATAATGGTACCTAATGAGATACCAACAAAATGTGCACAAACGATATTGTTATGATCTAATACATCAATAATATCTTCAGATACTTTATTAAAAGAGTAATTACTGTCGACAAAAGTTTGTACTAAATGGGTAGATTTTCCATGGCCACGAAGATCGAGTAAAAGAACATTATAGTCTTTCTGATAAACTCTAAGTTGACGAAACCAAATTGCCGAACTTCCGCCGGCACCATGGACAAAAACAACCCATATTTTACTGGTTTTATGTGGAATAATACGATGAAAAAGAATTGATTTACTCATTCTTACAATCACATACCTTATTATGACGCGCTTAATTGTCGTCAGTATAACTAACTTTTTAAGAAATCTCTTAATAAGTTCTGTTTTCAAAGACCTTGCAATAAACAAATTATTATAAACTTGGTTATGCTAAAACGATCCGCCATTAACCGTTCAAGACTAACTCATAAAGCCGTAAGATGTACTAATCAACTACAGTCTAGTCTTGCTGACAATTAGGACAATATACCGAGCTTCTATTTGACTGCCTAACTTCTAACAATGTTTCTTTACAAGTTAAACAAGCTTCTCCTGCTCGGCCATAAACAAATAATGATTGAGCAAAATATCCAGGTCGGCCATCAGCTTGAGTAAAATCTTTTAAGGTAGTGCCCCCTTGCTCAATCGCAGCAGCAAGCACTTGCTTTATAATATCGGTTAACCGATTATAACGCTGTCGGCTAATACTTCCTGCTAGCGCTGTAGGTAAAATACCCGCTAAAAATAACGCTTCATTAGCATAAATATTACCAACGCCCACCACTACATGATTATTCATTAAAAAAGTTTTAATGGGTACTTTTCTCTTTTTAGCCTTATTAAATAAATAATCGTGACCAAAATCATCGGTGAGTGGCTCTGGCCCTAGCTTACTTAATAGCCCCTGAGAATCATAATGCTCATCAAACCACAAAACGGCGCCAAAACGCCGAGGATCATTTAAGCGTAATACGACCCCATTGGCAAACACCAGATCGAAGTGATCGTGCTTAGCAACAGGTACCTCTTTATCAATCACACGAAGTGTACCTGACATACCCAAATGTAAAAGTAGACTTCCCGTGTCAAAACGCAGTAATAAATACTTAGCACGTCGGTCAACACTTTTAACATTTAATCCTATAAGTTTTTGTAAATCATCAGGAATAGGCCATCGTAACTTCGCATTACGAACAACCACCTTAGACACTTCATTATTTATAATGTGCGGACTAATCCCTAAACGGCACACTTCATCACATATACAACCCATAATTTCGTACCTGCATGTGCAGAGAACGAGTAGGTCTATTAATTTAAAAGGAATAAATCAAATAGAAAGCAATAAAAAGTAAGTACGATTTACAGGTACATTATTTTCATCTAAATTTTCTAATAGCAACGACTAATTTAGGTACAAAACTACCCCATTTAGACTTTAAGGCGAATCTTTATTACCTATCCGCAAAACTTATTTTTTTTGGCATGTAGGGCAAAATACTGTTGCTCTGCCTGCTTGTTTTATTTCTTTCAATTTTTCTTTGCAAACGAAACAGGGCATACCACCTCGACCATAAACTAATAATTCTTGTGCGAAGTATCCTGGCTTACCATCTGATTGAGTGAAGTCTTTTAAAGTAGTACCGCCTTGCTCAATCGCATGCGCTAATGTTTGTTTAATATGTGTGGTTAATTCTATATAACGCTTTTTAGAAACTTTTCCTGCTTGCTTCCTTGGATCTATTCCCGCTTTAAATAAGCTTTCATTTGCATAAATATTACCAACACCAACGACGATATGGTTGTTCATCAAAAAAGTTTTTATCGGAACTGTCTTTTTACGGGACTTTTCATATAAACAATCATCTGTAAAATCAGAAGATAGAGGCTCTGGGCCAAGTTTTATAATTAACGGGTGTTCATTAATATCTTCTGTAATCCATAATACGGATCCGAAACGACGTGGATCATTGAGTCTTAAAGCTAATCCATTTTCTAAAACCAAATCAAAATGATCATGTTTAGTCACCTGGGTATCTTTGTCAATTACTCTAATAGTACCTGACATACCTAGGTGTAACATTAATATACCTCTAGAAGTCTCAAGCAAGAGGTATTTAGCTCGGCGGTTAACAGAAATAATTTTTTCACTACAAATTTCTGAAATCGTCGGAGTAATTGGCCATCTCATATTTGCATTTCGGACTATTACATCACTGACAATTTGATTTAAGACATGTGGCTCTATTCCACGCTTACAAACTTCTACTTCCGGTAGCTCTGGCATAATACTCTTATATAATTTAGCTGTTCATAACAAATCGTAGATTAGCGAATGGCAATTTTATTAAACGAAACAATGTCTGATCTTTTCTCTAAATAATTTACCAAACATCGAATGTTCACTCAATTCATAACGGATACGCCCAGCAGCGATACAAGGAGATATACTAAGAACTTTAGCTAAGGCACGAACATCACTTGCTTCTAATATCTTATCTATATCCCATTTATCGTTAGGCATTAAAGATTCTTGAGCTAATGCATCAGCCTGTTGTTCAATTTCATCACCTCCTTCAGCGTCTAAGTTATCAAGAAACCAAGTTTCGGTTCCATCAACATGTAACGCTATATGGGCTAATTCATGCATCAATGAAAACCAGAAATTATCTAACTTGTCATGTCGCAATGTTAAGGCAACAACAGGATTACCAGTAGGAGAAAGGCAAACGGCTCCATCTAAGTATGTTTTAGGTAAATGTGGCTCAATGATTAAATGAATACCATGACTGTTTAAATATTCCTTAGCTAAAATAGGACCTTGTTTCGACCAAGACATCTCAGCCAACTTTCTCATCCATTTTAAATCAACAGTTCCTACAGCGTAGTTAGTTTTAAGTTGCTCTTCTTTGGCCTTTTGTAAAACTCTCACTTGCCATGCCCAAAGCGCATAATCATTAGTTTCTTTATCATTTGAACGTAAATGTGCTGAAGTTCTGAGCATTGCTGGTTCTAAATCAAACCCATTTTTCACAGACGATAAAAATGAGGTTACTTTCTCTGCTGAATATTCTTTTAACTCTCGTAATGACCCTGTGAATCCTTCAAAATATCCTCGTAAGCGCATCTCTGCCAAAGGAAAGGCTTGCCAATTAATATCTGCAGAAACTGCTTTTTTCTGGCATGGTTCCTTTATAAGTATATCGGCTGAAATGCCTAAGCCTTCACTAAGCTTACGGATCATATTAATACTTAAATTTCGAGTACCATTAAGTACTTCAGTGACCTTGGATGCAGAACCAAAATAAGGAATTAAATCTTTTTTAATTAAGCCTTGTTGATCCATACGAAATTTAATTGCTTCTATAGGGTCAGGAACATCCATAGGGAATACTTCTTGTTCATATTTTTCAATTAATAGCGCAAGTACATCTAGCTCATCGCCTGCAGCTGTATCCGGTTTAGGATCGAGATCCATCAAAGCCATCAAGCGGGAAAGGGCCTGATCATGATCTTGTTCTGTTTTGATTAATTTAATATGGTTCATAATTTGTCCTTAAAAGCTCTGCTTGTCATACTCCGAATGGGTTCCAACCCATTCAACAACAGCAATGCCATTTTGATATCTCACTTTCACTACTAGCCTGTAGTGGTTACCTTTTATATTAAAGATAACTCTATTGTCCGATAGAAAGTCTGCACTACTATATCGGTCTTTAATATCTTGAGGTGTATTCCACTCAGCATCTTCTGCTTCATAGAACCACGCATCTAGTGCATTTTTTATATTTGCATGTTTTCGACTAAACTTTAATAGTTTGTCTCTTCCTAAGACCTTCATTACGCCCCAAAGTTCCCCAAAGGGGAATTATAGTTGTTATTACCAAAAAGGGAAGTTAAATATTATAACTACAGTTAATCAGTTACGGCAAGAACCAAAACAACTTTAATAACCAAATGTCTGTTCTGCATCTTGATTATTATTGACTTGTTGTTGCTTCCACTCGATGAGTGACCAAGCACCTTGCTTCACATCGTCGCCTTGCTCATGAAGCCATTCGTATAGCCTAAACCACCAAAAACGCCATTCTGTTATTTTCATATCTTGTGGTTCACGTCTAGATTTACGCCTAATTTGCTCGCAAAAATCGTTAAAATCCTCGGGCGCACAATCCCCATCAATGTATTCACAAAAAGTTGAAGTGATTCTAGATCCAACCCTTTTAGGTACTTGGTAAATATCTATCCAGGCTTTTATCATCTCAGCTTCATCTGGAGTAGAGTTTGGATAAGTGATTTGTGCTGCTCGCAACGGATTACTATCACCATCAGCCGCAAAGTCGTTAAGCTCAGCAAACACTGGTGTAACTTTTACCTTTTGATAAAAACTCTGAGCTAGCGGCGGGAGAGGATAAAATGCTTTTCTTCTCGTTGCTCCATTATGAAGCACATCTAGTGCACCTTTTGCCTTGCTATTACATATGTGACAAGTGGGAATAAAGTTATCTGGGTGGCATGAATATGTTGGGTATTTATCTTTACACAAAAGATGATCGTAGTCTGATACCCACTGTTCATCATCGACTATGTTAAATCGGTTATGGGAAAGCGCGGCAGTTCCACATAAAAAACACAGTTCAGTGTTTGAACGTACATACTCCTGATAATGTTGTTCTATCGATTCAGTAGCTAAACGAATAATCCCAGCCAACTTTTTTGTTCTAGTAAAAAGGTGTGTGGTTAAATTCTTTAAAGCATCAAACAAACTTTGTGGTTGAACTCTAGGGACAGCAGCAGTTTTGTCTGCAAATAATAAAGATACATCTTGACTGTTATTTATTAAATCGAAAAACACTTGTTTATCAGTCTGAGTAACTCGCAACGCATCCCAAACGGCTTTAAATTTTTCTTTAGTTGCTTCATTGTCCCAGCATTCTTGCCCAACAGTCCTAGAAAATAGTTGGCGAGAGAATCGTGTTCGAGTGGTACTTGTCCGTAAAAAGAACAATAACTCTTCATTTAATTTTTCAAATATTTTGCACCTAGGCGTTGCAGGGTTAGCGGGAAATAACATTACTCTTTCAGCTTCCTTAGCAAGTATGCTTTTTCCATCGATTCACCTATGTTTTCGTTTAACCAAGCGCGGGCTTGATCTTTTTCTTCTTGTGAATCGCCCTTAGGTAGATGGACTTTAATGTCCTCGACGACGGTTTGAGAAATAAGCGATTTCAAATCAAAATACTCTTTGATCAAAACGTCAAACGAAGCACCATAGGTTTGGTTCTCAGCTCTATTCATTTTAATAAAACCATTGTCGTCACGTTCAAATCGGTAAACGTCTGATTTTTTTAGTGATGAGATCATAAAGGGTGAATGAGTAGAAAGTAACGTTTGAGTGCTATTAGTCCAGACATCACCAACTTGATTAGCTTGAGCTAGGTGTTTATGAAAATATGTACGCCAAGAAGGGTTTAGGTGTGTTTCAGGTTCGTCAAAAAGAAACAGTGTTTGTTCATCACGAAATATTCTAGCGGCGGCTAATATTTGTATCAGTTGTGCTTCACCATCTGAAAAGTCGTCAAAATTAACACACTGTCCATTTTCATCAGCCAACTCAAGACGTTCAACTGATAACGGTAATTTAGTTTTTAATGGTTTTTTAACCGTTTCAATGAAATCACACTTTCTTAGTTTTTTAAGATCATCGCCTTGCCAATTACTTACGCCAAGTAGTTGTATCTTATATAATCGCTCAAATAAGCGAAGTGGCTCATTATAATTCGCATTTGAAAGTTTTTCTTTTACAGATTGATTCGATAAGTCAAGAGTAATAAAACCAGCAAGGTAATCTAGCTCATATAAATCAAATTCATTATCTGTGGTTCTGTTACCAATACCCTCAACGCAATTATCACCACCTGCACGTATAAGTATAGCAATGTCTTTTACTGCATCAACTGAGGCTAAACCTCTGCGTAAATCATATTTTAGCTTAATTAATTTGGGTAACTTAAATCGTATTTCTTTGAGGAGTGTATTTATTTCTTCATCTGGAAGTATGGAGAATGAGGTCATTAATAGCGCACAACAGTCATAATCCATGAAAATGTTCTTAGGGATTGCTGTATCTGACTCACGCAGAGATAATAATCCATCTTGCTCTCGTGCTTCACCTTCAGGAGCCGAAAAAATATGAGAATATCGCTTTAAATAGCGTTCATTAATTTGAACGATATCAATCTCTTTAACGATATCTAAACCTAGCTCTTTACGACGATTTTTTCTGACACGCATAATGTCGTAAAACTGAACAGCATTCTTCATAAAGCTTCGTTGAAGATTTTCATTTAATCCTGAAGAGTAGCCAACTAAAGCAGGAATTGGAAAATACTTTTCATTTAAACGTAGCTCTTCCCACTCATCACCATTTTTAACTTTAACTTTTACATTACCATCTTCTGTAATACTAACTTTCAGCGTTGGTTCATGGCTATTATCAATAATCATTTCATCGGGATAACTCAATACATCTGGATCATTTTCGATATTAATATGATAAATAACAGAAACAGCAAAACCTAACGGGCAACGAACTTTAAAATCATGTCGTTTGTACCGCTCAAGGTAAGAGAATGTTTCACCTATCAACTCTAATAACTGAGACTTCCCTGAACCATTTAAACCGATAAAAGCCAATAAACGGCCTTCACTTTGGCTAAAATCAAAAGTATCTGAACGTAATCCTTTATATTCACCATCGAGGGTGATACTTAATAATTTCATATTAGTCTTGTGCTTTCCTTGTGGTCGTTTGCTTTTTCACTGGCTTTTTCTTAGGTGATTTCTTCTTAGACAAGGCATCACGCTCAGCTTGTATTTTAGCTAATAAGGCCTCTGCGGAGTTTTCGCCAGTGATTAAGGCTTGGTTAAGCTCTCGCCATTCTGCTGTCAATTCGCCACGGAAAGCTTTAGCTAAAATAGATTGAGTAAGATTATTAACGCGTTCTTGAGCCGCATTAACTTTTTCTTCAATTTTGTCAGCAAAAGTAAAAAACTGTTCTACTCGACGAACTATTTCATTTTGCTCGCTCACAGGAGGTAGTTCACAGGCAAAGTTTCTCATTTTTTTTATACCAAAAGCGGCTTGGGATGTTGAGTTGGATTGCCTTGCAATCTCATCCATAGTAGACGGAGCAGAAAGAAATAACATAATATATGTAGCATTTGACACGTCTAAATTAGGCTGAATGAGGATAACGTTAGCAGAAAGTGTATAATCAATATCCATAGGTAGTACAGTGGCTTTACCAAGGGTACCTATTTTTCCAAAAACAAAATCCCCTAATTTCAACTGATACCTATTATTATGCTCTTTAAGTACATCTATAGATACTTTACGAGCTCGAGAAAAATCAATTGATCCATCAGGTTTTAAATCTCCTATTCCAATATAAGGAATACCCCCAGATACTTCTTTTGGGGTCCTATGGCTGGGCTGTGGATCAATAATATTCGCCGCGTCTTGTAGTTTTATAGGCTTCCAGTTTTTAATATTTTCCGTCTTCACACCTTCAGTCAATTTCCCACTAACAGCGGAAGCGAGGACGGATTGGCGGAAGCGTTTGATAATGTCAGGAATAGAATCAAGGCGATTTTTGATGCTGTCGACTTTAGCCAACAAGCCTTCTAACTGTTTGACTATTTCTTTTTGTTCGGCAAGTGGCGGAACTGGAACATCTAAAGCAACTAATGCTTTTTGATAAATTGCAGCAACACTTGTTGTAGCAGAGGTAATATTTCTTAGCTGATACTTACCTTCCGCTGAGTTAAACCAATAAGCAATTATCTTGGGCTCAATTTTGTGAAATCGTATTCTTAATAAGTTGTTATTGAAAAGAATTTTTTTTTCAGTTCGATGAAGAAATACTCCACACTTACCAACTAGCTCAACGCTATTTCTTGTATTAAAAATGAAGTCGTTATATTGCAACGAGAACTTATTAACTTCTTCATCTGACGCATCGACTTTAATCAAGTTACTTATTTCGAAATCACCCTTGGTGTTGAGGTTATTCATTTTTAAATAATCAAATTGCTTACTTGAACTTTGATCTTTTGCTCCTCTGACTAAACCAGTATTGGAGGACTCGATTAAGTTCCCTATAGTATCTTTTTCCCATTTTTTTGGTAAAGTCTTTATACTCATCCTTTGGCCCCTGCAGCAAGTGACTCCATCAGAGTTTCAAGTTCACTTAATGCAAGTTTTAATTCATTCATTGCATCACCTGCAAGTGCTTCGGGCGTTTCTAAATCATTAGCTTCAACGCTTTTTTTATCTCTAATCCATGAAATATTGAGGGAGTCCTTTTTAGTATCACGAATA
This sequence comes from Colwellia sp. 6_MG-2023, assembly GCF_030547765.1. Lineage (NCBI taxonomy): Bacteria > Pseudomonadati > Pseudomonadota > Gammaproteobacteria > Alteromonadales > Colwelliaceae > Colwellia > Colwellia sp. 6_MG-2023. The sequence goes on along the minus strand of NZ_JAUOPP010000001.1, from coordinate 248,633 downwards.
TAATCACGAGAGAAGCATCTCCAACGGCTATTTTCAGGTGTATTTACTTTAGTTTCCTCAGTAAAGCTCCATTCACCTTCTTTACGTTTTGCTGTACCTTTCGGTTCACTACCATAAACCTTTTCAAATGGTAGTAAATGCAGCTCTGAAAAAGGGGTACGCTTACCAAAGTTATCCATATTTGAACGTAAATCATAAACCCAAGTATTCTCAGTACAATTTTCTTCTTGTAACTTATCTTTTTCGCTACCTTTGGTGAAAAACAATACATTAGTTTTAACCCCTGCCGCGTAAAAAATACCCGTAGGTAAACGTAAAATGGTGTGTAGGTTACACTTATTCATTAAGTCGGTACGAATATCAGAACCTGCACCGGCTTCAAATAGTACGTTATCAGGTAATACAACCGCTGCGCGACCACCAGGTTTTAAGTTACGGTAAATGTGCTGTAAAAACGCAAGTTGTTTGTTACTGGTATCAAAAGTTAAATCGTCACGAGAGATCGACGCATCACCGCCTTTACTGGTACCAAATGGTGGGTTGGCTAGAATAATATCTGCACGTTCTAAATTTGCGCCGACTTGGCCTAGCGAATTACCGAGATGAATAACGCCATCTTCGTCACCTTCCATACCGTGTAATAAACAATTCATGAGTGCTAAGCGACGAGTACCAGGCACAAGCTCAACACCAAGATAGGCTTTATTTTTTTGGAATTTCTGTTGTTCAGGTTTTAAGTCATACAAATCGTCAGTTGCCGCTTTAATATAGCGATGAGCCGCAATCAAAAAACCAGCGGTACCTGCTGCTGGGTCTTGTATTATTTCACCAGCTTTTGGCTTCATACAACGCACCATAGAGTCAATTAAGTCACGCGGTGTGAAGTACTGACCAGCGCCAGATTTAGTTTCAGTTGCATTTTTTTGTAACAGCCCTTCATATAAATCACCTAAGCCATCTTTGCTATCACTGAACCAATCTTGAATGTTATCTAACGATTTAACCAGCTGCTCTAAATGTCTTGGTTCACGTAAACGGGTTTGCGCATCGGCATAAATTGCACTGATTAAAGGGTCTTCATGGATGTTATTACCTAAAGCATCTTTGCCAGTAGAAAGAGATAATAAGATACGGCGATAATCATTCAGTAAGTTAATACCTGACTTAGCGTTTAGATCTGTCCAACGACATCCTTCAGGTAATGTATGTGCTTTTAGTACACCGTTTTCAGTATTTTCATGGACCATTTTGATGAATAATAGCAAGACCAACTCAGTGACATAATCACTGTAGTTAATACCGTCGTCACGTAATACGTCACATAGGTTCCATAGTTTTTGTACGATGTCGTTATTACTCATTTTTATTCCTAGTTTTACTACAAGCTAAGGTGAAAAATCACCTTAGCTAAAAATTAATATTATGTACTTATTTTGACTCGTTACGTGCTAACTGGCTTGGTCGTTAAACCAGAGATAGTCACTTAATTCGGTTAGTACTGTGTCTAATTGATTACCTAGAACTTTGTCTAATCGTTTAGCACCACCATCTTCTGAAAATCGTGTATTTACAAATTTACGATCAATAATAACTTCAAAATTCAGTTGTTTGGCTAATCGTTCAAGCCATTTACGTTGTGCTGGAAGCCACTGATGTTGACTATAAATTTGTTGCATTGCGTTATTCACCCGCTGTTCAAAGGGGATTAATGCTTCGCCTAACGCTGCACGACGAATATGGCCGACAATACTTGCAGCAATATCTTGATTTGTTTGGTTACGCCAAGCACTTTGTAAGTGAGCTTCATTATAACCTGCGCCATCAAGTAAAAGTTTAATTTCTTTTAATTGTTCTCGGGTTAAATCTCGAGGTTTATTCACTACAACAGAAAGCGCAATAGATTGGTTAAGTTGCTCTTTAATAAAGTGACTGAAGCTGTCTAAATAATCTTGAGGTTTTTCATATTTACCGTAACTTTGCTCTCTAACCTTCAATTCATCATGATGATCAGAAATAATTGGTTGATACTCGGTGCCCCAAAACTGTTTAACTTCGTTTAGCTTATTGATTAAGCCGCCATTAGTTAGTCCTTTTTGTTGCATGAACTCTATCGCTTGCTTAGGACCAAGGGTATGTAAGTGTTTATGTAACTTGGCCGGTTCAACGCCCCAAAGGGATTCAAGTTCATCAAGTTTTTGTTTAAGCGCTGGTTTACTTTCAGACTTTTTATTAGCCTTTCGTAATACACGCATAACTTTTTGGCTAAGTTGGTTAAGTACATCGTCTGCATGACTTTCATCTGCTGTTTCACCAGGGGCATTTAGTGCTTGCTCTAATGTTACTGGATCACTTAATTCATCCATTAATTGTTCAATAGTGATTTTAGGATCTTTTACCAACGGCTTCATGGTGTTTACTTCTTGTAGTGTTGCATAGATATCTACGGGGTCATAAACACGAAATACCGTTTTGCCTATATCGTCACAACGACGGGTTGCCCTACCTATCATTTGCTCATATAAAATACGTGATTTAACCCTTCTAAAGAAAACCAAATTACATACTTTAGGTACATCAATACCTGTAGACAATAAATCAACCGTGATTGCTATATTTGGGTAACGCTCGTTTTTAAACTTTTTAATGAGTTGATCAATTTTGTCTGTTCCACCAACTAAAACTTCTACCGCAGCCTGTTTGTATTCGTCTTCATAAATATTTTTAAATTCTGCATCTAAAAACCTTTTCACCATATCAACATGCATTCCACCTGCTGATGGAGCACAAAATATAATTGTTTTTTCATCGCCGAAGGGATCTAACTCTTTTACTAACTCTTTGCAGATAACTTGATTAAATTTTTCAGTAATAACACCACGGTTAAAGGCAGTAACATCAAAATTCAATTCATCTTCCAATTCTGAAGCTTCTACCTCACCGGTTTGAATATTGATAGAGTCAACAGTATCTCCTTTATTAAACTTAATGCCATTTTGAGTTAATAATGTTTCATATCGAATTGGAGGTTCGTGATCTATTAACCAATCTTCTGCTACAGCTTCTCGATAGGAATAGGTATAAATAGGTTTACCAAAAATATCACTGGTATGTTTTGCCGGTGTTGCCGTTAATCCTATTTTTATAGCATCAAAATAATCAAGAACGCGGCGATAACTTGACAAATATTGACTTGCATCTCGTGTTGCTAGTTCGCCCTCTGTCATATCTTGATCAAGCGTATAACCACGATGTGCCTCATCCACAATAATACAGTCGAACTGATCAAGTGATGGTGGTGTATCTGACTTAAATATACGCAAAGCCATTGCTTGCACGGTAGCAACTTGTATTCTTGTTTCTGCTTCTGCAGCCATATCACCTAATTCAGCGATATTATAGATTTTTGAAAGTGTTTGATTCTGTTCTAGTGGCGCTTCATTAAATGCATCTAATGCTTGTGTACCTAAAGCTGTTCGGTCAACTAGAAACAAAATACGTTTAAATCGCTCTGCTTTAAGAAAACGATACATTAATCCAATTATAGTTCGGGTTTTACCTGTACCTGTAGCCATAGCAAGTAAGCATTTTTGCTGGTTGTTTTCTAAAGCTTGTTCAACTGATGTAATTGCTTTTTCTTGATAAGAACGAAGCTTGAGATAACTAAATCCTTCTTGTTTTAATAACTTTTCAGCGGTTGATTTACTTCTTTTTAATTTATCGAGTAAACCTTCAGGCGTATGGAATTTCTGTAGTGCTTTTTTTGTATTACTTGATGAACGCACATCACGAAACCATGTGCCCGATTGTTCTTCTAATTGAGGTACATAAGGCCGACCATTACAAGAATAAACGAATGGAATGTGATAATGGCTATCTTCTTCGTCAGGCCAAGCAATCGTTTTTCCTTCCTCTTCCCATGCTGGGAGCATGAGTGCAGTTACTTTAAACCCTTTGCTATAACGCTCTGCTTGAGAGACTTTTCCTGCAACATTTATGTTTTCTTTTTTAGCTTCAACAACAGCAATAGGTATTAAACCTGCAAATAATACATAGTCGGCTCGACCTTTCTTACCTTTATGAGCTGTTGGCCATTCAGCAATTGCTTTGTTCTTGTTTTTTTCAGGTCTTGTTCCTTTTGAATACGTTAACTCTTGAGTATCGACTTCCCAACCTGCTTCTTCTAGTTGTTGATCAATAAGGATACGAGTTAGTTCTTCGTTTAGAACAATATTTTTACTGGCTGCCTGTGTATTTCTACTAATCTTTTGTCGATTCGTCGTTGCTTCTTTTTCGTCTTTATTTTTAATTGTTTGTTGTAGTTCTTTTATCTTTTTTTCATATTCTAATTGTTGATTCAACAGCTCTTGATCATGTAATTTTGCTTGTTTCGCTAAAGACTGAGATTCCTCATCCATAGCTAACGCTAAAGCTTCATATTCAGATTTTTCTTTTTCTATTAATTCATTAAGTTTTTGGTTTGAATCTAGTTGTATGTTTGCTTCTTGCAACTCACCTTTAACTTTAGCGATATCAGATTGAAGTTGTCGTAATTGTTCACTTGGATCTATAGGGGCTATGAATGGCCCTGGTTTAAATTTAACACCTGATTTACCAAAAGATTGATGGAACCAAATAGCAAGCTTTCGAGCAACGACAAAGCCATTAATAGCTTCTTTATGTTTGGTTCGAAATTTATGGGTAGCCTTGTTACCTTCAATACGTAATGTGTGAAATAGTTCACGCACAACAGGCTCTAATGTAAGTTCCCGATTAAGCTTGTAAAGTAGGTCTGACTGAGATGTTCTTTCATCAAATTCGGTACCATTGAGTACAGCAATATGTTGTGCTAATGCTTCACCTAACTGACGCAATTTGAAAAGTGTTGTATTAGGGTCACTTGCAAATGCTCGCTCAGCTGAACTGGCAATTTCAACGAACAATGGATCATGTTCAGCGAGGAAATAAAAATTAGACTTTCTGTTATCACTTAAACTCAAAGCCATTTCTCCTTTACAGCATTTCAGCGTTATTTAAACTTTTAAAAATATCAGTTATGAATCTTTAAAAAGAATTACTTCCGTATACTATCAGGTGTTTCTAATTTGGTCATTTGTTGTATATCAAATTAATCGATACGAATTTTATATTTACCCTTGGGCGGCATTATTTCAGAAAATTCACAATTTAGAGCGTTTGTTAATTTATACAAAGTTTCTAATTTTATATTAACTAAGCCTCGCTCCATTTTTCCGTAGTTACCTCTTTCAATGCCCACGTAGGCGGCAAAGTTTTCTTGAGAGTAGCCTGATTCTTTGCGCTTTTTTCTCAACATTTCACCAAATTCAGTTACTAAATCACTCACCTTATTCTTCCTTTAGGCAAAATGATTAGATTTTCATGTTGAGGGTTAAAGCACCACGCCCTATAATACCCATTATTTATTTTTAAGTGAACTAGGTTTGGTTTTGAAATTAGATCCTTTGATAACTCAAATTATTGTGGCAACAAACTTCGATCACTTCACTACGTCTGATGTCCGGTCACTATATTTATCATTAAAAAATGATAACTCTTTAGACCCTTCTGTCGTTAGAAGACATATATATTCACAACTTTTGAAGTTAGTAAAAAAAGGTTGGTTGAATAAAGTCGTCGCAAAGAAAAAGGGCTTTACTCGTTTTAGTAAAACGGATTCTTTTAATGTTAATGCGCTACAACTAAAAGAAACGATGTTGCCTGATTCAGAGTTGGATGACGGAGAAAATAAGAAGCAACAGCTGCTGGCTAAACTGAACGATTACAAGAATGAATTTTTGTTGAGCTTAGGTGAGTCAGAAGCCTACAAAGATTTGTATTCAGAATTACCTGAATTGGTTGATGAAATTCAGCCTAAGTACAATAAGGCTAGAGATAACAATACTAAGCTATTAGGGAAGATCAGGGCCATTGAGGGCTTACTTAACCAAGACAAATTACCTGAGAACATATGAAATTAAGACAATGGCAATCTGAATGTATCGAGTTAGCGTTAAAGCAGTACTTAGATGGTTATAGCCACTTTTTAACTTTAGCTACACCTGGCGCAGGTAAAACGTTAATGGCTTCTGAATTAGCTAACCAGCTATTAACAAAGGGCTTGGTTGATTTAGTTATTTGCTTTTCACCTTCTTCCATTGTTTCTCAAGACTTTAGTGAAAGCTTACAGTTAAAAACCCAAGAGCGCTTTGATGGCTTGATAGGTGCTAAGGGTAGATCGTTAACTTATCAAAATCTTCAATTTCTTAATGACGATTTTTGGCGGTTATTTACACGGTATCGTGTGTTTGTGATATTTGATGAGATACACCATTGTGCGGGGTCAAATATTGATAACGCCAATGCGTGGGGTGAGCAGATAATACTAAATATTCAAGATAAGGCGAAATATACCTTAGCGTTAACGGGGACTCCTTGGCGCTCAGACGCGGCTCCTATCGTTCTTTCTAATTACTTACACCCTAGTAATAAAATATCATGTGATTACGTTTATGGGCTTTCTGAGGCTATTACCGACGATGTTTGCCGCGTACCGCAGATTATTGCGATAGATAATAACAATATTTCGGTGGTGGATGATGAAGAAACCAAAATATTTACTAGTTTTAAATGCTTACTTTCACAATCGGTCATTCCTTATCAGGAAATTATCGAGAATGAAAAAGTCATTAAATACGTTATTTCATCGGCACATGAAAAATTAAATACAATAAGGGTGGCTAACCCTGATGCTGCTGGATTAATTGTTGCCTCATCTGTTGAGCATGCAAGGCAGATATCTTCGTTGATGAAGGCATGTTTTAACGAGGATAGTGTTGTAGTGACATATAGAGAAAATGAGCCGACAAGTATTATTCAGCGCTTTAGGCACAGCCAAAATAAATGGATTATTTCTGTGGGAATGATCAGTGAAGGAACGAACATTCCTCGTTTGCAGATTTGTTGCCACCTGACCAATATAAAAACAGAGATGCATTTTAGACAGATATTGGGACGTATCCTCAGAATGACGGATTCAAAGAACCAAGAAGCTATTATGTATATGCCTGCTGAGCCTAAGCTTTTGGAATATGCATACCGCGTTAAACAAGATGTTCCTTTTGAAGCTGATGTTGTTAAGTTTGAAAAGATAACTAATCCTATTGAAGAGGATATTGATGATGAAGTTTCAGGCACTGTTACTTTTGACAATAAAAAAACGCCCCTCCCTAAAGTAGAGCTGAAAATAAATGGCTTTGAAAGTGTTATTGACCATTCTGATTCTGACGAGTCTACAGCAGCGGTTGATGATCATTTTTTGACAAGTTCTTATGAAAAAGTGGTTAATATATTTGGTCGGTTTCAGCAAGAATCTATCGCCTTGGGACTAAGTGAATTGAGATGATTATGCTTACTGTTGAAAAGTTTAAAAATCGATTATTACGGCCAAACCATCATGATTGTCTTCATGTAGGCGTAGATACAAAAGATGAAAGCCAACTATACATTATCGTTAATGGCGGCATGGCCAATATTAATTGTGATCCTATTGAATTATATCCCTTAGAAATAAAAGCTTGCGTACTAGAAATGATTATAAAGCGGTAACCAAAGACCTAAAAACGATTTACCAAGCAATTAATGAAGAGCAAGCATTGAAAGCTTTAGATGCATTCTCAACACGTTGGGATGATAAATATCCGAGCATATCAGCTTCCTGGCGACGTCATTGGGATAACCTGAATACACTCTTTATTTACCCTAATGATATCCGCAAAGCGATAGAATCATTAAATAGCGTGATAAGAAAAGCGGTTAAGAACAGGAAGGTATTTCCCAACGATGATTCGGCTAAAAAAGTTATTTATTTAGCCATCACTCAAGCATCGAAAAAATGGACGATGCCAATAAGAAATTGGAAATCGGCCTTAAATCGTTTTATGATTGAATTCGAAGACCGTATAGCAGACTATATTTAAAATTGGTACTTACACAGATATTGTTACAGGGTCATTGAATTAAATTGTGATTGACCATAATCTAAACTATTACCTTATTTTCAATTTAGCTTTTACATCAAAAGAAAGTTCAGCTTTAAATTTTTTATAAAGTTCATCAATCATACTTTCTTTTTGTTCTATCAATGTTTTGTTCTGCTTTTTAAATCCAGAGACAATATCTTCTTTAGTACGACTGCTTATACCATTTTTACTACGATTAAGTTTCAATTCCCTTTTTTCCACAAGCTCTAAATTTACATCATTAATAAATATCAGTAACTTTTCTGAATAGGTTGTTGTATCTGAGTGAAATAAAGGTTGTGGCTTAACTCCTATGGCTCTTGCAACTTCCGCTTTCGAAATTTGATAGTTGGATTTTTTATTTAAATCAGATTTCGATTTCGATATGGCAATGGATCGCATTCTTACTTTTTTCAAATTCTCTATTTCGTTATACGCATGAACAGATACATTACCTGCAGAAACCCAGTCAGGGTAAAAAGCAACAGCATCTTTTGTAGAACATATCGCGCCATCTTCTTTAATTGAACTCTCATCTAGAAAAATATCAATGTAATCATCATATTCACTCATGATTTACCTCTCCTTTTGATTCCTCGGCTATTTTAATAGACTCTTCAAGATAATTTATAAATTTGGCATATTTATCTTTAGGGTCTTTATTATGTAATTCTGTTACTCGCTTATAAGCTAAGTTAACCGTCTGAATACAAGGCTTCTTCACAAAGAAAGGAAGGTCAGGATGTCTGCAGGTATCTATATCCCCTTTAGTGTAGATGACAATCCCTGTGAAATTCCCTTCGCTGATATTTACATTTGTACAACCAAGGCAAAGTTTCGGTTCAGCATTAAATCGTTGTGGTTCACCTTCTTTCGAGCACTTTGCAGTGCTTAATGTTCCTTTACGCAGCATACATGTACCCCAGGCATTAACTTTAACATCCAGAATACGGGAATCTGAAATTTCATTTACTTTTGAGATATAATCTTCTTCACTTAATATTTTAGTAATAAGAATCACTTTATTAATAAATCGATCAAAGCCTCCGGTGTATGCACCAGCATCTATTTTAGCGGAGTACATTTGTTCTCTAACTATTGAGCTGATAATTTGACGCTTCGCAACATTCATTACTGTCTTTGTTTCCTTGTTACGTAAATAAGCTACAAAAAATCGTTCATCTAAGTGTTTGAAATTCGCGCGAATAAATTTACCTACATCTCCTCTGTACCTTAATAAAACCGCTTCGGCCCACATATGTCGAAAAGAGTGAGGAGTAGGGTAGCGAACATCATTTAATATTTCTTCTGTTATTGCAGATGAAATGTCACGAGTGATATTACTAACCTCCAAAATTCTTTTTTTAGTTTTTTCTGAAAGAGAATCACTTAATATATTTGTTTCTAATTCATTAAGGGTACCATCACGATAAGCTTCAAGTTTTTTACCTATTGTCGTATGTATAATATTTTTTGTATTGATTAATGTGAATTTTCCGATGCCCTCTTGAACTTCATTTTTAACTTTTTTTAACGATTCAGTTTCTAAATCTGATAGGGCTTCAATATATTGACTATTATCTACTTCTAACTCTTTAAATAAAGAGTATTCAAAAGGAAATTTAAACCAACATCTTCTTATACGCTTACCTATCACGGTGGTAATATGAACTTCGGACAAAGGTTGATCTTTTTTGTATCTCTGATAATTACGTTTAAATAAGCAAGGTGTTGAATTACCTGAAAGGTTCATTATATGTAGTTTTTGGGCAATTAAATAACTGCCTAAAGTAATTTCTCTATCTAACTTGGTTTCGCCAGATGTCTTCGGAACAACCCAATTAACATGAAACCTATAAGGTGAATAAGCATTATCTAAAGGGTCTGAATTTATTGATATCTTTACACTTGATAGAGGAAAGCCAAATTCACTACATCGCCAACCAGTCAATGCTACAAAAAGTGAACAACCTGCAGATTCAGCTAAAGCTAAGTGACTGGTTAACGATAGTATGCCCTTATGCAAACTATTAGGGCTTAATACTTTTAATTTATTAAAGTGCTCAATACAAATTTTAGTAACATCATTAATTGAAATTTTGTCTTCAACCAATGCTTCTGTAATAAATTCTATTAATTCATTATTTGTTTTATCAAAGGAATGTTCACTATCCTTGAGTAAAGATCTATACTCTTCAACGTATCCATCAATAGATTTTGTTCTGTTCTTTTCTATTAGGGTAAACATTAAGCTTCTAATAAATTCTTGATTATCAAACCTTTCAGGAATATCAATGAACCGCAATATTTTATTTATGAGATTAATATCACCAACCTTAAAAAGACTTGCATGGCGGTTATATTCTTTTGCAAAGAGTTTTTTTGTTACTCTAGCAATGTCTAATATTTTTTTATTCGTCGTCCTCTGTTGAGGAATCAGATTAGTGATTTCTACGCCTGATAGTACTTGCGCAATTATCGATTTTGTATTTTGATTTAAACTAATACCTTTAGGAGGCGAAAAATTTTCAAGAGTTAGCCTAGAAGCTGCCGTATATAGTCCATGCTCCTGAAAAATGGTTCCGCAGTGGTCAATATAATGCTTCCCAATCTCTAAACCTAAGTAATCGAATGTACCTCCTTTTTTAAAATCTTCGTATGTCATTCCTGTAATATTTAAACATACTTCATTTTTTAATTTGGAGTAATTTGCTCTAGGAATTACCTCTTCACATTTAAACCTAGAAAAAGCCAATCTAATTTTTTTTTCAGGAAATGATTTAATTCTCGAATGGTTAGACAAAGAAAAACGTTTTTTGAATTTATGGTTGCTTAAATCATGAGTAATTAATAATGAATAAAGTGACTTTAAATTATTTTCATCCAAAGCGATAATGTTTTCATTCTTCATAAATGTAAATAACGATTTTAAGTGAATGAAATGATTATAAAGTGCATCACCATCATCAGTATCTGGCATTGAAAATATGAATATTAATTTAGCGTATTCTTTAAATTTTAAGGGAATAACATTTCCTTGAAACGTAATATATTGTTCGTTCCATACATGAAAAGAATTTTCATCGAAAAAAGAAAAATCACAGATTTTTTTAAAGCCTCTGCGAACAACAAAAACCAACTTATCATCTTGAATATTGCAATTTTCATAGATGTTTCGTGACTGAAATATCTTATTCATACCTTCATATAAATGAAATAAAGGGCTATCTATTTGGTGTTCTAGTTGCTTAAACATTAGTGTCCCTGTTGTGCTTTGAAAATTGGGGGTAAAGCATCTTTAAATTGTTCAAACATTTTCGAACCTTTAGATATGGAATGTTTTGAAAATCTAGACTTAATGAAAATATCTTCAATCCATTCCACGGTTGGCAAGAGAGTATTAAACAGAAAGTCAGGTGTTTGTTTTAATATAGCTCTATGATTCAGTTCTGCTTGCCATAAGTAGTGTTTTAATTTGAGAACTGTCTCAGGAGAATCTATCAAATAAATCTCGTCAGGCAAGTCTCCATCAATCGTCTTTACTTTTTTCCAAAAGCCAAATTCATTTGTTATTTGACCACTACTTTTTCCTGTTAAAATTTTAAAGCGTGATAGTATTTGAGACTTATTACTTTGTATGGATTCACATGCATTAGTAAACTCACTTATAAAAACTTTTTCTTCAGTTTTGCTTAACTGATATAAATTACTATGTATATCTTGCATAACAGCACGGGTAATACGCCCTGAATTGTTTAACCATTCTTCATTTTGTGGAGAGAGGTAAAACTTTTTTTCTGTTGAATTAGTGTGTGAATTAAAATTTAACAGTCTAGTCGGATCAAAATGATCGCTTTCAGCATGAACTGCAGAGTTCTTGATACTCGCTAAACCAAAAATATCGCTTTTACAAAATGACTGACAATTTTTCTGCCAGTTAGCTTTTGCTTTTTCAACATAACTGCTGTCTTTAATATGAATTTTATGTGATCTTTTATATTCTGGAAATGATATTCCTTTTGTAAAGATTTTGATGAGAGAAGGAAGGATTAACATTGGGATTTTTTGTTTATTGTGCTCATTCTTTATGTTTATTCGCTGAGGTTTATCGTTTAATACCTCCAAAATTTTAGCTAATGATGATATTTTTCTAACGGCTAAAGCTCTAACTTTTGTTGATAAGAAAACGTCTCTGTTTACCATGTTAAATGTACGATCGTTAAAGAAATTAATTAAAGTAATTCCTTTAATTGAATCACCATTAATAAGCTCAGTGGTATGATATCTTTGAGCCCTACCTTTAAAATACATACATTCAAAGCTAACAATTGATCCATCTTGTTTTTTAACGAATCGGAAATCTGATAGTCTTAATTTTGGAATATCGCTTGGTTGTACTCTTAGACTAGCCATAATCCATGTAAAAAATAGATTTTCAAAGTATGTTACGGGGCATTGAACTTGCTTTGAATTACAGGAGTAATTAAATAATGCAATTAGACAGTTTGAAGAAAATATGGGCGATTCATATGAACTACAGGTTACTCCAACACCAGGGATTTGATTCGTAATCACCTTATTTTTAAAGAATTTATCAAGAACAAAATCTCGGCAGCTTAATTTGGCAAGGGAGAATATAACAATAACCATTGCATTTTTCAGAATGTTACTTGGTTCTTTTATACTGTGATAACCTTCCCTTAAAATGTTAATAATCGTGTTTGCTTGTGAAGAAAGGTAATACATAAAAGTGTAATTTACGTTGTTATTTAAATTATTTTCCTCATGCGTTTTTTTAGATATGAACTCAGGAAACCTATCGAAACATTGGTGTTTTATCTTAAAAAAGTCAATAAGAGCGTATTTTGCTTTTTGGACTTCAAGTAATCCAACTTCGATAGTAATATTGAACGATCTGATTACAGTCTTAGGGGATACTAATCGTGCATATAATTCAGCTCCTACTCCTATGTCTTCACGTCTAAGCCAAGTATGCCAAGAAAACCAAACGGTCATTGTTAATGGATTTGAGTCATGTATTGGTGCAATTTTAGTTTTAGATATTTCTTGTAAACTTATGATTTCAGATTCTATTAGGCTTTCTATAAATGAATTGGATTCTCTAGCTTTATTAATAAAAGACCGAATTTCCTTCATTCCAGTTGATTGTGATTTGACCCCTGATTCCACCCGATAAGTTTCATATAGTTTGAGTATATTAAAGTTATCTAGGTTTCCGTTATTTAAAAAAGTTACAAACGCAGGAACCTTTTCATTGAACGTCTTTGTTGAACTAACATGCATTTCATCAGTAAAATTAATTTTATAATGTATTAAATTTAAGCATTTAAATATAAGGCTTTTAACTGGTGAATTAACCGCTGTAAAAGTAACGATAGCACCATTACTTAAGACAAATTTAGTGGCATCAGGCTTAAATGGAATGTTCTTTAAACCTTTATTATCCTTAAACTCCTTTAAAGCTAATTTTTTATCTTTCTGTAGATGTGTGTTTTGCAAATTCAAATTAAACCTCAAATAATCTCTTTATATTGCATGAACGAATATATTCTTTAGTGGTTTGAGGACCGTACTTTCCTGTAACGGAATGTCCTAAAATAGCAGCCACTGTAAGGTATATTTGAGACGTTGTTGAAACATCTTCAAATCTCACTCCTTGAGCTTGCGCTAGGTCGTAGAATAAATTGGTACCAAAGCTATGACGTAATAGGTGATAACTGTGTCCAGCTTCGATCGCTTGCTGCTGAGGACTTTCGGTGTGTTCAGTATCCTTTATTTCTTCTAAAAGGACTTTTTTAATTTTATTAAAAACCACTGTTCCCCTTGATTTACTTATAGGCCTTTTGTTGTTAACGGAGTCATTAAGAAAAAAATAATTTGTTTCTGTAGCTGGTCTTTCTTCAATCCAATATTCTTCCATACTTTGAAGTAAATCACGGCTAATAAAAACCTCTCTTGAGCTACCACCTCTTCCTTGTGAACCTTTCGAGTACTTTCCTTGGATTAAGTAAATAAATTCTATCTTATCCTCATTATCTCTCATTTCTTTAAATAGATTTAAAAGGCCTTTATGCAAAGTTTTCCCAACTTGAAAGTCGTTCAAAACAAAAGCTTGATTCTCCATACTACGTAAACCACATTCAGCGGCAGTTCTCAGTAAAAGCGCATCACGTTTAGATTTTGATAATCGAAGTAACGTAGCAATTAACCCTGGACTTAAATATTTAATCACTCCTCGACATTTTATATTCATTCGAGCTTTTTCTTTATATTTAGGTTTAATAAAGATGTTTTGCCTAGTTGAAAAACCAATCGATTCGAGGTAGTTGTAATATGATTTAAGGGCTGATAAATGTTGTGAAACTGACTGTGAACCTTTCCCTTTTACTCCGATCAAGTAGTCATTTAAATAATAATTAATGATGTCATTTGGAATATTGTGGTGCGAAGCAAGGTTCACATATTTAGATTCAAGTGAGTATTTTTCGACCCACTCTAAAAAGATAGCTATCTTACTTAAGTATAAATCAACCACACTCTTAGAAATATCTCTCAGTTTAAGGGTTAATTCACCAAAATCACCATAAACATTAGAATTAGACCGAAAATAATCCTGATGAGTTGTAGAAATAAACTCTGAATAAGCAGAAGGGAGTATCAAGGGGAGTTGATTTAAATACCCTGAAGAAAAAAGTCTAAAACCATGAGCTTTTGAAATATAACTATACATACATTATTTCATTGAAAGGTAATAATAAACATATACTACTTTCCTCTAAGGATAAGTACGATAATTAAATTAATAATATGGGTTAACTTTCTACTTCAGGTAATTCAGGCATATACTCTCATGATACTTAGGCTACCTCAAAACAGAGGTATAAGTTGATGCTTCATGGTAGCAGGTAAAGCTAACCATATTTTCTTCTGTTGATTATACACTAACAGCTGCTCTACTAAAGGATACAACCTGAATAACTGCTCCTGCTCAACTCCTGCGATACCAATGCTTATTTCAATACTTTCTTGCCCCTCAATAACAATATCTGACGCTTGCATTAAGCCGCTACCTTGCTGCCATGCAAACATCATTTGGTCTATTTGCTGATTAGTTAAATCGACTAAAACCCCTTGGCTATTTGTTTTCCAAGCTCTAGCAACACGCTCAAATACTACTGATGTATTATTGGGAAAGGCAATAGACAACGTTAATATCACGCTATGCTCAGGTAATATTAATTCATCATTAGTGTCTGTCTCTGGGAATAGTCGATTATTGGTGGTGTTAATGATTAAAATAATAATCATTACTGAAAATATAATGACATTATTCCATGCCGTTTTAGAAAGTTTCATTACTCATACATTGGTAAAATAAAGATGACTGACATCATACTGAAATAATAACCATAAAAGAACATTAGGACTATTTTTATATGCGGAGGATAAATTAAACAGGGCTACTATTGAGGCTAACCTTAATGACTATTTCATTAATTACGGGCATAAAAAAACCCAGTTAAACTGGGTTTTTTATTTTAACAAAGTAAAAATTAATTACTTAATTTTAGCTTCTTTATAGATTACGTGCTTACGAGCTTTTGGATCAAATTTTTTGATTTCCATTTTCTCTGGCATAGTCTTTTTATTCTTATCAGTAGTATAAAAATGACCTGTACCGGCACTAGAAACTAAACGAATCTTATCACGCATAATATTCTCCTAGAAAAGTTTTTAAACTTTTTCGCCACGGGCACGGATATCAGTTAATACTGCATCAATACCTTTCTTATCGATAATACGCATTCCTTTCGGAGTTAAACGTAATTTAACGAAACGATTTTCACTCTCTACCCAAAAACGGTGAGATTGAAGGTTTGGTAAAAAACGACGACGAGTCGCGTTTCTTGCGTGAGAACGGTTGTTCCCTACGACTGGTTTCTTGCCTGTTACTTGGCAAACTTTAGACATTTGAGTCACTCCAAAATTAATTTCAGCTCGAGCTATATTTTCCCCAAGACCGTCGCCTCGGGATCCTGAAAAAGGTGGCATATTATAGAGAAACTGAATAATTAATACTAGTACTAAAAATAAAAAGCTATAAAAAAGCGCATTTGATATTTTAAATTCTTATTAATCAATAGGCTAGAATACACACAACTATCGAAATATGCGCTATTTATATGCAAAAATACAAAATAAACGCTTTTTAATGATAGTTTTTATAAAATAAATGATGTTAATTAGCACCTGATTTACCTAAAAATTTACTTTTAGCTTGCTATTTTTTAGTAAATAATTGTCCAATTAATACAAGTTTCATCGCTAAAAATTAAACAATTTCACCATGCTCTGCAAATGAATAACATTGATTTCCTGCAACAATCATATGATCTAACACTTTCACATCAATTAGTTGCAGTGCCTGTTCAAGTTTTTGTGTTATCTGTTTATCGGCAACACTCGCCTCAGCAATGCCTGACGGGTGATTATGGCATAAAATAACCGCTGCGGCATGATGAGCTAAGGCTTGCTCAACAACAACTCTAGGATAAACTGCTGCGGCATTTAGCGTCCCCAAGAATAATCGTTCAAATTTCAAGACCTGGTGCTGGTTATCCAAAAAAAGAACAGCAAAAACTTCCCTTGTTTCATTCCTCAGTTCACTTGCTAAATAATCTTTCGTTGCTTGTGACGATGTTATAGCATTGCCCTGCTGTACTAGTTTTTCTGCTAAATATCGTTTTGACATTTCTAAACAAGCTTGCAGCTGTACGTATTTAGCACTGCCTAAGCCATGGTGATGACAAAATTCTTTTTGATTCGCCCGAAAAACATTCCCTAAACTCCCAAAATTGACTAACAGGTTTCTAGACAAATCAACAACGTTACACCCTTTAACACCTGTTCTTAAAAAAATAGCAAGCAACTCAGCATCACTTAAACTCGCTGCACCAAGTGCCAGTAGTTTTTCTCTAGGCCGCTCTGAACTTGGCCAATGTTTTAGTGTTCGATCATTTGCGTCATGGGACGATGCTTTATCTAATTTACACATAGTCGGCTTCCTTGCTGTTTTTGTTAATGATTATTTTTCAAATAGTGCGAATAAATGCTATCGTATTAATAATATTATTCATCAGTTTAAGATTAGCAGATTATGCAAATTCTACAGGACAAAAAAATTGTTCTAGGTATCAGCGGAGGGATTGCCGCTTATAAAATCCCAGAATTAGTCCGTCGATTAAAAGAACAAGGTGCTGATATTCGGGTTGTTATGACCGAAGGTGCAAAAGCATTTATCACGCCACTAACGTTACAAGCTGTTTCGGGCAATGCCGTTGCAGATAGTTTACTAGATACAGCAGCCGAACTAGCCATGGGACACATAGAGCTAGCCAAATGGGCTGACTTAATTATCATAGCCCCTGCAACTGCAGATATTATTGCACGTATGACTGCAGGTATAGCAAATGACTTACTTACAACTATTTGTTTAGCCACTAGCGCACCTATCGCGATTGCCCCGGCGATGAATCAACAAATGTGGCACGCATTAGCAACACAAGCCAATATAAAAACCTTGAGCGAGCGTGATGTACAAATTTGGGGACCAGGTAGTGGTGAGCAAGCCTGTGGTGATGTCGGCTTAGGTCGTATGCTCGATGTGGATGAATTAGTCACTTTAGCGAGTGATTTTTGTACGGATAAATATTTACAAGGACAGCATTGGGTGATTACTGCAGGTCCAACACGTGAAGCGATAGATCCTGTGCGTTATATCTCTAATCACAGTTCAGGTAAAATGGGTTATGCCATTGCTCAAGCTGCCTTACGTGCAGGTGCTACTGTCACCTTAATTTCAGGACCCGTTAACATTAAAGCGCCTGTTGGAAGCCAGTTGATTAACGTAAACAGTGCTGATGAAATGCATGAACAAGCATTAAAATTTGCTCCCCAATGTACAACTTTTGTTGCTTGTGCTGCCGTTGCTGATTACCGAGTTGCACACATAGCGACACAAAAAATCAAAAAAAATAATGATGCTATGCAACTTGAATTAGTGAAAAATCACGATATTGTTGCTGATGTAGCGCATTTAGATAACAAACCATTTATGGTAGGTTTCGCAGCTGAAACACAAAATGTGGAGCAGTACGCTCGTGGTAAACTAATACGTAAAAATTTAGACTTAATAGCTGCTAATGATGTAGCAAAATCAGGTCAAGGCTTTAACAGTAATGATAATGCGTTAACCCTATATAGTACTATTGATAAAACAGATATTCCGTTAGCCAACAAACAAATAGTGGCTCAAAAATTAGTCTCTTTAATTAATCAGCATTATTTAGCAAAACAAAAATAAGTAACAATACCTAACAAAAACAATAAATAATAGAGAATCTTCTTACTATGCCAGCTAGCCCCAAAAGCCCACAAAAGATTAGTCGGAAACAACAAATATTAGAGTGTTTAGCGCTGATGTTACAGTCAAGCCCTGGTCAACGTATTACAACCGCAAAACTTGCAGCGGAAGTAGGCGTATCAGAAGCGGCTTTGTATCGACACTTTCCATCTAAAGCACGTATGTTTGAAGGGTTAATCGATTTTATTGAAGAATCTGTTTTTTCTAGAATTAACTTAATTTTAACCGATCACAAAGAAACACTAGTGCGCTGTCATCATGTACTTCATGTGTTATTGGTTTTTGCTGAGCGAAATCCAGGCATGTGCCGCATTTTATCAGGTGATGCTCTCATGGGTGAAAATGAACGTTTACGCGTTCGAGTTCACCAATTTTTTGAAAAACTTGAATCACAATTTAAACAAATATTGCGTGAACGAAAATTACGCGAAGGTAAAACATTCACCATTAACGAACAAGCGCTTGCTAACATTTTAGTGGCTTTTGCTGAAGGAAAGATCAGCCAATATGTACGATCTGGCTTTGACAAAAAACCTAGCAGTAACTTCAATGAGCAATGGCAATTTTTAATGGCGAGCAAATAAGGAAAAACATGTCTACATTATCACATCTTAAACCTGAAGGTTTATGGCAATTATTCGAAAAAATTTGCAGCATCCCTCACCCATCAAAACATGAGCAAAAAATTTCGGCTTGGATTCAAAGTTGGGCAGCAGAGCTTAATTTATCCATTAAAGAAGATGCCGTGGGAAATCTTTTTATTAAAAAACCAGCTACAAAAGGTATGGAAGATCGCCAAGGCATCATTCTACAAGCTCACATGGATATGGTGCCACAAAAAAATAATGATACCGTACATGATTTTTTAACCGATCCGATTAAACCTTATGTTATTGAAAGTGGTGATTGGGTTACAGCTGAAGGCACTACTTTAGGTGCTGACAATGGCGTTGGTTTAGCATCAGCTTTAGCTATTTTAGCTAGCGATGATATTGCTCATGGCCCACTTGAAGTTTTAGTCACTATTGATGAAGAAGCGGGTATGTCTGGTGCTTTTGGTCTTGAGTCTGGTTGGTTAGATGGCGATATTTTAATTAATACTGATTCTGAGCAAGAGGGCGAAGTTTATATGGGCTGTGCTGGTGGTATTGATGGTACAGCAACTTTTAAATTAGATTTTGATGACGTACCCGCAAATTATCAAGCATTTAACTTATCGATCTCTGGTTTAAAGGGCGGGCATTCCGGCGTTGATATCGATACCGGCAGAGCAAATGCAAATAAACTCTTAGTACGCTTTTTACTTGAAGCAAGTAATAGATTCGAGCTACGTTTAACTGAGCTAAATGGTGGCAGTTTACGTAACGCTATTCCGCGTGAAGCAAATGCAAGCTTTGTTATACCTACAACAGACGTACCAGCATTAAAAGAGCAACTAGCTCAATATTTAACAACAATTCAACACAATTTAAGCGTCATTGAAACGGATATTGATATGCTGCTTATTTCACCAGAAGAATTTGAACAATGTTGGAGTAGCACAACACAACATCAAATACTACGTGCGTTAAATGCATGCCCTAATGGTGTTATTCGAATGAGTGATGATATTGAAGGTATCGTTGAAACGTCATTAAATTTAGGTGTTGTACGTACACGAGGTAAAAACTTTACTGCCCTAGTACTTATTCGAAGTTTACATGATGATGGTCGTTTAGAAACACAACGTACGGTGCAATCCGTATTTGAGCTAGCTGATGCGAGTATTAAATTTAGTGGTGCATATCCAGGCTGGAAACCAAACCCAGATTCAGCCATTATGAAAACAGTCAGTGAGACATATGAAGAGCTATTTAATAAAGTGCCAGCTGTCATGGTAATTCATGCAGGTTTAGAGTGTGGATTATTTAAAAAGCCTTATCCACATTGGGATATGGTATCAATAGGGCCAACCATTAAATTTCCTCATTCACCTGATGAGAAAATTGAAATTGCTACAGTTGAACAATATTGGCAACTATTAACCGCTGTGTTAGCAAAAGCCCCAAAAAAATAATCAACCTTAGCAATTCACTCGCCCCAAAAAGATCTAACTTTGGGGCTTCAATATTAAGTTATACCAGTTTCATTAATTAAGTGAACAATTTTAGACCTAAAAAAAATTGCCAAATATAAGACATTTATTTCGATAACTAGTTGTTCTAATTATTAAATAAATAACGTTCCAGTTGGTGATTTTAGCAAGTAGAAATGATCACATGGTTGATGAGATTGGTATTAATATAGGTGGGATTTCTCCCAATCCATATTAACTTAAAAGTAACATTGGTCATTAGCCAATTTTCCGTTAGAATAGGAGAACAATTAAAATAGGACTTTTCTATGATTCAGCCACAAAAAATAATAATTGCTGATGATCACCCTTTATTTAGACAGGCTTTATTGGGAACCTTACGGAATAAGTTAAGTCAAACAATTTGGCTTGAAGCGGAAACCATAGCAGAGCTTGAACAACAGTTACAAAATAATAACGAAAGTGACTTGTTGCTATTAGATTTAAATATTCCTGGTGCTCACGGTTTTAGTACCTTAATTCACGTTAGAAATCATTTTCCGCAAATTCCTGTTGTTGTCGTTTCCGCTCATGAAGATCAAAATACTATTGGTAAAGCAATGGGTTATGGCGCAGCGGGCTTTATTCCAAAATCAACACCCGTTGATGATATTTTTACCGCGATTATGACCGTTTTATCTGGTGATATTTGGTTACCTGCTTCATTTCAAGCGACTTCAGCAAACACCGACACAACAGATATAGCGGAACGCGTTGCCAGCTTAACTCAGCAACAATACCGTATTTTAATGATGTTTGCTCAAGGTTTACTAAATAAACAAATTGCCTATGATCTTAATGTTTCTGAAGCAACGATCAAAGCGCATGCTACAGCCATATTTCGTAAGCTCGATGTGCGTAATAGAACACAAGCAGTTATCGCTATCTCTCAACTAAATTTAGCTGAAACAGGTTTTGATCAATCATAACGAATACCCGATTGACCATTAACCAGCCGTGCAAAATAAGTAAACATTAGTTGTTTCAGCAACAAGTTAATCGCCGTAATCTACTTGTAACTTCTGCGCCAGTTTGGCACTCATTAACGCTCTCAGCGCAGCCGGTTTTACTAGTTTTCGCATAAAGCCTACATCAGCATTTTTTGCTTTATTTTCAATACCAATCTCTGTTGTGGCTGTAATTAATATTGCTGGTATATAGTGATTACAATCACGTCGCATATCAGCAATTAATGTTAGGCCATCCGCTTGCTCTCCTACAGGTAAACCTTCATGGTAACCTAGTTGATAATCAACCAACAAAATATCAATATCACTTTGATGATTAGCAAACTCTATTAATGCTGTTTCTCGAGAATCAGCAGCAAGTATATTACATTGCCACGCAGACAATAACTCAACCATACCGCTTAACACGTCGGGATCATTATCTATACATAATACGGTAATACCTTTTAAACCCATATTCTTTATTGGGGTAGCTAACTGCGGTTGCGCTATTACTTGGCTCGATCTTTCAACCGAAATAGAAAATTTACAGCCTTGCATCTCCCTTGATTGCAAACTTAGAGAATGACCTAGTAGTTGCACCAAAGATTGCGTAATATTTAATCCTAACCCCAAGCCTCGAGATGACTGGCTTGTTGGTGTATCTAATTGAGTAAATTGCTCAAATACTAAGACTTGTTTTTCCAATGGAATACCAGGTCCATTATCAAGCACTTGAATAACCACATCATTATTTGATATTCTCGCCCCTAACAACACCTTACCTGGGCTCGCATATCTAAAGGCATTACCGACAAGGTTTTGAATAATACGTCGAAGTAAGTGCTTATCAGACTTGACCCAAGTTTTAGTTGCCACCAATCTAAATTCAACATTTTGTTCAATAGCTAACGCAGCAAATTCTTGCTCTAAGTCATCAAACAATTCATTTAAAGAAAATACCTCAATATGCGGCTTAATATTGCCACTTTCTAAACGAGCAATTTCGGCTAAATCAGCTAATAAATCGTTTGCAGCCCTAAGCGACTTATCAATATTATCCACTTGTCTTTGTTGCTCAAAGGTTAAGTCTTTTTGCTCCGTTAAGGCTGAAGTAAATAAGCGAGCTGCCTCTAGGGGTTGCATAAGATCATGACTGCATGCTTTTAAATATTGGCTCTTTTTAATATGTGCCTGTTCAGCTTTTTCATGGGCTTTAGCAAGTGCTTCATTGGTTTTTGCTAGGGTTAATGTACGCTCATAAACTCGTGTTTCAAGATCTAAGTTAGCTTCTTTTAATACTTGTTCAGCTTGACGATACGCTGTGATATCAGAAAATAGCATAACAAAACCACCACCTGGTAATGGATTACCTTCAATAAGAATAGTTTGACCATTAGCGTGCTGTCTTTCTGAGCTATGTGGACTACCTTTTCGTAAATACTCTAATCGTCTAAAAACCTGATTATCAATATCTCCCGCGCCACACAAACCACGTTTAACATTATGACGAATTAACGCTTCAATAGGACTACCTATTTTGACAAGTTCAGGAGGGTAATCGAATAAATCTAAATACTTTTTGTTCCATGCCACAAGTTTTAGCTCTTCATCAACAATAGAAATACCTTCACTGGCATTTTCTATCGCGCTTTGCAGTAAATTCTGAGAAAACTCTTGTTTTTGACTCGAAGCATCTTCTACCAATACCGCTATTTCATCTAAAGCAATATCCCGACCATCAAGTGCTGAAGATAATACTAAGCGTGCGGAAGATGCTCCCATCACCAACGCTAATGTATTTTCAGTTTGCTGTAGTAATAATTGATTATATTTAGCATTACCTAATTGTTTTTTATTGTGTGACGATTGGAACAAACTAAAACTTGATTTCGCTTTACTTTCACCCACGAAACGCGAGGCAAGTAATTCTAATTCGCTCACATCTAATTGTCGCTTCTTTTCTACTTTCAATAATGTAGGTGATTGCCATTCTAGAAATAATGAGGCCTGAACGCGTTCTTGAACACTTTGACGGCTGATTTGTGACAATGCCCACATCACAATAATATTTGCCGATAAACTAAAAAGTGTCGCCGTTGATTTAGAAGATAAAAGTCCTTCAGCAAAAGGAGTTGAATATAAACCAAACTGAGGCAAAAAGTTTAAAGTTAACCACAATATAAAGCCAACTAGAATCCCTGCATATACCCCAACTAAACTCGCTCTTCGCCAATAAAAAGCAACAACTAGAGCTGGTGTTAATTGTGCGAACGCCCCAAAAGCCACTTCACCTGATGAAGATAATGTGTCAGTCGATGCCAGGCTAAACACCCCATATCCAGACATTATTACAAATAATATCAGCAATTTACGTATATTTAATAACCGTCTTCTAAAATTATCGTAATTAGTTTGAGCAACTTTTTGTCTGCGATAAAGTAAAGGAAAAATAATTTCATTACTGAGCATGGTACTCAAAGCAATCGCTGAAATAATCACCATAGAACTAGCTGCTGAAACTGCACCCAGAAAAGTAAAAAGTGTTAGCCAAGTTTGATCACCAATACTAGGTAAAAACAATACATACATATCAGAAGAAACTGTATCGCCTAATAGTAACTGTCCAGCAAGCCCTAGAGGGGCAGCAAAAAAAGCAAAAATTAATAAGTATAGTGGAAATACACGTCGGCCTAGCCAAGTATCTTTGTTAGATCTTAGCTCTACTACCATTACTTGAAACTGCCTTGGTAACGAAAGAAATGCCGCCATCACAATCACCAACATTGCCAACATTGAGCTAATATTACCTACATTTATTTGCTGCTCCATTTTCACTGTTGCATTAGACTGCTGCCAAATATCAAGTGGCGAATCAAATAATGAAAAGCATACAAATAAACTTACGGCTAAAAAGGCAATAATTTTCACCAATGACTCAAAAGCAATCGCCAACATCACTCCAGGATGCCGCTCAGTTACATCAATATTTCGGATGCCAAATAAAATAGTAAATATAGACAAGACAATACTGATCACCAAACCAATATGCCAACTACTTAAACTTTGATCGACCTGTAATTGCTGGAAGGTATACACCATAGCTTTTAACTGAAGCGCAATATATGGCATGGTTCCAACGAAGGAAACAATCGTGACAATAATAGCGAGGTTGTGTGATTTACCGAATCGAGAAGCGAGCAAATCTGCAATAGAGGTGAGGTTTAGCTTTAAACTAATACGAATAATACGTTGAATAAACGGCCAAGCAAAAACAAAAAGCAAGGTAGGGCCAAGGTAAATCGGTATATGTGATAAAAAATTTGTTGATGCTTGCCCTGCCGTACCTAAAAAGCTCCATGACGTACAATAAACACCGAGTGTCAGCGCATAAATAGCACTTTGCCCTTTTTTGGCCAGTTGGTTACGGTACTTATCACCTAAAAAAGCAATGATGAAGAGTAAGCAAATGTAAATTAAACTAATACTAACTAATTGCCAATTGGGGAACATTACGCTTCTCTGATATTAATGGATAGAAATACTTCTATCCGATTTGAATACGATACTTTATCAATATACCGACAAAGTAACAGCTGAATAAATACGACCTTTAGCTAAATAATTAAAAAGTTATCGCACTCTTTTACTAAATAGCTAAGCATTATTATTAAAATCTTGCTAGACTGCGCCTCGAACCAAGGAGTGCGGTTTTATTTCCTTACTTTCGATAGTAATAAAATAAATAGCTGCTGAGATGTTGATGATTTCAACAAACCCTTTGAACCTGGACGGGAATTAGTCACTAAAATAACTTTAGCGATTAATATAACCGGCGTAGGAATGGTTAGTGATCGCATCACAGTCTACCTTAGACAACCTCCCAGTGCCGGATCCCATAGTATAACTTGATTTAATACTTATGAGATCTTTATGAATTTTACCAAATCCACGCTTACTTTAGCAATTGCTTCTTTAGTACTTTCAACTCCCTTAATGAGTTTGCACGTTCATGCTCAAGAAGAAAAAACAGCCTTAGAAACGATTACCGTTACTAGTGATTTCAGGCAGCAAAACTTATTAAATACTCCTAGCGCATTATCAGTGTTAACTGATCTAGAAATACAGCAACGTAATGCTCAAAATCTTGAAGAATTAGCCGCTATTATTCCCAACGTTAATTTCGCTAGTGGCTCTCAACGTGCACGTTATTATCAAATTCGTGGCATTGGTGAACGTAGCCAATACAATGAACCTATTAACCCATCTGTGGGCATGATTATTGACGGCATAGACTTTACTGGTATTGGTAGTATTGCAACCCTTTTTGATGTTCAACAGGTCGAAGTATTTCGCGGCCCTCAAGGCACTCGCTTTGGTGCAAATGCGCTCGCGGGCATGTTTAATATTACCACCAAGGCACCGACAGATGAATTTGAAGGTAACATAAAACTAGATGCTGGCAATTATCATAGCTATGGTTTAGGCGTGGCGCTTTCGGGTCCAGCTTCAGATGCAGTTAATTATCGTTTATCGGTAAATAAATACCAAAGTGATGGCTTTATTGACAATACTTATTTAAACAAAAGTGACACCAATAACAGAGATGAATTAAGCCTGAGAGGCAAATTATCAATACAAGCAAGCGATGACTTAACCATTGACTTATCGGCCTTTCATTTTGACTTTGACAATGGCTTTGATGCTTTTTCATTAGATAATAATCGTCAAACATTATCTGATCAACCTGGTGTTGATCAGCAAGAAACAAGCGCTTTAGCCGCAAAATTTACCTATGAAGGTTTTGACAATTTTACCTTGGTTACCTTATTAAGCCATGCAGACTCTGATTTAACCTATGGCTTTGATGAAGACTGGGCTTATGTTGGTATTTCCGCACCTGAAAATATTGAAAATCAAGATTATGCTTATTATGAATATTCTTCTACCGATTATTACTTTCGTGATAAATCGACCCAAACGATTGAATTACGAGCATTATCAAATAAAGAAAGTGCATTATTCAATGGTACAACATCTTGGGTTACTGGTCTCTATTTCAAGCAAGATGATGCAGATTTAAAGCGTCAATATACATACTTATCAAATGACTACACATCAACATTTGACAGCCAATCTATTGCTATTTATGGTCAACTTGATACTCAATTAAACGAACAATGGCAACTAACGTCAGGTATTAGAATTGAACAGCGTACTGCTGATTACTTTAACTCAGATGGTTTTAATGACAGTCCTGACGATACCATGGTTGGAGGTAAGGTAGTCCTTAGTTACCAACAAAATGATGATGCTTTTTGGTATGGTTCAATCAACAGAGGGTATAAAGCAGGTGGTGCAAATACCGATGGTAGCTTGCCTGATGACTTACGAACCTTTGAGCCGGAATATTTAATCAATTATGAATTAGGTTACAAGCTTTCCTTACTCGATAATTCAGCGTTTATTCGTACTGCTGTTTTTTATATGGACAGAACCGATGTTCAAGTTAAAAGTTCACAAACCATAGTTCGTGAAGATGCCAGCTCTGAATTTATTTCATATCTTGGCAATGCCGCTACGGGGTCAAATATAGGTGTTGAGGTCGAAGCAAATTGGCAAATTAACGAACTGTTTGAACTTTATGGTGCGCTAGGCTTACTTGATACCGAATTTAATGATTTCATTAATGCCGACGGCGTGTCTTTAGATGGTCGTCAACAAGCACATGCGCCAAATTATCAATTTAACCTTGGCGTGAACCTTTATCCTAGTGAATACTGGTTAGTTAATATTTCTCTTGATGGTAAAGATGGGTTTTATTACTCTGATAGCCATAATGAAAGATCTAAATCTGTTGAGTTAATCAATGCTTCTATCACTTATTTACAGGATGACTACCAAGTTAAAATTTGGGCACGTAATTTAGCTGATGAAAACTATACTAATCGTGGTTTCTATTTTGGTAATGATCCACGAGATGGATATAAAGATAAAGCATATACACAACTATCTGAACCTTTAGTTTTTGGTATAACGTTCGATTACCAATTCTAATAACTAACGATAACAGGGTAAATACACCGCGTTCAGATTACATATGAACGACCATTTATAATTATAGGATTTTTATGAATATCTCTATCGAATTAAGTTTATATCCATTGGCCGAAGACCAATATAAAAGCGAAATTTGGGCTTTTATTAGACGTCTTCGTGATACAGAGGGTTTAGAGGTTGTTACTAATGGCATGAGTACTCAAGTATTTGGTGACTATGATTTAGCAATGAATAAAGTAATGGCTGAAATCAAACGAGTTCATAGCACTACTGGCGCAGCTGTTTTTGTGTGTAAATTTATCAGTGGTCATCATGCACAGCCGGAAGCTGAAAGTTAATGTCTGACTTACTTATCAGTTTTATTACTTATGCTGAAAGTTTACCTTGGCTTGAGCTAGTAGCAATGCTACTAGCACTTGCTTATGTTTTATTAGCTGCAGCAGGTTCAATATGGTGTTGGCCTGCTGCGTTAATCAGCACCGCAATCTATACTTATGTGTTCTATGACGTATTACTATTGATGGATAGCGCTTTAAGTATTTATTATTTAGTGATGGCTGTTTATGGGTATTGGGCTTGGCAACAACGTACACCAACAAAAAATGAACAGAGTTCGCCCCCTTTAGACATTGTTTCTTGGCAATTTAGTTTTCACGTGAAAGCTTGCTTAGTATTAACCTTTATTGCCTTAGCATTAGGGTATATCATGGCGAACTATACCCCTGCAGATTTCCCCTATCTTGATACCTTTACGACAGTATTTGCTGTATTTGCTACCTATTTGGTCGCTCAAAAAGTACTCGAGAATTGGCTTTACTGGATAGTAATAGATGCTGCATCAATTTATTTGTATATTGAAAAAGGTTTAACGCCAACCGCTGTTTTATTTATCCTTTATACATTTATTGCCACCTGGGGTTATTTCAAATGGCGCAGTCTATATTTGGGCAATCGCATAGCAATAAAACACAGAGTAAATAGTTAAATTATTATGCTGCCACCACTAAGTACATTAGCCTGTTTTAAGACTGTCGATGCTATTGTGCCAATCACAGCAGGGTTAAGTAGCCAATGCTACCAAGTATTTGCGGATAATAAATGTTTTTTTGCTAAACAGGTCACTACTACTGACGAACCACTTGTCAATATATATGCTGCGTCAAAAAATATCAGCCCAAGCGTAATTTATCACGATAATCATTGGCTCATTACAGAGTTTATCGCTGGAGATAACTTATCTTTAGCGCAAGAAACCCTTGATAAAAAAATAATGCTTGCGACTAAATTAATGGCACAATGCCATCAATTAAAAGTTAATGTAAACAAGCAAGTACCAGAAAATGTTATTGGTTCTTTCATGAATGAACAAGCATTTTTAGCGCAACAATTTTCAACTCAACAACAGAACGCCCTTCTGCGCTGCAGTAAAGACATAATTACCTCACTTAACGCCACAGCCGATACAACTAGCAAGGGTCACACAAACCTCGTTTGTTGCCATGGCGATATTAATTTTAGTAATATAGTTCTGTCATTAGATCAAACCGCATATTTAGTTGATTATGAATGTGTGTGCTTAGCGCCAGCTGAATATGATCTAGCCATGCTAGTTGCAGTAAATAACCTCAATGAAGATAAATTATCCCTAGTTATTAAACTATACCAAAAGCATATTCATGGTGATATTAATCAAACACGAGTAAAAGACTATCTGCAATTTTGTTACTTTATTAATGGTCTTTGGTATGCGCAAGCATACAATAAGTCTAATCTTGAACAGTTTGTTCACCTAGCCAAACAACAATGGCAACACCTTCCTTTTCAGCAAAACCTCTTCTTTAACATTTAATCCTTCATCAAGCTCATGTGATGAACACATTGCAAAGCTACAATAGTTCGAGTAGTTTAACTGTAACCCTATATCTATTTCACACAAACAATTGGATCTCATTTATGTCCGTAGAAACTATTTACAAGGTGGCTTTACATCCTTTTATCAATGAATCTATTGCAAGCTTAAAGGCAATGGCTCATCTGTCAGGCTCTTCTGCAGATGCTTTCATGGATAAGGTAGAAGACTTTAGGTTCAAAGGCTATGCCGTTTGCTCTGAGGTGAGTGGCTGTATTAATGGCGTGATTATGATGCATCATTACCCAGAGACTGCCATCGCAATAGGCAACTCAGTATGCGAAACTATGTTTAATGAAAAATATGATTATAGCGAAATAAATGAAGAACTTAGCAATGCTCTAGCTGAATGGGGTAACACTATTGTTGGTCGCTCTACTGATTTACTCAGTCGTCATAATTTAGAGTTTAATTTTTCAAGCCCTTACTTTCTGCATAACTTTGATGAAATGGAGAAGTATTTAGACGGCGTTAAAGAAATTGTCACTGTACCTATAACTGTTGAAGGTGTTGGCCGATATTATTTCAACCTGCTCATTCGCGATGTAAGTTTCCAAACTAACACAACCAAACGTGAAGAAAGTACAGGTATTGCTAACCCGCACACTACCCCATTACCAACAAACAATAAAATATTACTAATTGACGATAGTGCTATGATTCGAAAAGCATTAAAACGTTTTCTAAATAGCCTAGGATATGAGAATGTCATTGAAGCTGACGATGGTACTAGTGCATTAACCATGGTAGAAAATGAATCGCCCGACTTTATGTTTATGGATGTTGTTATGGGCGAAATGAATGGTGATGAAGCATTAAAAATCATTCGAGAAAAGGGCTATAACGTACCAGTAGTCATGCTGTCATCTGTCACTGACCAAACGTTAGTTAAGCAGTGTGAACAACATGGTGTTTCTGGTTTTATTTTTAAGCCAATTCAAGCAGACAATGGCGCTGAAATCATAAAGTCATATTTAAAAGTTATTTAAAAGTTATTTAAAAGAAAAGATAAACAGCCAGTTTAACTAATTTACATAAACTGGCTTATTATTTATGCCTGTGTGGCACCTAAATTAATATTACAGGTTAATAACCTATAGTAGAGTGTCTCTTTGCTAAATACACCAGCGATACTCGGATTAATTTTAATACAATAGAATTATAACGAAAGAGACTTTAATCGCATTGTTGAGCTACTTATAAAAACAATGGCAAATGTAAGCATTCCAACTCAAAAATAAGTTACGATTAAAATAGTTATAAGCAGGTATGGCCTACTTTACTGTTTGCGTGTAAAACTCTGCAATATACTGCCCACCTTTTATTTTAGCAATTAAACGCAATTTATAACTATCTCCTTTATTAGCAGTAAAGCTTCTTAACGCTGTTTCATTTTTCCAATAATAAGGGCTCTCTTTCATGCCTAAAAGATAAGGGGTGATTTGCTCGGCATCATCCACTAAAAAAAGTGTTGCGCTATCTAGAGGGAAAGTAGAATTAACTTCAGTTATTCCGTCTTTATCCGAAATATTAACCTTGAATTCGCCTGACTTTAATACGCAACTGTGATTAATAACATCACAATGACCTTCCGGTACTAACTGAATTATTTTATTAACGGCTGCTTTACTTTCATTGTAATAGTCAGCGCCAATATAACCTAGTATAGAAAGAAAAGGGGCGACCATAAAAGCAACTTTAAGGTGTCTATTCATATTTATTTCTTCTTAATTAATTCTTCTAATTTCACAAGGAGGTTAATTTAACAGAAAAGGCTAGACGACTCTGTACAAAATTGTCGTCTAGCCTTTTATTTATTAAGACTTAACTCGAAATTCAATAATTAAATTTCGAGTTATTAATTTTAGTGAACGTGTGCTGCACTAACATCGCCTGGTATACGCATGTTTTCTACCATATCTTGAATATGATCTGGCGCTGGTCCAGTCACTTTAAGTAAAACAAAAGCCACTGCAAAGTTAACTAAAGCACCAACCGCACCAAAAGCATTAGGCGAGATACCAAAGAACCAATTAGGACCCATATCACCTAAGAATGAAGTGCCTGGAATAAACATAATACCTTTATGTTGGAATACATACAGCATAGTTACACCAATACCTGCAATCATACCCGAAACAGCTGCAGTACCACTCATTTTCTTAGAGAATATACCCATCATTAATGCTGGGAAAATACTTGATGCTGCTAAACCAAAGGCTAAGGCAACAGTACCCGCGGCAAATCCAGGTGGATGTAAACCAAGGTAGCCTGAAACCAGTATCGCAATAGTCATTACAATACGCCCGGCCAATAACTCATTTTTCTCTGATAAATCAGGAGTTAAAACACCCTTCATTAAATCATGAGAGATTGAGGATGATATCGCAAGTAATAAACCGGCTGCGGTTGACAGTGCAGCAGCTAAACCACCTGCGGCTACCAAAGCAATTACCCAGTTTGGTAAATTAGCGATTGCTGGATTAGCTAGTACCATAATATCGTTATCAACAGTAACCATTTCATTTGTTACTTTATCGGCAGAATATTGAATTTTACCATCGCCATTCTTATCTTCAAATTTCAATAAACCTGTTTGCTCCCAATCTTTAAACCATTGTGGGCGTTCATCATAAACAAGGTTTTCACCTGCTGTAGGTTCAATAGTATTCATTAAGTTCAAACGAGCCATTGCGCCAACTGCTGGAGCTACAGTATAAAGTAAACCAATAAATATTAGTGCGTAACCTGCAGAAGAACGTGCCGCTTTAACTGAAGGAACAGTAAAGAAGCGCATAATTACATGAGGAAGACCCGCAGTACCAATCATAAGTGACATAGTGTAAGCGAACATATTTAATGTACCGCCTAAACTACTTGTTGTATATTCTTTAAAGCCTAAATCAGTTACCACCATGTCTAGCTTATCTAATAAGTAAACACCGCTACCATCAGCTAATGTACTACCTAAACCTAATTGTGGAATAGGATTACCTGTTAGTTGTAATGAAATAAATACAGCAGGAATCGTATAAGCAAAAATCATTACTACATATTGTGCAATTTGTGTATAAGTAATACCTTTCATACCACCAAGTACTGCATATACCCAAACAACAGCCATACCGATGCCTAAGCCTAAGCCGTAATCTACTTCTAAGAAGCGAGAGAAAGCTACACCAACACCCTTCATTTGACCAATAATGTAAGTCAACGAAGCAATAATTAAACAAACCACCGCAACAATACGTGCAGTTTTAGAATAATATCGATCGAAGATGAATTCCGGTACTGTGAATTTTCCATGCTTACGCATGTAAGGAGCAAGTAACATGGCTAGTAGTACATAGCCACCTGTCCAACCCATTAAGAAAACTGAACCACCATACCCCATGAAAGCAATCATACCTGCCATTGAAATAAATGACGCTGCACTCATCCAATCGGCACCAATTGCCATACCATTTTGCATCGGGCTGATACCGCCACCTGCTACGTAGAAGTCACTCGTTGAGCCTGCACGTGCCCACCAAGCGATGCCGAAATATAAGGCAAATGTGCCAAATACAGCAATATATGTATATAGTTTTAACTCTTCCATGCCTAACCCTCCGCCTGATATTTTTTATCAAGCTTATTCATTTTCACGCCATACCAAAAAATTAAGGCAAGAAATGAGTAAATAGAACCTTGCTGTGCAAACCAAAAACCAAGTTTGTACCCACCTAGACGAATTTCATTAAGCGGCTCTACCAGTAATAAACCTAACCCAAATGAAACTGCAAACCAGATTGCAAGACATATAAAGATTAGGCGAAGATTTTCCGACCAATAAGTTTCTTTATTCTCCACAATAGTCTCCTAGCGATGTTGTAGCCCTTATTTCACGTTAATGTGTATTTTTATAAGGCTTTTATTGTAATAATTTCAGTAAAAGTATGGATATAGATTTTAGTCAGTAATCATTATTATTAATAAAGACAAAAATCCATATTCAACTTCAACTATCATCAAATCTAGCAAGCTTTCATTTTTTCGGGTATTAAACTTTAGTCTAAATCAATAATTTAGCTAATGAATTGGTATATCAACAACATACGTTGGTCAGTATTTTAGGGGCTTCAAGAGCGAATAATAGTACAAGTGCAACTTTAGTCTACATTGTCACTTCAATGGTTGACTAGCTACCGGCACCACTCTAAATTATCATGGTTACCTTGCGAATTAGACAAACGCTTTTACAATTTGCTTGGCTATATCAATGCTTAATCCTATCCAACAAGAGCGTATACAGGTAATCAATATGGACACTGAACTTTCTGAAATTTATAGCTTCATCCAAAGTATTCCGCCGTTTGACAGTTTGCCACAACCTGCTTTAGCGCGTTTAATTAGAGAACTAGCTATTAATTATGTACGAAAAGATGAGTTCCTTCCTCCAAAAGGCGTGAATGAAGCACGTCTGTATATTGTTCGTAAAGGTGCCTTAAGCTGCCTTTCCAGTAGTAACGAATTAATTTCACGCTTAGGTGAAGGCGATTTATGCACCGAATTTTGCAAACAGAAATTGCAACCGATAAGCAACACAGATGAAATTAGTGGAAACGAAAATAATACTCCGCTCTTAACAGAGCAGCGTGTAAAAACCGATGAAGATAGCTTAGTTTATAGTTTAGATGCTCAAATATTGAGAGACATAGGTGAAAAATATCCAAGTATTAGTGACTATTTTAACCACAATTCTGCTGAACGATTAAAGAAGAAAATGTCTAAAATCAATGAAGAAGCCATTATCTCCTCTACCTTAATGAATATGCCTGTAAGCAACTTCTATCACTCTCCTGTTGCAGGTATCGACGCTAGTCAAAGCATCCAACAAGCCGCCATACAAATGACAGAGCAAGGTTATACTTGCTTAGTGGTACTAGATAACAAAAGCTGCGTGGGGATAGTGACCGATAAAGACATACGTCGGCGCTGTGTTGCAGAAGGTTTACCCATTACAACAAGTATCGCTGAAATAATGACTCGAGAAATGAGTACTATTGATATAAAAAACAATGCTTACGATGCATTAATGACCATGACAGCGAAACATATACAACACTTACCAGTTACCAACCAAGGTGAAGTCGTGGGCATGGTAACGGTGACAGATTTAATGAATAATGAAGGTCATAATACGGTTAATTTCTCTAGCATTATTCATAAAGCTAAAAGTTTAGAACAGTTAATAGAAGTGAGTGCTTTACTACCTAAATTACAAATACGCTTAGCAAAATTAGGGGCCAGTGCTGATCATGTTGGCAAAAGTATTAGCGCTATTACTATGTCCTTTACCAAACGCCTTATTGAAATGGCCGAAGCAAAGCTTGGACCACCACCAGTTCCCTATGCATGGTTGGCTGCTGGCTCACAAGCACGACAAGAACAACTCGCCCATTCAGATCAAGACAACGCCATTATTATCTGCGACTCTATGAAACCCGACGATGATGCTTGGTTTAAAAGTTTAGCTCACTTTGTGTGTGATGGTTTAGCCGACTGTGGCTTTATTTACTGTCCGGGTTATATTATGGCAACCAATGACAAATGGCGACAACCGGTAAAAAATTGGCAAAAATACTTTGATGGTTGGATTGACACTCCCAGTCCAGAAGCCTTATTGAATTCAAGTGTCTTTTTTGACTTAGAAACAATTTGCGGTGATACAAGCTTACTTGACAATGTTCGCACTAATTTGCTTAAAAAAACACAAAATAGCAGTTTGTTTATTGCCCATTTATCTAAAAATGCATTAGCTTTACGTCCTCCTCTTGGCTTTTTTAGAGACTTTGTTCTAAAACAAAATGGCAAGCACAAAGCCACGTTAGATCTTAAACATAATGGCATTGCTCCTATTGTCGATCTTGCTCGTATTTATGCTCTATCTCAGGGTATTAGTGCTGTTAATACCATTGAGCGTATAAAACAAGCTGCAGGCTCAGCAGCTATAACTCGATCATCGGCAGAAAACCTAATAGATGCATACGAATTTTTAGGAATATTACGTGTAAAACATCAAGCAAATCAATTAAC
Organism: Colwellia sp. 6_MG-2023; assembly: GCF_030547765.1. Lineage (NCBI taxonomy): Bacteria > Pseudomonadati > Pseudomonadota > Gammaproteobacteria > Alteromonadales > Colwelliaceae > Colwellia > Colwellia sp. 6_MG-2023. The sequence continues at coordinate 213,046 of NZ_JAUOPP010000001.1, read as the reverse complement.
AAAAGATATTGAACCTGATAATTACCTTTCACCGAAAGAGTTATCCAAATTAGAACGTGAGCACCTAAAAGACGCTTTTAAAGTAATTAAAACACTGCAAGACTCAAGACAGGCAAACTTCTAATGCCAATAGGTGCGTTAATCAACTATATTTCAGGCTATGAAGCAAAACGGAAACGGTTATTAAAAAAAGCGCCTGAAGGGCCGTTAAAAGACTTTTTATCAACCCCTTTTCCGTCATTAGAGACACCTATCCATGAGTTAGGGATTTTAGCTGTAGACTTCGAGACTACGGGGCTAGACGCGAAAAAAGATAAACTGCTTAGTATTGGATTCGTTGCAATGGAGCAAGAGCAAATAAAACTGAACTCCTGTTATCACCAAATCATAAACACAACAACAAGATTAAAAGAAAGTAATGTTATTATTCATCAAATTACCGATGACCAGAAAGAGCAAGGTCAGCCTTTGGAGCTTGTCGTTAAAAAGCTATTAACAGCATTAACAGGTAAAGTAATGTTAGTACATTTCGCTCGAATAGAGCGACAATTTTTACAACAAGCCTGCCTTGAACTTTATGGGTTAGCACCTGACTTCCCCATCATAGATACCTTAGTGATAGCTAAACGTAAATTAGATAAACGTGATGTATCGTATGACCCATCAGAGCTACGCTTATCAAACTTGCGTCAAAAATATCAATTGCCTGATCACCACGGGCACAATGCGCTTAATGATGCTATCGCTACGGCTGAATTGTTACTTGCACAGATTAATGACAACAGTAAAAATGCAACAGTACAACTAAAAGACATCCTCTTATAGTTTTGTAATAAAAGCGGTGTAAACTACTCAAAGATTGACCGATATTTAAGCCATTGATAAAAATCACTTAGTCAGCATGGTCGGTATAAGTTACAATCAATTAATGATGATAACTTAGGCTTACCGCTGAGTTGATCTTATACACCCAATTTATCTTACGCAGCAAAATTCCATTTGAATTTTAAATGCTCTTCGATGGATATCACTAAAGGACCCACATGAACTCATTACTTAACGTTGGAAATACTGGCACTCCACTCACTATTCTAGAAAAATCCACTTATGCACAATGGCTAAAATCACAAAACCAGAGTGCTCAAAACTGGTTAGAAAAAACCAGCTATCAAGGTGAAGGCCTTGCGTTATTGCCAAGTTTCTCTGTTGGTACTGAAGGTTCATTATCCCAAGCTATTTTTGTCGTTGATGATGCCAGCCATTATTTTTCTTGTGGTAACTTAATCACTCAGCTGCCATCAGGCCAATACAAGCTAGAAGCAACACCAGAGCACCAACAAGCCATATGCTTTGCTTGGTTAATCGGCGCTTATCAATTTTCCTCATATAAAACAGATCATAAAGAAAAAAAACTGCCTAGCCTTACTGTCGAAGAACCAACATTAGTAAGTAATGCGATTAAATACGCTGAAGCCACAGCCTTAGTAAGAGATTTAGTAAATACTCCTGCTGCCGATATGATGCCTGAAAACCTTGGCGATACTGCGCAGTCATTAGTTGATAGCTTTGGTGGAAAGCTATCACAAATTATTGGCGATGATTTACTGACTCAAAATTATCCCACGATACATGCCGTAGGTCGAGCAAGCGCCAATCAACCACGTTTAATTGACTTCACATGGGGTAATAAGCAGCACCCACAAATTACACTAGTAGGTAAAGGTGTTTGTTTTGATAGTGGTGGCCTAGATTTAAAACCATCTGCTGGTATGCGTAATATGAAAAAAGATATGGGCGGTGCCGCACATGTTTTAGGCTTAGCACGCTTAATTATGTCTCATGATCTTCCTATTTATTTACGTGTCCTTATTCCTGCTGTCGAAAATGCAGTTTCTAGTAATGCCATGCGCCCTGGCGATGTTATTACCACTCGCAAAGGATTAACGGTTGAAATAGACAATACTGATGCTGAAGGGCGATTAGTACTTTGTGATGCTTTAGCTGAAGCAGAAAATGATAAGCCTGACTTAATTATTGATTTTGCTACCTTAACTGGTGCAATGCGTGTTGCTTTGGGTACTGAATTACCAGGATTTTTCTCAACAAACGACGAGATTGCAGAGGGTATAACCAACGCTGGCAGCAAAATCAGCGATCCTGTATGGCGTATGCCTTTGTACCAACCTTATAATGATTTATTTAAAAGTAGCATAGCTGACATGACCAACTGCTCTTCAGGTCCTTTTGGTGGCGCTATTACGGCTGCGTTATATTTACAAAAATTTATCAGTAAAGAAACTAATTGGGTACATTTTGACGTTATGGCCTTTAATGTTCGTCCCCTCTCGGGTCGTCCTCTAGGAGGTGAAGCCTTTGGTATTCGAGCTGTGTTTGACTATTTACAAATAAAATACAATTAACTATCAAGTAAAAATAGTGTGTTCACTAGCACTTATTCACACTATTTTTACTAAGCAATCCAGCAATATGACTTTAGCTCAATTTGATTAAATTTATTCCAACTAAAGTCCTATTGCTGAAAGTTATTCTTCTATTATATTCTGCTATGCTAAAAGAAATAGAGTTTTCTTAGTTACTTAAGGATAATAATAATGAATAATAAATTGATATCTGACATGCTATTAGCAATTTTGCTATCTCTATCTATCGGAACTATTCACTATTTGAGTGCCTATATATTTTCCTCCTTATTATTATCGACAATAGCCATTGCAAGTATCAGCTTTATATCACTATTCATTATCACCAAAAAAAGCCAACCTGCTTTAGATAACACCTCAACAGACACATCACAACACACCTCAAATCACTTCACAAATATTGGCGAAAAAATGGGAAGCCAAGTTAGTGAATTGGCAATCAACTCTGCCGAGATTAGCTTCTTTCTTACGAAATTAAGTGAAGCTATAGAAAAATCCAGTGACGATGTTGACCGTCTAGCCACCGCAGCTGAAGAAATGTCAATGAATAGCAAGCAAATACATGATAATGCTGAGCTCGCTTCACAACAAGCAAGCCAAGCCATGAATGCCAGTTCATCAAGTTCACAACAATTACATGATAATATTTCTGTTGTTAATTTACTTAGCGAATCAGTCAATAGCGCCTCAAGTAAAATTCAATCACTTGAACAAAAAGCACTTGAAATACAAAGTATTACTGATGTAATTGATAGTATATCTTCTCAAACAAATTTATTAGCATTAAATGCAGCAATTGAAGCCGCTAGAGCAGGAGATCAAGGTCGAGGGTTTGCTGTTGTAGCCGATGAAGTTAGAGCTTTAGCTGCTAAAACGGCTGATGCTACTCAGCAAATAGGCGAAATGCTCAAACAAATTAGTCAAGAAACGAATGAAACTACCACGGTTATGACTACAATTGTGAGTCAAACAGACAGTGTAGTTACTACCTTACAAGATTTGTCACAATCATTTACTGATATAGATAACTTAATGGCTGATTCATCCGCAGCTAGTAACCAAATTAGTCATGCACTCCAAGAACAAGATTTAGCCGCTGCCGAAATATCCACCTCTGTTGTGAGTTTACATGACTTTCTCGTTGATAAAAGCCGTGAGACTCAGCATATTTCAACACAAGCCCAAACACTGTCTAATAGTACGGAATCTATTTTCGTATATCTGTCAGAATTTGATAACGACACGCCAATCCATAACATGTGTAAGCAGGCTGAATTAGCAGCTCAAAAAGTCGGCAAACTTTTTGAACAAAGTATTGCCGCTAATAAAATATCACAGCAACAACTTTTTGACTTTAATTATAAACCTCTAGGTAATAGTGTTCCTGAAAAATTCACAACAAGTTTTGATAGCTTTACAGATCAATACCTACCTCAAATTCAAGAGCCCTTGTTGCAAGAATTCAGTGATATGATTTATGCCGGTGCCGTTGATATTAATGGCTATTTTCCAACGCATAACAAATGTTTCTCTAAGCCGCTAACCGGTAATCCTGAAACTGACATGGTTAATAATAGAACCAAACGATTATTTACCGACCCAACAGGTATACGTTGTGGCCAACACACCGACAAGTTTTTATTACAAACTTACAAACGTGACACTGGTGAAATCATGCATGATGTATCCGCGCCTATTTTTATAAATGGCAAACATTGGGGCGGCTTCAGAATCGGTTTTAAAGCAAAATAATAAATGGTATTTATTATTCTATCCAATGCACTTTACCACCGGTAAGTAACTATATTAATTGATAGCTCATAACATGCTTAGCATTAATGCTTGAGTTATCAAACCCAATCAAAATAGAAACACATACTGCTGTAATATAATTATCTTTACCGCAACAATAATTTATTTAATACTGATACGCTAGACTAAAGTATAAGGTTAAAAATCTTCTCTTTAGACTTATGTCTAATTTCTTTAAGTAGATATTAATTTTACCTTAAGACTCGAATGAACACTTAATCCATGCCATATCGGAAAGTAGAGACAAAAATCTATTTTTATAATAAAAATAATTAATACAACAAATAATATTGCCTTAGGCAGATAAAATGGGGAAGCATAATGTTTAAAATTCAAAAAAGTAAAACCTTGTTAGCAATAGGTCTTTTAACGATGGCGGGCGCTGCAAATGCAGGTTACACCTTCGATCTTTCTGACAATGATAAATTGACTTTTGGCGGTTATATTAAAGTTGATGCTCGCTACACCGATGGTGATGTTTCTCCAACAGATTATTGGTACGGTAGTGGCTCAGTCGCAGAAGGTGGCACCTCTAATTTTGGTATTGCAGTAAATGAAACTCGCTTTAATACTAAATATGTACATGGCGATGTTACCGGCTTTATTGAAATGGACTTTTATGGTGACGCCGTTTCAGGTGGTGGTAATGAAATAGTATCTAACTCATCAAATCCGCGTTTGCGCCATGCATTTATTCAATATAAAAACATATTAGTAGGTCAAACTTGGACAACGTTCCAAAACACTAGCTCTTTAGCTGAAGCCGCTGATTTCGGTGGACCACTCAATGCTTCTGCTTTCATCAGACAAGGTCAAATTCGTTATACCAACGGTGGTTTACAATTATCATTAGAAAATCCACATTCTGACAAAGGCGATAGCAGCCAAGATTCTATTCCTGACTTCATTGCTAAATATACTTTTAAAGGTGATTGGGGTAACGTTTCAGTGTCTGGTTTGGCACGTCAATTAAATACCGTAGGTGGTAGTACAGAATCTGCTTTAGGTTTCGGTATTGCCGGTCGCATTAAAACTGTTGGTAAAGATGATTTCCGTTTTCAAGTACATGGTGGTAACACTGGTCGTTACGTTGGTGTAGTTGCTGCTAGAGATTTAGTCGGCGAGAAAGCTGAAAAAACCACTTCATTTATGATGGCTTACCGTCATTTTTGGACTGACGATATGCGCTCAACAGTATTTTATGGCAGCACAGATGCCGATTTAGCTGATACTAAACGCAATCACGTGGCTGTTAACTTATTTAAAGATATCACTAAACAGCTTTCATTTGGTGCTGAAATTGGTAACTTTGAAATGGATGAAGTTGACAGAGATTCAACATACCTACAACTGTCAGCTAAATACGTTTTATAGCGCTTAACCACTAATAACTATATTAACTTGCGTTAATCAACCTCGAGTTGAGGTTGTTTTGAGGAAGCATTTGCTTCCTCTTTTTCAGAAAATAACAATCTTCAAAATCATCTCTCCAACTCTATTAATCAGTACTATAATTATCATGAAAATGACTGATATCGCTGCTATTTCTATGTAGATTAGATCTATAAAGGTCTATACTAAAACTTAATAGCTTTTCTATAAAAGAGGTTTCTATGCGACTTTTACGTAAATTTACTATCCAACAGCGCTTAATATTACTTATAGCCTTGGTTTTATCTGGTTTTATCATTCTAAGCTCAATTAGCTTATCTCAAGCATATCAATCATTATTAAAACAAAAATATAATACTAATCAGCAAGTTGTTGAAACTGCCTATGGTGTAGTAGAACATTTTCATCAACAACAAAACGATGGCTTATTAAATGAAGAACAAGCTAAAAAGCAAGCAATGGAAGTACTTAATAGCTTGAGATATGAAGACGGTAATTATTTTTGGATAAATGATTTTACACCTCGCATAATTATGCACCCGATAACACCTGCACTTAATGGCAAAGATGTTGGTACCACAAAAGATCCTGATGGAACTCTTCTATTTATTAATATGGTTAATATTGTGCGAGACAAAGGTGAAGGCTTTGTCCCTTACAAATGGCCGAAGCCTGGTATCGACCAGCCAGTAAATAAAATATCATTTGTTAAAGGATTCACGCCTTGGCAATGGATTATTGGCTCAGGTACCTATATTGATGATGTAGATACTATATTTGAAACTCAACGAAATTCATTACTGATTTATGTCTTCATCTTAATACTATTGATAACCCTTCTTGGTTATATTATCGGCAAAAGTATTATCACACCTACTCACGAAGCCTCTGACTTAATGAAAGATATTGCTGAAGGAGATGGCGACTTAACCCGCACGTTAGATGAAAAGGCACAAGATGAGATTTCACGTTTAGCACACTATTTTAATGAGTTTACGACTAAAATGCGTGATTCCCTTGCCGATGTAGCAAACAACGCTAATATTGTACTTAGCCGTGCTCAGTCAGTTGCAGATGCCAGCGAAAGCGCACAGTTATTAACACAAAACCAAAGTGATATAACTACACAAGTCGCAACGGCAATGGAGCAAATGACGTCACAAATACGTGATGTAAGTAATAATGCATCTGCTGCTGAAAATGCCGCCAATGACGCACAAAATAACACAAATCACGGGAAAGAAATCATTGCAAACACCATAACCCAAATGCAGTCTTTATCAACTAATATTGATGGTGTTTCACAAGTGGTAACTAGCCTTGCGGCTGAAAGTGACAATATTGGTTCGGTACTTGATGTAATTCGCGGTATTGCCGAGCAAACCAATTTATTAGCACTCAATGCTGCTATTGAAGCAGCTAGAGCCGGAGAACAAGGTCGTGGCTTTGCTGTCGTTGCTGATGAAGTACGAACACTTGCGAATAGAACAGAACAAAGTACTAATGAAATTCAGCAAATGATTCAAAAGTTGCAGGCAGGTGCACAAGAAGCAGTAGCTGCAGTACAAGTTAGCCAAGACATTTCTAACCAAACTGTAGAACAAACGAGTAAAGCTAATGATGCTTTATCTGAAATAGATAAACTAATGGAACTTATTTCAGAAATGAATACTCAAATAGCACGTGCAACAGAGCAACAAACTCAAGCCGCTGATGAAGTCAATTTACGTATTAATGATTTAGCCGGAATGACAGATGAATCGCTAGCAACATCAGAGTCACTTTTAGATGCTAGTTCGGAGCTAAGAGCCAGTAGCCATAGCATGTCAGAGGTAGTTGGACGATTTAAGTTCTAATTGATACAAGATAAATAATAAATCGGTAAAATAAAAAAACCAGTACTTACAAATTGTAAGTACTGGTAAAACCATCAAAAATTTTTAATCGACTGACCCAAAGGAATAAGTTGAATCAAGGTGCAAAGAAGAAACTTGATGATTATGTGTCCTGAAGCATAACCACCAAGCTACTGCCTTACTCCATTAGTTAAAGCGCCTGAGAGAGCATTCATTTGCCTCAACCAATATAGAAATGATAATGATTTGCATTTACATAGTCAACTATTATTTTCATTTATTTTAAATTTTTTTAGGCGCGAAAATATTGAATGGCAATAATCCATTCTTAGTAATGTTATCTTTACTCGATTTTTGGGGGAATAGTTGCAACGCTAACAGCGTCAAAAAGGTATTAAGCCACTTAAAGATTATTCTAAATGGCTTAATTAGATAACTAAATTCAGGACAAATTTACTTTTTCAATTTGGCAAAAGCATCGGCAAAAGCATTACCCATTACAGCATTTTCTACTTTTTGACTTTTAGGCTTATGTTGCTTTCTTGGCGCAGCTTCTTGAGACTTGTTACTTTTAGGCTTATATTGACTACTTGTCTTTTCATGCTTTGCCTGAGAACTACCATCGCTCTTACTGACACTATCATCTAAACGCATAGTTAAGCTAATACGCTTGCGAGCAGCATCAACCTCCACGACTTTAACTTTAACTATTTCACCAGCTTTGATGATTTCTCGTGGATCACTAATAAATTTATCAGTAATTGCCGAAATATGTACTAAACCATCTTGATGCACACCTACGTCAACAAATGCACCAAAATTAGCAACGTTGGAAACAACCCCTTCAAGCACCATACCAACTTCTAAGTCAGTTATGTTATTAACACCATCAACAAAAGTCGCTGTTTTAAATTCAGGTCTTGGATCTCTGTTTGGCTTGACTAACTCTTTAATAATTTCTTTAATCGTCACTTCACCAAATTGCTCAGTTACTAATTCACTGATATTAACTTTCTGTAATTGCTCTGCGCTATTAAGTAAATTGGCACTATCAATATTAAGCTGCTTAATAATGCTTTCTACAATAGGGTAAGTTTCTGGATGAACAGCACACTGGTCAAGTGGATTGTCACCACCACTAATACGTAAAAATCCAGCCGCTTGTTCAAAAGCTTTTGGCCCTAAACGAGCGACTTTCTTTAATTGTTTTCTATTACTAAAAGCGCCCTGTTCATCACGAAACTGTACAATATTATTCGCCATCGTTTTATTTAAGCCAGCAACGCGAGTTAACAATGCCACAGATGCTGAATTTAAATCAACACCAACAGCATTTACACAATCCTCTACAACATCATCCAAACTTTTACTTAACTGGCTTTGACTCACATCATGCTGATATTGACCTACACCAATAGCTTTTGGGTCAATCTTAACTAGTTCAGCTAAGGGATCTTGTAAACGTCTTGCGATAGACACTGCGCCACGTATTGAAACATCAAGGTCTGGAAATTCTTTCGCGGCAAATTCAGAGGCAGAATAAACCGACGCCCCGGCTTCGCTTACTATCATTTTTTTCGGTTTCGCTAATCCCGTAGTAGAGTCAAATTGCGCAATAACATCACTAACTAATTTATCACTCTCACGGGATCCAGTGCCATTACCAATAGCAATTAATTCAACCTTATGTTGACGACATATATTAACCAAAGTACGTACTGATTTATCCCAATGATTTTGTGGAGCGTGAGGAAAAATAGTGGTGGTATGTAGTAATTTACCCGTGGCATCTACAATGGCAATTTTACAACCTGTACGTAAACCGGGATCTAATCCTAGTGTTACTTTCGCCCCTGCAGGTGCTGCCATTAATAAGTCTGATAAATTTTCGGCAAACACTTTAATTGCCTGTTGCTCAGCTTGCTCACGTAACTGTGTTAAAATTTCATTACTTAAACTAACGCTCAACTTACTTTTCCACGCTAAACGCACAGTACTGGTTAAAAAGCTAGCCGCTTTTTGCTGTGTTAAACGCAATGTTAAATGATCATTAATAACTTGTTCAGCACTGGAAACTGCATTTTTTTCCTGACTAGGATCAACATCAATTTTTAACTGCAAAAAACCCTCATTACGGCCACGCAACATTGCAAGCATACGATGTGAAGGGACTGTTTTTAATTTTTCACTATGGTCGAAATAATCTCTAAACTTAGTACCTTCTTTTTCTTTACCTTTCACAACTTTACTTGTTAAATGCGCTTGCTTAAGGATATGGCTACGTAGTTTTTGTAATAGGTTAGCGTCTTCACTAAAACGCTCGGCTAAAATAGCACTAGCGCCCGCCAAAATCGCTTCAACATCATCAAAACCAGCATTCTTGATAGCGACCTTACCTAAGTAAGCATGCGCTTCTTGTTCAGGATCTAACTGCCAATTATTAAAAAGACTAGTCGCTAATGGCTCAATGCCTGCTTCAATAGCAATTTGCCCTTTGGTGCGACGCTTAGGCTTATAAGGCAAATATAAATCTTCTAACCGAGTTTTATTATCGGCACTGTTAATCTGTTTAGCTAATTCTGCCGTTAGTTTATCCTGTTGCTTTATGCTGGTTAAAATAACTTGGCGTCGAGCCTCTAAATCACGAAGATAAACCAATCGAGTTGCTAGCTCACGCAAGTGATTATCATCCAAACCTTCTGTTGCCTCTTTTCTATAACGAGCAATAAAAGGTACGGTTGACCCATCATCTAATAAGTTAATAGCGGCATTAATTTGAGAGGTTTTAACTTTAAGTTCTTGAGCGATTTGCTCACTAATTTGCTCGGCAATAGCTGACATTGATTTACAGTTCCAACGTTAAATAAATAAGTATTTTCCAATAATGGCAAATCATACCAGAAAGTCGCTTTGTCGAATAACTACTAATATGCATTTAACTACTTTTGAACAAAATATAAGTGTATCAAAAAGAGTATGTAGCACTATGGTGCTAAATATTAAATAACCTATACCAGTTAATATGCTGAGTAATAAACACTTTAAAATGACAAGAATCACCTTGGTTTCCTTCGTTTTCGGTATATGGACATACCAATTTTTTACTCGTGATATTTACTCATGGTTTATAGAAGAAAACTCACTTTAGACTTTTGTTAGATGTTATTTTTACAATAAATTAGGAATTCATTATGCTTAAAGGAAAAACAGCTTTAATCACAGGATCAACAAGCGGTATTGGTTTAGCAACAGCACATACACTTGCTGAACAGGGCATCAACTTAGTTTTACATGGTTTAATGAGTCAAGCAGAAGGCGAACAATTAGCAGAAAAATTCTCAAAAAAATATCATATAAAAACTATGTTTGATAAGGCGAATCTCATGGACTCTCATGAAATTTCAGCTTTTATACATAATGCTTTAGAGGTTATGGGTTCAATTGATATTTTAATTAACAATGCTGGTATTCAGCATACTGAAAGCATAGCTACCTTTCCTGAAGATAAATGGAATGCTATTATCGCAATTAATTTAACCGCTGCATTTCATACTATTCAACAGTCATTACCTAACATGAAAAATAATGGCTGGGGCCGTATAATTAATATTGCTTCAGTTCATGGTTTAGTTGCATCATTGAATAAATCAGCTTACGTAGCAGCTAAGCACGGTATTGTCGGTTTAACAAAAGCAGTAGCACTCGAGTGCGCTGAACAAGGTATTACTGTCAATGCTATTTGTCCAGGATGGGTCGATACCCCATTAATTAATAACCAAATTAATGAAATAGCACAGAAACAAGATGTTGAATTTGAACAAGCTAAATATAATTTAGTCACGGCAAAGCAACCATTACCTGAAATGATGGATCCTCGCCAAATTGGTGAATTTATTTTATTCTTATGTAGTAATAGTGCTCGCAGTATAACAGGCTCATCTTTACCGATGGATGGTGCTTGGACTGCACAATAATGTAAAGAGAATTGAAGATGACAATAACTAAAGGTGAAAAAATACGTCGACAAGTAATGGGCGAGGAATTTGTTGATCGGGCTTTAAATAATGCCGATGAGTTCACTCAACCTATGCAAGATTTTATTAATGATCATGGTTGGGGGTCAACTTGGCAACGAAGCGGTATAGACCTTAAAACCCGCAGTTTAGTTACCATTGCCATGCTTGCCGCCTTAAGAACACCACAAGAATTAAAAGGTCATATTCGAGGCGCGCTAAATAACGGTGCGACAATGGAAGAAATACGTGAAGTAATTCTTCATAGTGCCGTATATTGCGGTGCTCCTGCAGCACAAGAAGCCTTTCGAGCGGCCAAAGAAATACTCAACAACCACTAGATCAACTTTACTAAGGCATATCATTGTTATGACTAATAACCTCTTTTTGAGTATTTTACCGACACCATTAGGCGACCTTGCCATTTTTTCCGATCATGATGCTATTTATCGGGTTAAATTTACCGATCGCGTTAAAGATATTGAATTAATGAATACCGATATTTATCAAGAAAACGAAATAACACTATTAGCCAAAAAACAGCTCTCTCAATATTTTGACGGTAAAAGAAGTACATTTAACTTACCTTTAGCCCCTCAAGGAACGTCATTTAGACAACAAGCCTGGCAGGCGTTACAAAAGATCCCCTATGGCGAAACTCGTTATTACAGTGAACAAGCCGAATTAATGGATAATATTAAAGCAGTGCGAGCCGTTGGTGCTGCCAATGGTGCGAACCCTATTTCTATTATTATTCCTTGCCATCGCGTGATAGGTAAAGATGGCAGCTTAACCGGTTATGCCGGAGGCTTAGAAAGAAAAGCTTGGTTGTTAAATTTAGAACAAAAGGAAGTACAAAAGGAAGTACAAAACAAACAAGAGTTTGAATTAAAGTAGTCTTCACTACATTATGACTTTATACAAAAAAACACCAATCATGATGATTGATGTTTTTATTTTAATGGCAGACTTTTAAACAAAGACGTACCATTGTTTGCTAAAACCATTTTGATGTGAATGCTACTTATCCGAAAGGATAAAGATTTACACCTTGAACAACACGATTCACTTCACCAGTAGGGCAAGGATTGTCTGGGGTGAAATTTAAAGATAATGATTTATAGAACGACAGTATTTGGCAAATAACAATATAAGGTAGCCCAAGCCATACATCACTAAGATCGTCAGGCACTTCTGGTAAAAGGCCCTTTAATGTAACCACTTTCATCGCAATAGCATTGGCAGTTAACTCATTGACCATATCATTATCATAATGACTAATATATTCATCATTTGAGTCAAGCATTATGATGATACTCTTCTCATCAACGTTCGATTTCGGTCCGTGTCGAAAACCCAAAGAACTTTCACAAAAACAACCTATTTTACCGGCAGTTAATTCTAAATATTTTAACGATGCTTCTTTTGCCATTCCAGAAAGTGCTGCAGAGCCTAAGAAAATTTGTTTGGTATTATTCAGCTGACTAATGTCTTGTATTGTTGGGCACAATGTTTCAATCACATGTTGTGCTGCGTCAATAGCAAAAGCTAACTGCTTATCATCTGCAGCAAAAATAGCGAGTGTCGCAACATACATTGAAGTAAAACTACTGGTCATTGCAAAACTTTGATCAAGTGATTGGCTTGGCATTAAAACACTGAATGCTTTTTCAGACTCATTGGCATACCTAGCAAGACTGCCATCTTCATTACACGTGATGACCAAATGGTAACAATCATCAAGTACTTGATCTGCTAGTTTAATCGCAGCAACACTTTCAGGGCTATCACCTGAACGACCATATGATACTAGTAACGTAGGAATACTGCTAATGAGGTACTGATCAGGACTTGATACAATATCCGTAGTACTTACAGCCTCAACTAAACGGTTACATGCTTTCGTTAAATGCGGCGCTAGTGCCTCACCAACATAGGCAGATGTACCGGCACCCGTTAGAATAATACGTAGATTTTCTTTTGCCAAAACGCTTTCTAACCAAGGTGCTAATTCATCATTATTACGTACTAAATCACGGGTAATTGACCAACACTCAGGTTGTTGTGTTATTTCTTTTGCCGTCCAAAAAGCATTGTTTTCCTTTAAGCTCTCAGTAGATATTGATAAGTACTCATTCATTATTTTTTTACTCTTGATGTTGTTTGAAAGTGACATGCATCCGCATATATTTTAGTCACTTGCATAATATTATTTAACACTAAAGCTTTAGGTGAATTATTAAGCTTGCCAGCTATTACAGCATCATATTGCTTTGGCATAAATTGACTCAATAAAGGCAATGGAATCTCAATGCCTTTAAGGTTTTCAAATAACATATCTATTGCTTTCTCAATGACTTCATTATTCCAATAATAACGAATACGATCACTAAAACTATAACGTCTATAAGTTGCTAAATTGTTTTGGTCATGTGGATAAAATTTATCCCAGCCACTTGGATTCTCTAACATAACGGTTTCGCAAACTTCACGTAGATTTGATAGTGAAACATTATCGACTAACTCTTGCTCAATAAAACTTAATGCAAAAAGCGATTCTCGAAGAGCAAAAGTAAGTTGAGGACCCACTTTTAAAATAGCAAAGTGATCTTGCACTAATGCTTTATATGCTTCAGGAGGTTGATAATCAGTAGAATGTGCTTCAAATACCAACCTTGGCATGCTAGCGCCAAAACTTTTTAATGGTTTAGCTTTTTCTGCGTCATATTTAAAGACAGTAAAGTTATCAAACTCTACACCGGGTTGAACAACTAACCCAATCACTCGTGTCCAAGCGTCATTTAAGCCTTTTGCTAAAAACTCAGCTTCATGAACACTAATTGTTTCTTTAACATTACTTACAGGGGTAACTTCTAAGGTATCGATTTCTTCTTTAGCACCGCCTGGTGGAGGTACTTCAGTACCCACAATATATAAAATATCTGATTTACCAAATTCACGTATCGCTGTTTCTTCAGCCACCTGACAAAGTATCGCAGCTCGCTTAGCAACAGTCTCATCTGAAAGAGGTGCTAAGTCATCCACACATTGCATGCTGGTGTCTAAATGAATTTTTTTAAAACCAGCAGCAACATAACTTTCGATCAATTGCTTTGATTTTTCCATCGCATCAGTTGCTGTATCACTAGTCCAACAAGTTGGCCCTAAATGATCGCCACCAAAAATGATGTTATCTATCGGAAACTTAACCTTTTCAGCGATTTTTTTTACAAAAACGGTAAAGTCAGCAGGCTTCATATTGGTGTAGCCACCAAATTGATTAACCTGATTTGCTGTCGCTTCTATAAGCACAGGAGAATTATCTTCAACGCCTTGAAGCAATGCTGCTTCTATTACTGTCGGATGAGCGCTACATACAGAATAAATACCACGTGGAATACCATTCTTGTTGTCTGTCATTATCTGTGTTATTTCATTCATAAAAAGCCTTAAGGTAAACTAGTAATCCAATAATCATTTATTAAGAAGTGAAATCTACCACTGTTTACACATCTTTTCAAATGCTTTTGTTTTTTTATCTATTTATTTACATTTACTTTATTCACCACGCAAGGAAATTAACTAATTCCCTATTGAGCTAGGCATGTAAAGTTTTATTGCAATAAACAATATTAAAATATAAATAAATCATTATTTAAAAAAAACACCTATATATTCATTAGGTTAATATAAGCTAATGGTTACTAGCTTAACTATAATTTCACCAACAACCTAGGTATTTTTATGACTCATCAAAAGCCAAGAAATACGCTGAAATCAACGCAATCAACATACCAATCCCCACAACAAGTGTTGGTAATACCGAAAGCATTATTAATGAAAGGATACTGGTAATAATAGGCGGTAAGCAATTCACAAGAGGGCTAACCACAATCGCTTTTCCATATCGAAAAGCGAATACTAAAAATAATGCTCCAAAAGAGTTTAATAAACCAATAGTAAAAGCTAATCCAGCCCCATCCCAATGCCAATTAGCGGCCATTGGCGTATCAACCATTAACCACGCAACCGGGCAAAGCAGTAAACTAGTAAGTGCCATATAAAAGAAAATGCTTTCGGCTTCTATTTTTTCATTAGCATACTTTATAAAGTAACCTTGAACCCCCCAAGCAAGAAAAACTAATAATGCAAAGATCAACCAGCCAGAATGTTCTCCACCCGCTCCTGCTTCAGAGTAATTTAAGAATGGCACAGCAATTATTGCTAGCGCAATACCAAGCCAGCCTTTTACTCCTGCTCTTTCTTTTAGAAATATCAACGACATAATAATAGTGACAACAGGGGCTAAAGCAATTATTGGAAAGATTAAATACGCCGGACCATTGGCAATTGCACCTGAATATAAAATGAGTTGTCCTACACCGCCGAGTAAGCCAATAATACTGCCAAATATTATTGAAAACTTTCCTGTATTTAATTTCCAATTCACACTTTTTAATGCAAAAAACGCTGGTACTATCATGGATAAAGCCCACATTATAAAACCAAGCTCTGCAGGAAAATTATTCTGCTCAGGAATAGAAATCAATGCTCCCCATGTTCCCCATAGCGTTATAGTGATTATTGAAAACGTCAACCAGCTATACTTACTATTTTTTGTGTTTAATACACCTACGTGCTTTCCTTTATCGACATCAGTTGTACTCATTATTTACCTCTTATTATTAATTATGTAAAATTTTCAAAGTAAGTTAATTATTTTTTAACAAAACGATAATCCATTCTTTTAACTTATATTTTACTTACTTTCTATTTAACCAATCTAATGTATAACGGCCTGGAGCATTATCGTTATGCATTAGCGGGGTTAACTCGATAACCAATGCCATTTAAATACCTTGTTATACGCTTCATTATTTACTGATTATTTTATACTACATCACCCTATGACTTATGACAACAAACGAAAGCTTCATATATTATTGTTAGTTAAACAATGAAAGGTAACGACGCTTAAATAAATGAGAGACAATACTGTATTACTTCTCTTTCTTACAAAGCTTCTAGCAGCAAATGTTATTTCACTATTAAAAATATTATAGTGATAAGTATTCGTTATAACTTTGAAAGTACCCCAGCTATTCAAGTAATAAAGAGATTACCCTCTCCAAAACGTAACTAAAGAAAACCAAAAACACACATTATGAAGGGACTTGAAAGATACAATCTCTTTTGCTACTGTTTTAATGTTACAAATAAAACAAAAAAAACATTGAATTAAAATAAATATTAAGGCAGGAAGTCATGAAGGATATATTTGTAAAGAATGCGTTAACAGTAGCAATTGGCCTGGTTTTTTGTACGAATACCGCTTATTCAGCTGAAAATCAACAACAGTCTGAAAGCGATATGGAAGTAATTACAGTTACTTCTTCTCAATCAGGTTTAATAAAAGCATTAGATTATAAGCGTGATGCTGATTCTATAATGGATGGAATTACCGCAAGTGAATTAGGTGCATTCCCTGATGCTAATGTTGCTGACTCATTATCGCATATAACCGGTGTTACCATCGATAGAACCAGTGGTGGTGAGGGTAAAGGCGTTAATATTCGAGGTTTAGGGCCCGAGTTTAGTATTGTTACGATTAATGAACGCATTATGGCAACTGACTCAAGTGGTCGTGAATTTGCTTTTGATGTATTGCCAGCAGAAGTTATTTCAGAGGCTTGGGTTTTAAAGTCGAGCAAAGCTTCACAATTAGAAGGCAGTATTGGTGGTGCAGTCAACCTTGTTACCGCACGACCTTTTGACAATCCAGGCACACATGGATCGGCTTCTTTCACAGGCCAGTATGGCGATCAAGCTGAAAAGTACGGTTATAAAATGACCGGCGTGGGCTCACACACCTTTGCTGACGACACCATGGGAATTTTATTCTCTGCCCTTTATAGTAGAACACCTACGCGAACAGATTCATTATCAGATAATAACTTTAATGCCGCATCAGCAGATAACTGGAGCTGGGATCGTAATGGTGATGGCGACACGAATGATGCAGCAGATAGAGAATTAGTTTTTCCCGGCACTATCGCTTACACAGCATACGAAGAAAATAAAGAACGAACAGCTATTTCAGCAGCTTTTCAATATCGCCCTAATGATGACTTAGATATTGTAGTTGACGCCCTGTTCACTCGTTTAGATACCCCGGTGAAAGGCTATACAGAGTCTTATTATTTTCCCGACTCTTCAAATTGGAGAGATGTAGAATACGGAGGACCAACAACTGAATTAAACCCTGACGGTATTTTAATTACAGGGTTAACCGTTGATAACTTAGTGCCACAATTAGTGACTTTAGAAGAACATCGTGTGGTTGACACTTTAAACTTAGGCCTCAACGCTAAATATAACTTAACAAAAAACTCAGTACTTAGTGGTGACTTATATTTATCAAATGCAAAACGTGAAGCAGGTGGTAAGGATAGATTTGTTGTTTCAGTTCCTTTAGCATCCGTTGCTGGTTCAACAACATCCAGAGTAACGTTAGCGCCAGGAGAACTTCCCAGTATTGATCTAAATTTCATTGATAATACAGCAGGCATTAGTGAAGTTAGTGATTTAGTAGAGAATAGCCAATTTGGCCCTCATTTCACCAAACTAGAAGGAGTTGACATAGAAGATGAAGTGATTGGTGCCTCACTGAAATATGATCTCTTTTTAGATATGCCTGTTATTAATAATATTCATACCGGTATTGTTTATAATAAACGTACAAAAGAACGTACACAACTTGATAACGTTTCTTCTATGTCTTTATATAGCGGTGCTCCATTTTCATGGTCAGATGTGGGTGTTGATGTTGTTCAAGCTTTTCCTTTCGATAACTTCTTAGATAATGTAGGTGGTGACTTCCCTCGAGAGTTTGCTATTTTTGATGTTGAACAAGCTTTCAATGGCGTTAGGGCCGCTGATGGCAACCCAAATATCATAGACCCTGTCACAGGCGTACCTTATGTGGATGATTATTCAGACGCACTTTTTCCTACATGGAATTCAGATTTGTCTGGTGCAGTTGCAGAAGAAACCATTGCTCTTTACCTAGAAGCTGATTTTAGTCATGAATTCGATTCAGTAAACGTTTCAGGTAATATTGGGCTTCGCTACGTTCAAACTGAAACTACCTCAACAGGTTGGGATTGGCCAATTGCTTATATTGATCAATCACCCGCCGATATTTGGACCCATATCGTTGTCCATGGTGAGAGAACACCTATTTCAATTAGTAATGACTATAGTGAATTATTACCGTCAGTTAATTTGCAATTCGAATTTTCTGATGAATTAATTGTGCGTCTTTCTTACGCAGAAGTCATGGCAAGAGCAGAAATTGATAAACTGTCAACACAAATAGATACATCACCCTCCACTTGGGGCGAATACACTATTAACAAGCTTGGTAACCCTGACTTAACACCTGTTACCGCTGAACAAGTCGATGTCTCTATTGAATGGTATTATCAAAAAGGCTCATCGCTATCAGCGGCATTATTTTACAAAGATATCGATGGTTTCGTTCAAGGAGGGCAAGATGTTTACGTCAACAACAGAGAAGATGCGCCAGTTTACAGTGTAAATAACCCTCGACCATGGGATCCTCAAGGTTTTGAAGATGTCGTATTTGGGGTAAATCAACCGCTAAATTTAGACCAAGCTAAAGTATTAGGTTATGAATTTGCCATGCAACACTTTTTTGAGTCTGGCTTTGGCGTTGTCGCCAATTATACCTATATTGATACAGAGTCTATTGTAGATGGTTATGTTATTGGCGTATTAGCCGGAATTCCTGACACAGCGTATTCACTTAGCTTAATGTATAATAACGACTACATGAGTTTAAGCTTATCCGCTGATCACACCGAAAGCTTTGTAACCTCTCATTGGTCATCATTAAATGCTCCTAATGCTGACGGTATAACTGAAAGTACGTATAAAGCGATTGCAACAGCTTCTACTTGGGCATCAGCCTCTGCGACCTTCTATATATCTGAAGGCTTAGAGACTTTTGTTCAAATTGATAATCTTTTAGATGATGGCTGGCAAGGATACAACGGCTCAACAAGCTTAACAGGCTCTGGTGGCTACTCTGAATGGGGCCGTAGTTATAGTGTAGGCGTTAGATATAAGTTTTAAGACCTAAAAAATAAAAAGGAGCTGATATGAAAATATTAGCTCCTTTATATTCTTACACTATTAAAATAAAAATGTTAATCAACATCAATAATAATTAGCTTAACGTTTTTTGATTGAAAATAGTCTATATATTGAGAAGGAATCTTATTGTCCGTGATGAGTATATCAATTGAGTCAAGCGAATCGATGATATATAATCCACTTCTTCCGAACTTAGAAGAATCGGTAACAACAATAACTTCTTTTGAAATATTACACATTAAACGATTTAATGTTGCTTCATGTTCAAAATGTGTCGTGAAACCTGAAGATATTTCCACACCATCCACACCTAAAATCACTTTATCAAAGCGAAGATTATTAAGGCTCGCTTCTGCTTGACGTCCATAAAACGATAATGACTTTTGTCTTAACGTTCCACCAGTCATTAGCACTTCTGAGTTTTGTAAATGAGAAAGCTCAGTGGCTATATTTAAACCATTAGTCATTACAACTAGATTTTCATGGTTCTGCAATAACTTGGCTATTTCTTCGGTAGTGGTGCCGGAATCAAGTATTATTAACTCATCATTATTTATTAACTGTACAGCGGCTTCGGCCAACTTTTCTTTAATGTGAGAGTTTTTGCAATGCTTTTCTTTTACTGATAATTCTTTAGTTATCTTACTAATTGCAACAGCGCCGCCTCGAGATCTAATTAATAATCGTCTTTTACTGAGGTCATTTAAGTCAGTTCTTATCGTAACAGTCGAAACATCAAACTCACTAGCCAATTGTGCTACGTCGACACGGCTTAACTCATTTACTTTATCAATAATTTTCTGGCGTCTTTCAATAGTATTAAGCATATTTAAGTTACTATATTTTTTATTTAATAGTTAGTATTTTAACAGTAATCGAGTAACGCATCAACGAAAGATAATGAAGACCTTATTTTAATCAAAATTTCTATTTTAACCATATAAATCAAGTATTTCTTCTTACATATGCCTTCAATACCCTTCAGTAACAATTAAAGACATGCTAAAAAACAATAAATCAAAGATAATTTTTTATAATAATAACAGGTGGTTATACAATTAACCTTGTCACTTTTATTAGTTGTAAGTTTTACATTAATGGTAAATTTTTCATATTACCACTCCCGCCCTTTACCTTTCATTTGTTTTCGATTAGTATATTTTATCTTAAATAATTAATATCAACCATTTTTGGAAAGTATATGAAACTTATGGCAACATCTCGTATTTTTATAATATCTGTCTTTATATTATTTACTCTAACCGTGAATGCTCAAGCGGATAGTAGTGACCATATTTTTGAAAAACTCAATAATGGTCTCGCCAAAACACCTCCAATGGGGTGGAGCAGCTGGAATCAATTTGGCGTAGAGATAAATGAACAATTGATTATCGAAACTATCGATGCAATGGTAAACAATGGTATGAAAGACGCCGGCTATATTTACGTTAATTTAGATGATGGTTGGCAACAAGATAAGGGGAACCGTAAGAATAAACCCTTAGATTTTGATAAAGAGAAATTCCCTAGAGGGATAAAATATTTAGCCGATTACGCTCATGAAAACGGAATGAAGTTAGGAATTTATTCTGGTCCTGGACAAACCACATGTGCAGGCTACTCAGGTAGTGAAGGGTATGAAAAACAAGATGCCGACATGTTCGCATCATGGGGTGTAGACCACCTAAAATATGATAGCTGCTGCTCTCATAAAGACGCAAGTAAAGAAGAACTAAAAGAAGCTTTTTACAAAATGTCTAAACCCTTGATTGAAAACCCTAAAGATATCGTATTACATGCTTGTCATTGTGGTTGGCAAAATATTTGGCAATGGGCTGGTGATATAGGTGCAAACCATTGGAGAATTGGCCAAGACATTTCGGATGACTTCGACTACCCAGAGAATAGAGAGGGTTATTATTTTGATGTGCTAGATATGTTAGATAGAGGCCAAGGGTTAGAAGGATACAATAAGCCAGGTCAATGGAATGATTTTGATATGTTAATTGTAGGTCTTAACGGTGAAAGTAAAGAGCTTGTTGGCGCAGGTGCCTCTAACGTTGAATATCGTGCCCACTTCAGTTTATGGTCAATCTTATCTACCCCTCTTTTAACTGGGACCGATGTACGTGATCTTGATACTTATACGTTAAAAACACTGACTAACCGGGAAGTAATAGCCTTAAATCAAGATCCATTGGGTAAACAAGCAAAAACGGTTAAAAAAGAAGGGAAAATTCATATATTAGCCAAACCAATGGCAGATGGAAGTTGGGCTATAGCTATGCTGAACAGAGGCAGTGAAACAGAAAATATTTCTATTAATTGGAAACAAGAACTTGGTCTAGATTGGAAAGAAGTCCATGTTAGAGATCTTTGGAAACACAAAGATATGGGCAATTTTCCAGAAAGTTACACTGACGAAGTTATTTCTCACGAAGCCATAGTGTTGAGAATTTATCCAACTAAATAAGTATTATTTAACGATTAAACCATGCGAAAAATCGCATGGTTCTTTCAATGAATATTATAGTACAAGTGTTTAAATACAATTGAGCCTCTTCCATAAAAATATATACCGCCAAATTATAGTTAACAATAACCAAGCGTAACAACACCAAATATTGTTGATTTCATTTACTTTGAGAGTTTTATGAAAGCTAAAAATTACAGTAAAAAAAAATATACTAATATAATTCATTTTTTTACGATTTTTTATTTATTGCTACTCCTTAATGCCTGTGGTGACTCCTCTTCAGGTGATGCAAACACTCACATTGATAATACAGAGCTTTCATTTCGCTCTATACCATTACAATCATCCATCGATCGAGTACAACCGATGACAGGGATCGTGTATTGGGCTGATAATTTAACAACATTAGACGACTTAGGAGATAATGTGCAGCTTGAATATGCTTATATTATTTACGCCGATGTTGTTAATGAAAAAGGTATCTATGATTGGACAAGCATTGATAATTTGTTAACAAATATAGAACAAAGGGGTCATCAAGCCATATTACGCTTTCGTTATACTTACCCTGGAAAAACACAAAGCTCAGTACCTAAATATATAGAAACAACACCTGATTATAATTCAACAATAGCACTAGTAGAAGGACGCAACACATACTTACCTGATTGGAGCTTTAAAGGGCTAGAGGAGTTTACATTAGATTTTTTTAGTGCCTTTGCTAAGCAATACGACAACGATCCTAGAATTGCTTTCTTACAAGTAGGATTTGGCTCTTATGCTGAATATCATTTATATGATGGTCCTGTAAATCTAGGTCAAAATTTTCCCTCAAAAGCATTTCAAACTGACTTTTTGAAGCATTTACATCAAGAGTTCAAACAACTGCTTTGGTCATTTTCTATTGATGCTGCTGACCCTAATTACACGCCTATAGCTGCAGACCCTGATTTACAGGCACTTAATTTTGGCCTATTTGACGATTCATTTATGCATGAAATGCATTCTACTAGTGATGATGAATATAACCGTGCGAATTGGTTATTCTTTGGCGAAAATAGATATAAAACAAATCCTGCAGGTGGAGAATTTAGCTACTATTCTGACTATGACCAAATGAACGTGTTAAATCCAAATCAAGGCTCTTATGGAAAAAACTTCGAGTACTTCGCTAGCCTGTACCATATTAGTTATATTATAGGTAATAACCAGTCTTCGTATCAAACACCTAGCCGTATCAAAGATGCAGCAATGGCCACAGGGTATAAATTCAAAGTTGAGGCATTCGCCTCGTCTAGTGTAGCCAGCAAAGTCGTTATCAAAAATATAGGTATAGCACCTATATATTATGATGCTTATGCCACTGTAAACGGTGTTCGTTCAAGTGCATCTCTTAAAGGATTATTACCTAACGAAAGCAAAGTTTTTGATGTTGCTATCGGCGGTGATAACCCTATTTTGACCATTGAAAGTGATCGTTTAGTTCCAGGTCAAATTATTCAATTCGACGCTAACTTATAGAGAGTTAATAAAGTACACATCACAAAATAAAATACACATGAAGTACCGATGAAAAGCTCTATATAACGTGACTATTTTGCTACATTTCAATTGACCTTGTATATCAATGTAGCCACCTTTCTTTGCGTAATAAAAGATCATGTAAGAATCAACTCAACAATATAATCACCTAATTTTTAAAGGTAAAAAAATGAAAAGCAGAACAAATTTAGAAAGCTGGAAAAAATTGGTTGCTCATGCAAAAGACATGAAAGATCAACATATGAATGACTTGTTTGCTAAAAATCCCAGTCGTTTCAATGAATTTTCTATAAAATTAACCCCTTTTATACTCGACTACTCTAAAAACATCATAACAACAGAGACTATGTCTTTATTAACACTGTTAGCTGATGATTGTGAAGTACAACAATGGCGTGAGAAAATGTTTAATGGTACTGCCATTAACAAAACAGAAGAGCGCGCGGTATTGCATACGGCATTACGTGGCTCGGTAACTAAAAATACCGATACCTTTGAAAAAAACATTACGTCGAATGTAACAAAATCGCTCGAAAAAATAAAAAAATTTAGTGATAAAGTGCGCAAGGGTGAATGGTTAGGTTATTCAGGAAAGCGCATCACTGATGTTGTAAACATTGGTGTTGGTGGCTCAAATTTAGGTCCACAAATGGTCACAGAAGCTCTTAAGGGCTATAGTGATAACAGTGTTAATACACATTATGTTTCTAACGTTGACGGTACACAAATCGCAAATATTTTAAAACCGTTAAACCCTGAGCAAGTACTTTTTATTGTTTCTAGTAAAACCTTTACCACAACTGAAACCATTACTAATGCTCAAACCGCGATGAAGTGGTTGGTAGCATCATCGTTTGACTCTAGCGCTGTAGAGAAACACTTTATAGCGGTGTCTTCTAACAAGGTAAATGCCATTGAATTTGGTATTCTCGAAGAAAATATTTTTGATATGTGGGATTGGGTTGGTGGTAGATTTTCCTTATGGTCTGCTATCGGATTACCTATTGCTATTGATTTAGGTTTTGAAAAGTTCACCGAGTTACTTGCTGGCGCTCATGAACTAGATGAGCACTTCTATCATGCGCCATTAAAAGAAAATGCACCAGTATTACTCGCTTTATTAAGTATTTGGAACTGCACTTTCTTAGGTGCTCAATCACAAGCTATTTTACCTTACGATCAAAATCTACATATGTTTTCAGCTTATATGCAACAAGCTGAAATGGAAAGTAATGGTAAATCAGTTTCTTGGGATGGTGATAAAATTGACTACCCTACCGTACCAACCATTTGGGGTGAACTAGGAATTAATGGACAGCATGCTTTTTATCAATACTTGCATCAAAGTAATAATGTTGTGCCTGCTGACTTTATAGGCTCTATCGAAAGTGTAACACCTGTTGATGGTCACCATGAAACATTAATGGCTAACTTTTTTGCACAAACCCAAGCATTAATGAAAGGGGTTGATGAAGCTCAAGTACGAGAAGACCTGAAAGCGAAAGGTAGAACACAAGAATATATTAATAAAGTAGCACCCCATAAAGTGCACCAAGGTAACCGCCCTACTAATTCTATTTTAATGAAACAATTATCACCTAAAACACTCGGTAGCTTAATTGCACTCTATGAACATAAGATTTTTGTACAGGGCATTATCCTTAAAATATGTTCATTTGATCAATGGGGTGTTGAGTTAGGAAAAGGTTTAGCAAATAAAATACAACTTGAGCTACAAAAGAGTGAAGTAAATACAAATCATGATAGCTCAACTCAAGGGTTGATAGAATATTATATGACCGAGCGAAAGATTTAGGCCAGTGTATGATTTAAACTAGTATAGACAATGCTACATATTTTCAATTTTACTATGTAGCACTTTCGATATTATCCGTTAGGTTAATTTATGTTAACCAATAACATTTAACTTTATAACGTCGATAACTTTTCTGCATATAGAGCCGCACCAATAACTGGACTGCATAATGGCTCGTAAACTTTATAATGATTTGGCAAGCGCTCTAAAGCTTTAACAAAAGGGTCTAATACAAACTTCCCAGCATTAAAGATACCGCCAGAGTATGACACTTTGATAATATCTTCGTCTTTAAATGCTAATGATTTTGTTGTGCCTTCTACTATGTCAGCTAATTCATTAGCGGCTTCTGCCAAAATTGCAATGGCATGCTGATCGCCTTCTGAGGCTGCTTGATAGACTAACGCCGAAACAGCAGCTATTTTACTACGCTCAGAATTCCAATGACAAAGAACAAGCGCCGTTATATCTAAATCATAATCAAAATCCAAAGTAGATTTTAAAATATCATACAAAGGACCTTTACTTAACCGACCATCACTCATTTTTGTAAATACTTGTAAACCTTTACGCCCCACCCAATAAGCAGAGCCTTCATCGCTAAAAACTTCCCCCCAGCCACCACAACGAGCAGTTTTCGTTTGGTTTACACCATAAGCGATAGAGCCAGTACCTGCGACAATATTAATACCGTCAGCACAGTCAAAGGCTGCAGCCCAACCATTGACCATATCATTATCACATTGATACTTTTCTGCACTCATAAAACTTGAAGGCAAAGCATCTATTTGGTTAATTAATTCGCTATCTTCGCCGTATGCCGGTAAACCGAAAAAAGCAAAAATAATATCGTCAATTGATCCTGAGACTTGTTCAAGTAATGCTAAAACACCTGACTGAAGAATCGATTGCGCACCTTCCAAACCGACTTCAACATGATAACAGGTTCCGAGTTCATGGGTCGCTACTACATTACGCTGCTGATCCAATAACACAAATGCAGTTTTGGTTCCCCCACCGTCAACCCCTAAGTAATACACAATATATCTCCTCTTATATTATTCATATCTTTTAAACTTATGAATATCTACATACTAAAAAATGCTCATTACTACGATATAAAATAGTAGGGACATTTAATACATGTCAAAAAATTATAAACTTGAA
This sequence comes from Colwellia sp. 6_MG-2023, assembly GCF_030547765.1. Classification (NCBI taxonomy): domain Bacteria; kingdom Pseudomonadati; phylum Pseudomonadota; class Gammaproteobacteria; order Alteromonadales; family Colwelliaceae; genus Colwellia; species Colwellia sp. 6_MG-2023. The sequence goes on along the minus strand of NZ_JAUOPP010000001.1, from coordinate 186,353 downwards.
TACAACAACCATATATTGCATTCATTTAACATTCGTTAATCCTGAAAAATTCATGTCTAAATGATGGGCTATAACCTACTCATATAGTGATAAGAACTGTATTTAAAGAATTAAGCACTAGTCTTTCGTGAAGTAACGGAGTAATCCCCCGATAAAATATTTAGATAGATGCTTTCGAAATATAAACAAGAGTATGAAACAACTAAATTTAAAAGTAAATCACTTTAAACTTTCACTATCTTTCAATAGATGATATCCAAGTATAAAAGTTCATATTAATCTTATATCAACCTGCACAAAAACCTTCAGTAACTTTCTTTTTGTTGACAGCGCTTTCAATATCCTTCAGTATGATATTATTCTTTAGTAACAGCGACAATAAAGCCAACAATATTAGCAGTACATCCCATGCATTAAGCTAATATATGACTTTATTCTCTTCTTATACTAAAAATCGTTTTTCAGTCATGTTGCTGTAGCCCATTTATTGCCTATATAACATAAAGATAAAACCTAATAACGAATAAAGTACTAAATTTATATCAAGAGATTATTATGAAAAAATACTTAGTAGCAATTTCCGTTATCACACAGGCTCTTGCTGCCTGTTCAACCCCTAATAGTAATTTAAATAATCAGTATTACACCATGGTTGATTACTATGCAGTAAAAAAAATTGATGCGCATGTACATGCAAATAACTCATCTACTGCATTTATTATGCAAGCAAAAAATGACAATATGAAATTGCTTTCTATTAATGTTGACTACCAAGATTTTCCGAATATTGATAAGCAAGCAGAGATTGCCCACCAATTTGCGAAAGAACATCCAAATAAATTCTACTTTGCAACGACTTTCTCTATGGAAGGGTCAAACAATGGACAGTGGAAAAATAATGTTATTAAGCGTATAGATGCCGAAATTGGAGAAGGTGCGGTTGCTGTCAAGGTTTGGAAAAATATTGGGATGGCAGAAAAAGACAATAAACAAAACCTCATCATGATTGATGATCCTCTTTTTACGCCTATTTTTAAACATTTAACAGATATTCATATACCACTTATTGGTCATCAAGGTGAACCAAAAAACTGTTGGCTTCCTGTTAGTCAAATGACGGTAAATAATGATAAACAATATTTTACTGCTCATCCACAATATCATATGTATCTTCACCCTGAGATGCCTAGCTATGAAGACCAAATGCAAGCACGTAACAATATGCTTAACAATCATCCTACATTGCAATTTATGGGCGCTCATTTAGCTAGTTTAGAGTGGAGTGTCGACCAAATCTCAATATTTTTAGATACTTATCCCGATGCCGTGGTTGATTTAGCCGCAAGAATGGGACAAATTCAATATCAATCTACACTGGATAGAAGTAAAGTACGTAATTTCTTTATTAAATATCAAAACCGTATTTTATATGCCACAGATTTAACCCATTCTCCAACAGTAAGTGATGCCCAGTTCAAATCACAAGCACATAAAAAATGGCTCGAAGATTGGCAATATTTAACTAGTAACCAAACTATTTCCGTACCAGAAGTCGACGGCGAAATCATAAGTTTAGCGTTACCGAAAAATGTCATTGATAATTTATATGCTAAAAATGCTATTCGATTTTTCAATCTAGCTCCAAAAACATAATAACATTCAACATACATAATATTTTAGAGGTTAAAAATGAAAAAAAATTATGCTTACAGCTTACTCATTTTTGCAATTAGTCTTTGCTCTCTTGTTAGCTGCGCAAAGCAGTCTAGCACCCCAAATACAGAAGAAGATATTGTATACTCAGTAAAAACTAAAGATATTACAATTTCATTTAATAACCAGTTACACAGTAAAGTTTCAGGAAACATAAAAGGAAACATAAAAGGAAACATGATGTCATTAGGCGATATGCAGCCTAGTGAATATGTAGTAACTCTTGAGAATAAAATCATTTCTGATTTTAATTTTATTGAGAAAAGCGTCCAAAAAGTCAACAATGAATTAGGCGCTGGAACACAAATAACATTAAATGGTTTATCAAGTGAAGGGCTTATAAAGAAAACAATTGTGAGCATATATGAACGTTACCCTACCATGGTATTTTTTGATGTTAGTTATACAAATACAAGTGAAAACAGCATTAAAATTACCAAATGGGTTAATAACCATTACTCACTATTAGCCCCTAAAACGAAAAGCGCAACACAGCCTGATTTTTGGTCATATCAGGGTGCTTCCTATGCAGATCGACGCGATTGGATAACCGCGATAAACCCAGGGTATAGCCAACAAAACTATATGGGCATGAATTCATCAGATTATGGTGGAGGTACAGCTGTTGTAGATTTATGGCGACAAGATATTGGTATTGCAGTCGGTCACGCTGAAACATCACCAAAATTAGTTTCCTTACCGCTTAGTTATAAACAAGAAAAGCGCGGAGCAACTATTCATATAGAATTAGAAAAAGGTAATGAATTAAAAATAGGCGAAACGCTCAAGACCATTCAAACATTTGTCAATATACATAATAAAGATTATTACGCAACGCTTAAAAATTATCGTAAGGTTATGGCGGATAAAGGCTTAAAAATGGCAGATGTACCAGACTCTGCTTATGATCCTGTTTGGTGTGCTTGGGGGTATGAACGTAACTTTAATGTTGATGAAGTACTCGGTACCTTAAAAAAAGCAAAAAACATGGGATTAGAATGGGCTGTACTTGATGATGGGTGGCAAACAGCCGAAGGCGATTGGTACTTAGACCGTAAAAAATTCCCAAATGGCGATAAAGACATGCAAAGCTTCGTTAAGAAAATTAATGATGCTGGACTTAAAGCTAAATTATGGTGGGCGCCTTTAGCAGTTGATCCAGGCACAGATTTGTTGCATGAACATTCAGATATGTTACTACTCGATAAAAACGGTGCTGTACAAGACATTACGTGGTGGAATAGTTTTTACCTTTGTCCAGCTTATGAAGGAACGATTGAACACAGTAAACAACTTGTTAGAAAAATGTTAGGCGAATGGGGCTACGAAGGTTTAAAAATTGATGGTCAGCATTTAAATGGTGTTGCTCCTTGCTATAACCCTGCACATAATCATGCATATCCAGAAGAATCAGTAGAAAAGTTAGGCGAATATTGGGAAGAAATATTTAAAACAGCTAAAGAGATAAACCCTGAAGCAGTTATTGAAATTTGCCCTTGTGGTACCTCCTATGCTTTCCATAACTTACCCTATATGAACCAAACAGTTAGTTCAGATCCTCTTACTTCTTGGCAAGTACGTCATAAAGGTAAAACTTTAAAAGGGTTAATGGGTGATTCTGCACCATACTATGGTGATCATGTTGAACTAAGTGATAATGCCAATGATTTTGCATCTTCTGTTGGTATAGGCGCAATTGTTGGCACTAAGTTTACTATGCCTGGTTCAAAAGGTGCTGGTGCAGCATATGCACTTGATGACGAAACAGAAAAAACATGGACAAAATGGATAACGGTATACAAAGAGAAAATGCTACCTAAAGGTGTTTACCTAGGTGAATTATATGATATTGGGTTTGATATACCTGAAACCCATGCCATTAGAAAAGGAGCCAATATGTATTACGCATTCTATTATGATGACTGGCAAGGTGAACTTGAATTACGTGGCTTAACGCCTGGTAAGTATCAAATAAAAGACTATATAAATAATGTAGTATTAGGAACAGTTGACGCATCATCAGCTACATTAACGACTAAATTTAAAGGCTATTTACTCATAGAGTTATCGCCTGTAGTGAGTAAATAACAGATGAAACTACTGATATGTATGCTACTTTACTTAATATCGTCATTTTGTATAGCCGAATCATTAGCGGTTAATGATGCTGCCCCTGCATTTACCCTGCCCTTATTAGAAGGTAAAGAAAAGGTCACCTTGTCTGACTATAAGGGCAGAGTAGTATATATTGATTTTTGGGCGTCATGGTGCATTCCATGCCGCCGATCATTTCCTTTTCTAAATAAATTGCAAGCACAGTATGCAGATAAAGGTTTTGAAGTTATAGCCATTAACCTTGAGCAAACCCCTGAGGATGCAAAAAAGTTTTTAGCTCAATTTCCGGTTTCATACCCGGTTTTAAAAGGCGACAATAGTAATATTGGTCAAATCTATAACATATTCGCTATGCCCACAGGTTATTTAATAGGTAAAAAAGGCAATGTTCGGGTCAAAAATTTAGGTTTTGATAAAGCCCAAGAGAACTACCTTGAAGCAATGGTTGATAAACTTGTTTCTGAATTTTGAATCCGATCATTTGGGTAAAACAATTGAAGTTTTACACTAGTTCAGGAAATATAAATAAGTTGGATTAAAGACAGAGACGTTAAACTCATTTAGCTTAACCAATATGACTATGCCAAGATTAGCAAGGACTATCGGAACTCCCTTGCTAATCACAATAGTAACCTGTCAAACCAATCAACCTTGTACCTAAGCCAATTAAAGCTATTACACAGCAAAAATGAACGACTTACTAATTACTAAGCAATTGCTATGCTTCATCACATTATTGTGTGGTTATACTCTCAAGTAATATAAAACCAAGTAACCTAAATCACGCTCAACAACGATTAAAAGCTGGATGGTACTTTAGTGGAGTAGAAAACGATGTGATTTTAACCAACGCTTAAATGTTAATAATTAATGCTTAATACCGTCCAATATTTTTCCCCTGAAGGCGTTCTCACAACCGCTTCATCATCTATTTCTTTTTTTAATAAAGCCCGTGCCATTGGTGAATCAATAGAAATATAATCATTACGACCAAAAATTTCATCAGGGCCAACTATTTTAAACTTAAGCTGCTCACCCTCTTCATTTTCCAGTTCAACCCATGCACCAAAAAAAACTTTTCCTGCTTGCTGTGCATTGTAATCAATGACTTTAATATCTTCGAGTCGCTTGGTTAAATATCGAACTCGACGATCAATCTCTCTTAGGCGCTTTTTATTATATTGATAGTCCGCATTTTCTGATCGGTCACCTAAGCTCGCCGCCCAAGAAACTTTTCTGGTTGTTTCAGGGCGCTCCACCTTCCAAAGGTGTGTTAATTCTTTTTGCAGTAGTTCAAAACCTTCACGGGTAATTAAATTTGTTTTCACGTTGGACTAACCTTGTAATTTACTTATCAGCTACTCATAAGCACTTAGCAGATACCTAGCATTGACAACGATTTATCAATCATTGAATAAGACATTATTTTATCTCAATTATTACTATTGGTATTATTCTAGCTAAGGGGATTCAATGCTATCATAGCATCGAATTTACCTTGCTAAAATAATAGTGAGAATAACACGCTAAACCCAACACCTAATCATGGAGCCTTCAATGAATAAAAGTATTATCACCAATTTTATTGCCTTAATAAGTACTTTATTAGGTTTATATCTCGGTAATCATATTTTATATACCGTTGGATTATTTGCTCTATCTGGCGCCATAACCAACTGGCTTGCTGTACATATGCTTTTTGAAAAAGTGCCATTATTGTATGGTTCTGGGGTAATTCCCGCACGTTTCGAAGATTTTAAACTCGCTATCCGCCAATTAATGATGGAGCAGTTTTTCACTAAGGAAAATATCGACCGTTTTTTATCAAACGGCTCTGGAGCGTCTACCAGTATAGACTTAACAAACGTTATTGAAAAAATCGACTTAACTCCTGCTTTTAACAACTTAGTTGCCGTAATAGAAAATTCATCATTCGCGCCTATGTTAGCCATGGTTGGCGGTAGCGAAGCACTTCAACCAATGAAAACGCCTTTTATAGAGAAGATGAAAGTATCAATTCAAGAAATTAGCCAAAGTGAACAATTTACTACGTTACTGCGTGAAGAATTAGAACAGCCTGACATGATTGAAAACCTACAAGCTAAAGTCAGCGATATAATTGAAAAACGTCTTAATGAATTAACCCCTCAGTTAGTGAAAGAAATCATTCAAGCGATGATAAAAAAACACCTAGGCTGGTTGGTCGTTTGGGGCGGTATTTTCGGTGGTATCATTGGTTTAATTGCAGCACTAACTACTAATTTTTAAGCCTTATAAAAGATCTATCATCTAAAGTTAAAAAATAGTCTTAAACATTAAACAAAAACCCTTAATTTTGCTGTGATTTTGAGCTATGCTGCTTTTTCTATTTCTGGGGTTTGCATAATCAAATTCAGCCCCGTACTTATAAGGTAAATTTCAGTCATGTTTGCTAGCTTAAAAACTTCTCCTGCCGATCCTATTTTAGGTCTATTAGCTAAATATCGCGAAGACACCAATCCTCAAAAAATTGATTTGGGTGTTGGTGTTTATAAAAATGAAGCCGGTGAAACCACTGTGCTTAATTGCGTGAAAAAAGCAGAGCAACATCGTACTGATACCGAAACCAGTAAAGTTTACTTAGGCCCAACAGGCTCAACACTTTTCAATGATGAAATGAGTAAGCTTATTTTTGGCGAAGATCATAAAGTATTAAATGAACACCGTGCTCGCACTGTTTCTACTCCCGGAGGAACAGGTGCATTGCGTGTCGCTGCTGAGTTTATTAAGTCATGTAAAGCCGGTGCGACTATTTGGGTAAGTAATCCTACATGGGCAAACCATACTGGGTTATTTGAAGCGGCTGGTTTAACGGTAAAAACCTACCCTTATTACGATTACGACAATAAAACACTAGATTTTGATGGTATGTTAACTGCCCTTAAGCAAGTTTCAGCAGATGATGCCGTGTTACTACATGCCTGTTGTCATAATCCAAGTGGTATGGACTTAAACAACGAACAATGGCAACAAGTGGCTGAGGTAGCAAAATCGGTAGGTTTTACACCCGTTATCGATATGGCATACCAAGGATTTGGGCAAGGCTTAGACGAAGACGCTTACGGCTTGCGTTTAATGGCAGCATCAGTAAACGAAATGGTAGTTTGTAGCTCTTGTTCAAAAAATTTTGGTTTATATCGTGAGCGTATTGGCGCTTGTACTGTTATCGGTGAATCAAGTGTACAAGCAGACATTGCCTACTCTGTTGTGTTAAGTGTGGTGCGTGTGATTTATTCTATGCCTCCAGCTCACGGTGCGGCATTGGTTGAAACTATTTTAACTTCTGATGAACTACGCAATGAATGGTATGTTGAATTAGCAGAAATGCGTAATCGCATAAATGGTAACCGCCAACTTATTGTTGATAAACTCATTGAAAATGGCGTGACTCGTGATTTTAGCTTTATTACTAAACAAGCTGGTATGTTTTCTTTCTTAGGAATAACACCAGCGCAAGTTCAACAATTACAAGATGAATACAGCATTTATATGGTTGGCTCTAGCCGCATGAGTATCGCAGGTATTGCTAAAAGTAATATTGACTACTTAGCACAATCAATTGCTAAGGTATTATAAGTAAACCGATAAATTATTATTTATCATCAAGGCTAGGTTTTTTTTATTCTAATAGAGTAAAATAGAGCTTAGCCTTTTTCATTTAAGGCATATTAAGTCTTGAATGTACTTTTTCATTTAACTTTTCAGTTAACTTCTATCTCATAAAACAAAGGAAAACATTGTGACGGCTTCTGGTAACTTATTCATTCTTTCAGCTCCAAGTGGTGCAGGTAAATCGAGCTTAATTAAAGCACTACTTGAACAAGGCAAAGAAACACCATCAAGACCCATGCAAGTTTCTGTTTCCCACACAACTCGGGCACCTCGCCCTGGTGAAAACGATGGTGAGCATTATCATTTTGTTTCTGTAGAAAACTTTAAAACTCAAATTAAACAAAATGCTTTCTATGAATATGCAGAAGTGTTTGGTAATTATTATGGCACTTCAGAAGCCGCTATTGATGCTCAACTTGCTCAAGGTATTGATGTATTTCTCGATATTGACTGGCAAGGTGCACAACAAGTACGAATGAAAAAGCCATCAGTCACCACCATATTTATTAGCCCGCCATCTCGACAAGAATTAGAAAAACGCTTACGCGGCCGCGGTCAAGATAGTGAAGAGATAATAGCGAGTCGTATGGCTCAAGCTCAGCAAGAGTGTTCACATTTTCAAGAATTTGATTACATTGTAATTAATGATGACTTTCAGCAAGCATTAGCTGATCTCACCACTATCGTAAATAATCAACGCCTCAAGTGCAGCCAACAAATGGTTCAACATAAAACACTACTTGATGAATTAGTAGGTGAATAACTGGAAATTTTCTATCTCAGCACGGCTTTTGCTTGCTAAATGACCTCGTACTGCGTAAAATGCAGCGCTATTTTATGAATTTTAAGTTGGAGTGACCACATGGCTCGCGTAACTGTTGAAGATGCCGTAGAAAAAGTCGGTAATCGTTTTGATTTGGTGTTAGTTGCATCACGTCGTGCTCGTCAAATTGCAACTGGCGGTAAAACACCTTTGGTTGATATTGAAAATGACAAACCAACGGTATTAGCTTTGCGTGAAATCGAAGCGGGTTTAATCACCACTGATGTAATGGATTCCTCAGATCGCCAACAACAGATTCAGCAAGATACTGCTGAGTTAGATGCTGTTGCTGCAATTGTGGGTAGTCAAACACAAGAATTAGATTAAAAATAAAACTTATTTAGTTTATTTTTGATCCACTTGAAAGCGCGTAATCTATTCTTTAATAGTTACGCGTTTTTTATTGCTTTGCATTTGCCTTAAAGCCACGTATTCTAATAAATCAAGTTGTTTTAACATTAATTTGGAGTGATAGGTGTATCTATTTGAACCATTAAAAGAATTAAGCTCAACCTATCTATCAAAAGTACAAGTTGATCTGCTTAAACATGCCTACATAGTGGCAAGAGAAGCACACGATGGGCAAATGCGCTCTAGCGGTGATCCTTATATTACTCACCCAGTTGCAGTCGCGCTAAATTTAGCCCATATGCATTTAGATCATGAAACCTTAATGGCAGCACTACTTCATGATGTAATTGAAGATACCAACGTTACTAAAGATGAGTTAGCCGAGCTATTTGGCCACACAGTGGCAGAGCTAGTTGAAGGTGTTAGTAAACTAGACAAATTAAAATTTGATAATAAAGAAGAAATGCAAGCGGAAAACTTTCGCAAAATGGTACTCGCCATGGTGCAAGATATTCGCGTTATCTTAATCAAATTAGCGGATCGAACACACAACATGCGTACATTAGGCTCACTAAGACCTGATAAACGCCGTCGTATCGCCCGAGAAACACTTGAAATATATGCCCCAATAGCCAATCGCCTTGGTATTCACGATATAAAAAATGAGTTAGAACTTTTAGGCTTCCAAGCACTTTATCCAATGCGTTCAAGAGCACTAAAATCGGCCGTAAAAAGTGCCCGTGGTAATCGAAAAGCAATTATTGATAATATACAAGAAGAAGCTGCTGGTCGCTTAAAAGAAAGTAATATATCCGCACAAATTTTAGGGCGTGAAAAGCACTTATATTCTATCTATCGTAAAATGTTGAACAAGGAACTAATGTTCAATGAAGTGATGGATATATACGCTTTCCGCGTTATTGTAGACGACAGCATTGACGACTGTTATCGCGCTTTAGGCGCTATGCATAACTTATTTAAACCGATAGAAGGCCGTTTTAAAGATTATATCGCTATCCCTAAAACAAATGGGTATCGTTCGCTGCACACCTCACTGATAGGCCCACATGGTATTCCAGTAGAAGTGCAGATTCGTACCAAAGATATGGATCAAATGGCAGACAAAGGGGTAGCTGCACACTGGTTATACAAAGAAGGAAGCGATCAATCAGACACTACTGCACAAATGAAAGCTCGTCGTTGGATGCAGAGCTTATTAGAACTTCAGCAAAGTGCCGGTAGCTCGTTTGAATTTATTGAGAATGTTAAATCAGATCTTTTCCCAGAAGAAATTTATGTATTCACCCCAGAAGGCCGTATTATCGAACTTCCAATGGGTGCTACAGCCGTTGATTTTGCCTACGCAGTTCATACTGATATAGGTAACTCTTGTGTCGGGGTTAAAGTCGACCGTAAACCTTACCCTATGAGTCAACCTTTAGATTCGGGCCAAACAATTGAAGTTATCACTTCCGCCGCCGCAAGACCAAATGCCACCTGGCTCAATTTTGTGGTTACTGCCAAAGCAAGATTACAAATCAGAACTTACCTTCGTAGCAGAGAACAAACTGAATCGAAAACATTAGGTAGCCGCTTATTAAGCCATGCCTTGGGTAAAGTGAAACTTGAAGATATTAGTAAAGAGAAAATTGCCGAAGTTGTTAAACAAAGTGGCAATAAATCCTTTGATGAGTTACTCACTAATATAGGCTTAGGTAATGCATTAAGTATTGGTATTGCTAGACGCTTAACAGATGAATTCACTGAAGACAGCGAACTCCCTCCTGTAACACACAAAGCCAAAATGCCAATAAAAGGCACCGAAGGTATGTTAGTTAGCTATGGTAAGTGTTGCCGTCCAATTCCTGGCGACGTTATTCTCGCTTACCTTAGCCCTGGTAAAGGTTTAATGGTACATCAACAAGGTTGTCGTAATATTAAAGGGCACGAGCCAGGTGCTTTATTTCCAGTGAAGTGGGATAAAGATATAGACAAAGAGTTTATCGCTAAACTAAGAATTGAAATAATTAATCACCAAGGTTCATTAGCAATGCTAACCACGGTTATTGCTAAATGTGGCTCAAATATCAATAGCTTGAATTCAGGTGAGAAAGAAGCTGGGTTATATGTAATGGATCTAGAAATCACCTGTCGTGATAGAATCCATTTAGCCGATATTATTCGTAAAATAAAAGTAATGGTGCACGTACAACGCGTCATTCGAAATAAATAAATATAAGCAAAGGAAATATAATGAAAAGCATCATTTCAACAACTCAAGCACCTAGTGCTATTGGTACTTACAGCCAAGCAGTAAAAGTCAACAATACCGTTTATTTATCAGGACAAATCCCACTTATCCCTGAAACCATGGAAGTTATAGAAGGTGGCTTTAGCGAACAAACCGAGCAAGTATTTAAAAACCTGTCAGCAGTATGCGAAGCAGCAGGCGGCTCTATTAATGACATGGTAAAAGTAAATATTTTTATGACCGACCTAAGTAACTTTGCGACGGTTAATGAAATTATGGCAACATATTTTCAAAAGCCTTACCCAGCACGTGCGGCTATTCAAATTTCAAAACTACCAAAAGATGTCGAGATTGAAATCGATGGGATTATGGAATTGCCTAGCTTAAGCTAAGATATTATTTATTAATCAAAATTTAACCTAACCGACAAAATATCGTCCGTTTAGAATTACCACTTTATTATTTGAAAAACTATGACTCCAGAAAGACTTCAACGTATTAATACCATGCTAGATAAACGCCAACCAGACCTTACTGTTTGTATGGAAGGTGTGCATAAAACCCATAATCTAGCAGCTGTTGTGCGTACTTGTGACGCCGTTGGCGTAAGCGATGTACATGCTGTATGGAAAAGTGAAGAAGCAGAAGTCCGTGGTGGTAGCGCCGCTGGTAGTCAAAACTGGATTGATGTCCATAATTATCATCAAACCGCAGAAGCTATTGCCGCTTTAAAAGCACAAGGTATGCAAGTGCTAGTTACTAATTTGTCTGATACTGCCGTTGATTACCGTGAAGTTGATTATACTAAACCAACTGCAATTATTTTAGGGCAAGAAAAATTTGGCGCATCACAAGCTGCGCTTGATTTAGCTGATCAGGATATTGTCATTCCAATGGTTGGCATGGTGCAATCTTTAAACGTTTCTGTTGCTTGTTCAGTTGTCTTATATGAAGCCCAACGTCAAAGACAAATGGCTGGCATGTATGATACACCTCGGTTGAGTAATGAAAGACGTCAACGTACATTGTTTGAAGGTGGGCACCCAATTTTTGCTGAAGCTTGTCAACGCAAAGGCTTACCTTATCCTGAAATAGATATTGAAGGACAAATTATTGCTGACGACGACTGGTGGCAAAAAATGCAAATGAACAAAAAAGCTTGGCAACATATTGATGACTAAACACTAGAAACTGTCACTATAATGGAAGCACTTACTCAATTATCACAAGTAGCCCTATCTACTCTTAAAGGTGTAGGGCCAAGTATGGCAGCTAAACTTGAAAAACTCGGTTTGCTGTCAGTGCAAGATCTATTATTTCATTTGCCACTGCGTTATGAAGATCGCACAAGAATAAGCACTATTCGAGATTGCTTGCCTGGTACACATACCAATATTATTGGTGACATCACTGATAGCCAAATCACGCACGGCAAACGCCGTATGTTAGTGGTAACTTTAAACGATGGCACAAGTGATATTCAACTTTGTTTTTTCAGTTTTTCTGCCAGTCTAAAAAACAGCCTTAGTATAGGTCGAACCATTCGCTGCTATGGTGAAATAAAACGAGGGCCACGCGGTTATCAAATAGTACATCCTGAATACAAATCACTTGATGACGATAGAACGCTAACCCCAGCAGAGGAAACCTTAACACCGGTTTACCCTACAACTGACGGTTTAAAACAGATATCACTTCGTAATTTAACCGATCAGGCACTTATTCGCTTACAACGTGGGCAAGTAGAAGAGTTATTACCAACAACATTGTTTGACGAAAAGTATTCTCTCGCACAAGCACTCGCCATTATTCATCGTCCACCGCCAGAAGCTTCTACTAGCGAACTTGAAAACGGTAAACATCCGGCACAGGTTAGGTTAATTAAAGAAGAATTACTCGCTCATAATTTGAGTATGTTAAAGCTAAGACAAAACAGTGACGTTCATCAAGCAATTGCTATTAAAGATAATAAAAAAATAGCGCAAGCATTCTTAAAAACCCTGCCTTTTTCACCGACTAATGCCCAATCACGGGTAGTAAACGAAATAAAAAATGATTTAGCCAAAGCACAGCCTATGATGCGGTTAGTACAAGGTGATGTTGGCTCAGGCAAAACGCTTGTTGCAGCGTTAGCTGCACTCGATGCAATCAAACAAGGCTACCAGGTTGCTTTAATGGCACCTACAGAGATTTTAGCCGAGCAACACGCCATTAACTTTGCTAATTGGTTTAACCCCTTATATGTCTCTGTCGGTTGGTTAGCAGGAAAAACCAAAGCTAAAGCAAGACGCTTAGCATTAGAAAAAATTGCCAGTGGTGAAATGCAAATGGTGATTGGCACCCACGCCCTTTTTCAAGCCGAGGTGATTTTTAATAAACTAGTACTGATTATTATCGATGAACAACACAAATTTGGCGTGCATCAACGCTTATCCTTACGAGAAAAAGGCGTATTTGATAACAACTACCCTCATCAACTTATCATGACAGCCACGCCTATTCCTAGAACCTTAGCCATGACTGCTTATGCTGATTTAGATACCTCAGTTATTGATGAATTACCCCCTGGTCGTACTCCTATCAATACCGTTGCTCTACCCGACACACGGCGAGATAATGTAATTGAACGTATACGCGAAGGTTGTGTTAACGATAATCGCCAAGCTTATTGGGTATGTACACTAATTGAAGAATCGGAAGTTTTACAATGCCAAGCAGCCGAAGATACCGCTATTCATTTACAAGAACAATTACCTGAATTAAAAGTAGGCTTAGTTCATGGCCGAATGAAAGCCGATGAAAAACAAGCAGTGATGGATGACTTTAAAGCAGGTAAAAGCCACCTCCTTATCGCAACAACCGTCATTGAAGTTGGCGTAGATGTACCAAACGCTAGCTTAATGGTGATAGAAAACCCTGAACGTTTAGGTTTAGCACAACTACACCAACTAAGAGGGCGTGTAGGGCGTGGCTCTGTCGCTTCTCACTGTGTATTACTCTATAAAGCCCCTCTTTCTAAAACAGCGACCAAACGTTTAGCCGTACTAAGAGAGAGTAATGATGGTTTTGTTATTGCTGAAAAAGATTTAGAAATTAGAGGGCCCGGAGAATTACTTGGTACACGTCAAACAGGCTTAGCTGAATTGAGAATTGCTGATTTAATACGTGATGGCTACCTGATTCCTGACATTAAACAAAAAGCTTACTTGTTATCACGCCAAAATCCTGAGTGTGCTCAAGCACTTATCCAACGTTGGCTTGGTAATAAAGAGCGTTATTCAAACGCCTAAAAATACCTACTTATCGCCATTTTAATCAATTTATTTCCCACTCTAAGTGCTGCTAAGAGAGCCCGCCACACATAATTGAAAAAGACTTCACCTTAACTTCAACGTTAGCTTAAGACTTAGTGCTTAGAAAGGCTGTTTTAAAACACAAAAAATGCCAACCTATTAATAGATTGGCATTTTCTCAATAACTAGTTGTTCTAATTATTCAATAAATAACGATATAGTTGGTAATTTTAACAAGTAAAAATAATCACATGATAAAAACTTGCAAATTAATTTAAAAATTTTTAGCACAGCCAAAAAATTTAGCTGTGCTTCAATGTTCAAATAAATTAGTGGCGGAAACTAGGAATTAAAGCAGGAATACCCGGTAGCAAGCCTACCAAAGCCATTACTGTCGTTAATAAAACAAACATCACACCTGGAATAATCCAACGGTTCATTTTACTTAGTTCCGAACTACGCTCTTTACACCCAATCAAGCCAAGGTTATCAAGTAATATAGTAAGTGCCCAACCAAAAGCAGGGTTAACAAGTGCAGAAGAGAATACAACGATTGCCGCTGATTGAGTCGTTTTACCTTCACGCGTCATTTCCATGCCAGCTTCAAGCAACGGGATGAATACTCCTACAATTAATGCAACACACAGCACCGGTTGCCATATTGCTAAATCCATAGGATACCCCCAAACACCCGCAATTACACAGAACAAAGCGGTTAGTAAAGCACCAGCAGGGATTGGGCGTTTAGCAATAGCAGCAGGTACCATATAGGTACCCCATGATGAAGCAAAGTTAGCGCCACCTAAAATAGAACCGAATGTTTGGCGAATAGAGGCACTTACCATAGTATCATCAATATTCATTTGTACTTTTTCAGTACGCTCTGGATAACTAATTTTTTGGAATACTTGGTGACCCAAGAAGTCAGGAGACCACATAGCTACCGCTAAAATAGCAAATGGTAGTACAACGATAAAGCTTTCTACCGTTGGTAAACCAAGCATCCAACCGGTATTCTCGCCCCACCAATACATTGGGTTCATGTTTGGTAAACCAGGGCTAGTGACAAATTCAAAAGGTGCGCCTAAAGCAAAAGCAAGCGTGCCACCTAGTATGCAGCTCAATGGTACTGCTAACCAACGTTTTCCTTTATGTTCAAGTAATGCATACAATAGAATAGTACTAAAAATGACCACAAAAGGAATGTGCGTCATACCAATGTCTTCACCCCAAGCGAACATTTTCTTCACTTGTGAAATTGTGCCTACAAACCCAAGATACAGTAATAGACCACCACAAACCCCTTTACTCGTTAGGTTTGCCAGCATACTGCCGCCTTTACTAATAGCCAAAATCAAACCAAATACACCAATGAGCAAACCAAACGCCATCGGGTGACCACCAGCAGCAACCACAATAGGAATAAGAGGAATAAGAGGGCCATGAGTACCAGCTAAGTTAGCCGTAGGCAGTAAAAAACCGGAGAAAAGAACAATAAAAATAGCTGCAATTAACAACTCATAACGTACGTTTTCTAAGACAAAACCGTCACCAAGTCCAAGAGGGGCAGCAAATGTTGCAGCAATTGCACCCACCATAACCACTTTACCAATAGTAGCGGCCATTGCCGGTATACTATCTTCTAATTCAAATCGATAATCTCTAAAAGGCAAATTAGGTCGCCAGCGTTTAGGTGACATAATTTGTAATTCGTGTTCTAAGTATTCTTCTCGAGTATTAAATGACGAACTAGGTTTGTGTTGTTGCTCGTAATTCAGTTCATCGGCTTTTATTGGGGGTTGTGTTTTCTTATCGGGTATGGATTTAGACGTTTGGTCCATTGTTTTTCCTTTGTTCACGAACTAGAGAGAGTGCTAATGCATTTAAGCCCGATATCCTATATCAACATGGTTATTATTGCTAACAACAATAGCCAAAAAAACTCAATCATTAGTCGTAGTACCTAAGGAATTTGCTGCTAAAACAACCTAATTTTTACATCTGAATATTTTTTAACCTGCTTTAGCCTTCGATTATATTTTATAGGCATTAGTTATTAGTATAGATAGGATTTTTTTACTAAGAGTCGGCACAGAATGATCGACCGCAAGCGGCCGATTTTTCATAGAATACGAATATACAAGTTAAAGCGATGTGGAATAAATAAGACTAATGCGCTTCATCCCAGTTATCACCTACCCCTGCTTCAGCAATTAATGGCACGCTTAATGTTACCGCATTATTCATCAGATCGACTAATTTAGCAGTCACCTCTTCCACAATGTCTTGATGTATTTCAAAAATTAATTCATCGTGTACTTGCATCGTCATTTTTACCCGGTCATCATTTTTTTCATTCAACCACACAGAAACATCAAGCATGGCTTTTTTGATGATATCAGCTGCTGTGCCTTGCATAGGTGCGTTAATAGCAGCACGTTCAGCTCCTTTTCTTCGCATACCATTTTTTGATTTGATCTCAGGTAAATATAAACGGCGACCATATAAAGTTTCAACATAGCCTTGCTCACTAGCTTGCTCGCGAGTCTCTTCCATATATGTTAAAACACCAGGGTAACGTTGGAAGTATTTATCTTGATATTCTTGTGCCTGTTGACGGCCTATGCCTAACTGTTTTGCTAAACCAAAAGCCGACATGCCATAAATTAAGCCAAAGTTAATCGCCTTAGCGCTACGACGTTGATCCGTTGTAACCTCGTCTAATTCAACTGAAAAAATTTCTGCGGCTGTTGCTTTATGAATATCTTTACCTTCGCTAAATGCAGTCACTAAGCCTTTGTCGTTAGATAAATGCGCCATAATACGTAATTCAATTTGAGAATAATCAATAGCAACAATTTTATAGTTTGTTGGCGCGATAAACGCTTGGCGAATTTTACGGCCTTGTTCGCTACGAATAGGAATGTTCTGTAGATTAGGATCGGTTGACGATAAACGTCCAGTTGCAGTGACAGCTTGATGATACGAAGTATGCACGCGACCTGTTTTAGTGCTCACCATTAAAGGTAGCTTATCGGTATAAGTAGACTTTAATTTACTTAACCCGCGGTTTTCTAAGATAACTTTTGGTAAAGGATAATCCAACGCTAACTCTTGCAATACCTCTTCCGCAGTAGAAGGCGCGCCTTTAGGCGTTTTCTTAATAACCGGTATTTTTAATTCTTCAAATAATATTTGTTGTAATTGCTTAGGCGACCCTAAGTTAAAACTTTTTCCTGCTAGGTTATGCGCCTCAATCTCTAACTCATTTAAGCGTTGACCAATACTGTGGCTTTGTTGATCAAGTACGTCACAGTCTATTAAAACCCCCGTTTGCTCCATTTTTGCCAACACAGGCATTAATGGCATTTCAATCTCATTATAAACACTTAATTGTTCCGGTAGTTGTTCAAGCGCAGGAAAAATAGCTTGATGCAAACGTAAAGTAATATCAGCATCTTCTGCAGCGTAATAACCCGCTTTTTCAATATCTATTTGATTGAAGGTTAACTGCTTCGCACCTTTGCCTGCAACATCTTCAAACGATACCGTTTTATAGTCTAGATATTTAAGTGATAATGCATCCATATTATGTCGGGTTGCGACGCTATTATAACAATACGACTCCAACATAGTATCGAACGCCGCACCTTGTAATTGAATATCATAATGGCTTAAAACATTAGCATCGTATTTTAAATTCTGACCAATTTTTTTAATCTCAGTACTTTCTAGTAGAGGTTTTAATTGTGCTAACACCCAATCTAAATCTAATTGGTAAGGTGCATCGATATAATCATGAGCCAATGGTACATAAGCTGCTATTCCTGATTCTATCGCAAACGATAAACCTACCAACTCTGCTTTCATATAATCAACACTGGTCGTTTCAGTATCAAAAGCAAAAGCAGTGCAACCTTTAAGTTTTTCTAACCACGCATTAAAGCTGATTTTATCTAAAATAATATCGTATTTAGCATCGGAGACTTCTGTTGAAGTAACATCAACCTGATCTGCTTTACTAGTTGGTGTATCTATTACGCTATCTTTAGAAGCTTTATTAATGGCACTACTGACTACTTGCTCACTTTTACTATTACCGCTTTCTTTACCTAGATCAGCTAACAAGCGCTTTAGCTCAAACTCTTGATAAAGTGAAGTGAGTGCTTCAACGTCTGGTTCTGTTGGTTGTAATTGCTCGACACTTTGCTCTAATTCCACATCACATTTGATTGTCGCTAACAGGTATGAAAGTGGCAGTTGATCAAGTGCCTCTCGTAAGTTTTCACCTATTTTACCTTTAACCTTATCAGCATTAGCAATCACTTCATCTAGTGTGCCATGTTCAGTTAACCATTTTACTGCTGTTTTAGGGCCACACTTAACTACGCCGGGAATGTTATCAACTTTATCTCCCATCAACGCAAGATAGTCGATTATTTGATCCGGTCGAACACCAAATTTTTCACTTACACCTGCTTCATCTAATTCAACCGCTGTCATTGTGTTGATCAAACGTACATGAGGCGTGACTAATTGTGCCATGTCTTTATCGCCCGTTGAGATCACGGTTTCTATACCTTGCTCACTCGCTTGTTTAGCTAAAGTACCAATAACATCGTCGGCCTCAACTCCTGGAATAACCAATAACGGCAACCCCATAGCACTAATAATATTATGTAAAGGAGCTATTTGCGTACGTAATTCATCCGGCATTGGTGGACGATTTGCTTTATATTCAGGATATAGATCGTTACGAAAAGTCTTCCCTTTCGCATCAAAAATTACGACTACATTGCCGTTTGGGTAGTCTTTTTTTAAACTACGGATCATATTCAAAACACCAGTGATCGCTCCCGTCGGTTGACCACTCGCTGTTGATAAAGCTTGTAAATATGGAACATGATAAGCGCGGAATAAATACGAAGAACCATCCACTAGAATTAAAGGTGATAATGGTGAATTTTCTGTCGAAGTTGTCATAAGAAATTTGTCTAAACAATAATATAGCGTAAGGATGCCATAAAGCGCGCTATAGCTCTACTACACTATGACATTTGTCACAAGATGAATGTGGATAACTTTGTTAATAAGCATAAAAAAGCGCCAGAAAAGTGATTGTCACTATTCTGGTGATTATATTCATGTTAATGATTTTATTGAAAAAAGATAGGAACGAGATCTTTTTAATGCACAATATTTTTTATTTTTATTTTTGTGGATAAATAAATTTATCTACGTGACGTTTTTGATTATATAAACAGCAACCAAGCAACTAACGTCAACAGAGATTATCAGAATTCCACAGCTTTACCAGTACATTGTTAAACTTTTTTTAAGGATTTATTACCAATTAAAATAACAAAAAAATATAAGCCTTTAGTAACAAGACTTTCAAACTAACTATTAAATTTTAGCGATGAAAAATTATTTTTTATTTTCAAAAATTAACGATGATATAGGTGAGAATATAAATTTTTCCCACTTAGTCTGGATATTTTATCACGCAATTTTTCCCCATAACAGCATGATAAAATCTGTTTATACATAATACTTATTTATCGTGATAATTTACGCATTCAATTTTGCGAACCTAACCTAGCATCAAACTATCTTCAGCTTGAGACTATTGGTTGTGTACTTCACCTGTTGTCTCATTGATAAATCCGTGACAAATATAACCAATAAGTAACTTAGGCTTTTTATTCATATATAAAAAATGTTCATAGCCTATCGAAAAAGCGAAGGGACTTGCATTGTAATCTGCATAATATTGATCTCGCCCTAAGCGCGCTTCGTTAACACCTGATGCAAAACCACTTAAAAAGTCTTCTCTATTAATAAGCCTCAAACAAACCAACCCATCATCATTATGTACAAGCTCTACCACACCTTCATCTACAAACTTGTTAACAACCGATTCATTAAAATAACCAGTGTACTGCTCAGTTTCAATATCATAAGAAACAGGTGAGCCATCGCCAGCTTCCATTAGTGAGGAAAATAGCTCTCTTACTTTTTTTGAAATCATTTATTCAGTTATTCCATCGCAACATTAAAAATAAATGGGAATGATACCTTAATTCCTACAAACCTATAATTGCTACTAATCCATCGCCATACAATTTGCATAATAAGTCACCGTTGCCGGCCAATCCGAAAATACACCGACGACACCTACCTGCTTTGCTAAAACATCTAACAACACCAGTACATCAGCTTCGCTACTTATTGCCTCTGTTATGCTTTGGTAATACCAACCTCCACCATTAGCAAGCAAACCTGACCGTTCAAGTGACCACGTAATAATCTTAAGTTCTGCAGCTTTAGCGGCCTTGGCATATGGTGATGGAATGATTGTCCCTTGAGAGTCTAATGTTACTAACATCCATAAAGGCGGTGCTATATATTCAACACCTTGATTTTTTAATTCCTGCATACTAGGTACCCACGTCTTTGGGTTATCAGGATCAAAATCAGCCGCTATATTTCTTTCATCAAGAAATATAGCTTGTTTACCAAATAACGGTGTCTGCGTTATCCAATATTTTACATCCGCCAGATTAAATGATTGTGGGTACACTTGATCAGCCGGAACGCCCGCAGCTATATATTCGTTTAACATTTTTTGTGCATAATCGGCTTGACTAAAACCGTTAAAAGGCATTTTTACACTGGCAGATTTTAATTCAGGTGACATTTTAACCCCTGCTTTTTTAAACATATCGATACTTTCAGCATGCGTCATTAATGTGCCTTTGCCCGAGTACAGATCTGTTCGCCAATTTGGTGTACCCGCCAAGTATTCTTCTACCGTGGTAGCTTGGGTATTGGCACCATCCATTTTTCCTTTAAGTGTTTTAAATTGCGCTAGTGTAATATCACTAGTACAACACATAGCGCTGGCAGCAATACCATTAATTGGATCGGCTGGAGTAAAGGGCTGTGAACATTGTTTGGCAAGCTCAGGGATAGCCAATATATTTGTTGTGGTTGCTAAGTCGCATTGAGAATGACGACAGACTAAGGCTTGGTCTGAAGTAAAAGTAACATCACACTCAACTATGCCCGCCCCTGAGTCTATCGCGGCTTGATAAGACTCTCGAGTATGCTCTGGAAATAACAGCGGAGCGCCACGATGCCCTATTGAAAAATCAGAACGATAAAAGGTATTGTTTTTACACTGCTCTAATTTGGTTTTTAACTCACTGTCTTGCATTTCGTTAATTAAAAATAAGGGTCTTACCCCAACTTTAGCAACAACTTTATCCACCACATTATTGCTTACTTTATTGATAGGGCTAGTAACATGACGACTACAAGCTGTTAAAATAAAAACAACAACCAAAAAAAAAGCAGAACTGTATTTTTTAATAAACCAAGTAACCATAGCTCCCTCTATATACACGCTTCATAAAATTAATACAAAAACGTAAGGCAATATTATTTACATTCAACCAGGGTAGATGATAATTATGGCAGTTTAATGAATATTCAAGATCCTGAATCAAGTTCAGGGTGGCAGTAGAAGGTTGAGGATGAGAGTACAATATAACAGCAGGAGGCCAAGGTGAATAATGTAATAAATGAAGATACTCGATCTAATCCTTAGCACGAGTACCGCGTTGCATTTACCCTACGATGAACTGCAACGCGATGCATTACTCTTCAATAAGCTGCTTATGGCTGATATGGCAGCGAAGATTGATGTAAAATGATGCGAATTTTTCCATCTTCACATTCTTTAAAGACAAAGCTTTTGTTCACAAATATATGACTATCGTCTTCCCCAATAAAATGAACATTGCACTGCACAATGGCTAAGTCGCCGTGCATAATAAAATCTTCTTTGCTGTACCATACCTTTACCCAAGGCTTAAGCTTGAATCCACCATCGTTAGGATAATCGTTATTTCCGCCAACAAAATAAGAAAGGGCACCTTCCTTCGTTGGACGATACGTTTGTTGGCCAAATGTGAGTGTTGGCTTAAACAATACCTTCCCATTGTCGTAATCGTAACTATCAGATAGTACTTGAAGAGAGAAGGCTTTAACGTCACCACCTTCTGCATGAACTTTTCCAACTTTTACTACATTGTCGCACCAATTTTGCAGTGCAGCATGCACCATTTCTTTAGTAAACATTATGTATACCTTTCCTTTACAATATCATTTTTGAGTTCTTAATGCGGGTTATCAAATCTTAAAACAAGTTAATTTTCAGCGTAAGGCATTATTGTTTATTCAAAGCTGTGAGGATAAAAATTGTGCAATTTTGCTATGTGATCATATATTTATTCGTTTAAATAATGACTCAACGTTAATAACCGTAATGGGTGATAGCGTTTATCTATCAGAATTTGAGGTGTTTAGGCTTATCCAAGGCCTTAACACCTCATGTTCGACTAATTTAAGGTTACAAACTCTTCTGCTGATGTAGGATGAATTGCAATAGTATTATCAAAGTCTGCTTTAGTTGCGCCCATTTTCATTGCCACTGCAAAGCCTTGTAGTAACTCATCACTGCCAAAACCAATGCTATGTAAACCAACCACTTTTTCTTCAGCACCAGCACAAATAAGTTTCATACGAGTAGGGTCACGATAATCTTCCGTCACTGCTTGGTAAAGTGCTGTAAACTGTGAGTTATACACAGTGACATTCGCTTCACCATATTCTTCAATAGCTTCTTTTTCTGTTAAACCAACCGTACCAATAACGGGATGACTGAATACTACGGTAGCAATACCTGTATAGTCTAAATGTAGGTCAGGTTTGTTGTTAAACAAACGTTCACATAAACGTCGGCCTGCTGCCACTGCAACGGGAGTCAGCTGTGCACGCCCCGTATTATCGCCTACGGCATAAATACCTGGTACGTTAGTGTTTTGATATTTATCAGTTACGATGAAGCCTCGTTTATCAAGCTCTACGCCTGCAAGGTCTAAATTGATATTATCAGTTGCTGGCTCTCTACCAATAGCCCACACTACTTGCTCTACAGGGCCAATAGACTTGCCATTGGTAAGGTGTACTACCAATTGTCCGTCAGCTAATTTTTCAATACGTTCAGGTGTACTGTGATTATGTAACGTTGGACCATGTTTTGCCATTTGCTCAACTAAGGTATCACTTAGCATTTCATCAAACGTACGTAATGGTTTCTCATTTCTAACTAATAAATGTGTTTCTGTACCCAAACCATGAAAAACACCCGCTAATTCAACCGCAATATAACCAGCACCAATAACCGCGACTGATTTAGGTTGCTCTGTTAGCGCAAAAAATCCATCAGAATTAAGACCAAATTCAGCACCTTCAATGTTTGGAATTGACGGACGGCCTCCAGTAGCAATAGTGATATGATCTGCAGTATATAAAGTACCATCAACCTCTACCGTATTTTTGTCGACAAATTTAGCAAAACCTTGAATAACAGTAACATCATTAGCATCAAAACCACGCTGATAAGCAGCATGAATACGCTCAATGTAAGCTTCTCGGTTTTTAACCAAACGACCCCAATCAAAGCCGTTATTTTCTATTTTAAAATCACCTAAATTAAAACCATAATCGTGAGCATATTTTAATGCATCACTAATTTGTCCTGCATACCACATCGCTTTTTTAGGAACACAGCCAACATTTACACAAGTGCCACCTATATATTGTGCTTCTATCACCGCGGCCTTTTTACCTAATCGTGCGGCTCTATTCGCTGATGCGATTCCACCACTACCCGCGCCTATTGCTAAGTAATCAAAATGTTGTGTCATTGTATGTTCCAAAAAAAGTTAATTTATATTGCTTATGTTGTTATATCTGGGGATAAAACACAATTATTCAATTGAATTTCTCACTCAACAATAACAAATTAATCAAAAATTTGTGATGAATTGGCTGCACAATTGCCATCGCTAAGTAAATTTCACTTGAATATTGAATATTTGTCATCACATACTTTAGTATCGTTCATCTATTTATACTGACTATTATGACTAATCCTTTATTACCGCAAGCTATAAAAAATCTTGATTTACCTGCCTTCTCACAAATAAAACCAGAGCATATTAAGCCTGCGGTAGAGCAAGCTATAGCTGATTGTAAAAAAGTCATTAGTGACACATTAAGCAATAACACATTGTTTACATGGGAAAATTTAGTTTTACCAATAGACGAGGTAGATGACGTTTTATCTAAATTATGGTCACCCGTTTCTCATATGAATTCCGTACTAAGCAGTGATGAATTGCGTGAAGCTTACGAGTCTTGCTTACCTTTATTATCAGAATACGGTACTTTTGTTGGTCAAAACCAAAAATTATACCAAGCCTACCAAAGCTTAAAAGATGGTGAATCATTTAAAAATTTAGATACCGCTCAACAAAAAGTTATCACTAATGCCCTACGTGACTTTAAATTATCAGGCATCGCCCTTAATGATGAAGATAAAAAACGTTACGGCGAAATTGTGAGCCGCTTATCAGACTTAAGCTCAAATTATAGTAATAATGTTTTAGATGCGACTCACGCCTTCACTGTAAATATTACAGATGAAAAAGATTTGTCTGGATTACCTAAAAGTGCGCTAGCTGCTGCTAAAGCCTTAGCAGAAAGCAAAGACGAAACAGGCTATTCATTTACGCTAGATTTTCCTAGCTATTTACCGGTAATGACCTATTGCGATAACCGTGATTTACGTGAAAAAATGTACAGCGCCTTTGTTACCCGTGCTTCCGATCAAGGACCTAATGCAGGAGAGTTTGATAATAGTGCCATCATGAATGAAACGTTAGCACTACGTCATGAACTGGCAAACTTACTTGGTTTCTCTAACTACGGTGAAAAATCTCTAGCCACTAAAATGGCGAATAGTACCGATGAAGTAATGAGCTTTTTGCAAGGATTAGCAGTAAAGTCTCAGCATCAAGGCGAACAAGACATGCAAGAGTTAACAGACTTTGCACAAAGTGAATATAACCAAACCGAGCTGCAGGCTTGGGATTTAGCTTATTACAGTGAAAAATTAAAACATAATCGTTATGCTATTTCTGACGAAGAACTACGCCCTTATTTCCCGAAAGACAAAGTAGTCAATGGCTTATTCGACGTTGTTCATAAACTATTTGGTTTAACAATTAAAGTACGTGAAAATGTAGATACCTGGCATAAAGATGTGTCTTTTTATGACGTTTTCGATAAAGCCGGTGAATTACGCGGCAGCTTCTACTTAGAC
Source organism: Colwellia sp. 6_MG-2023 (assembly GCF_030547765.1). Taxonomy (NCBI): domain Bacteria; kingdom Pseudomonadati; phylum Pseudomonadota; class Gammaproteobacteria; order Alteromonadales; family Colwelliaceae; genus Colwellia; species Colwellia sp. 6_MG-2023. Next base: position 160,920 of record NZ_JAUOPP010000001.1, on the reverse strand, counting down.
TTATATGCTCGTGCTAAAAAGCGTGGTGGTGCGTGGATGGATGAATGTGTTGGTCGTCAGCAATTAGCTAACGGCGATATTCAATATCCTGTTGCTTACCTCACTTGTAATTTTAATGGCCCTATTGGTGATACACCTGCACTTTTCACTCATGATGAAGTAGTTACTCTTTTCCATGAGTTTGGTCACGGTTTACATCATATGCTGACACAAATTAATGTAAGTGGTGTCTCAGGTATTAGTGGTGTTCCTTGGGATGCAGTTGAGTTACCAAGTCAATTTTTAGAAAATTGGTGCTGGCAGCCCGAAGCACTAGCCTTTATATCAGGACACTTTGAAACAGGCGAACCATTACCACAAGAAATGCTTGATAAAATGTTAGCTGCGAAAAACTTTCAGTCGGCAATGCAAATGCTACGTCAATTAGAATTCAGTATTTTTGATTTTACTATGCATGCTAATTATCAGCCTGATGCAGAAAATAACAACACCTACATTCAAGATGCGTTAAATAAAGTACGCGAACAATATGCTGTCGTTAAAGCACCAGAGTTTAATCGTTTCCAACACGGTTTTAGTCATATATTTGCAGGTGGTTATGCCGCAGGCTATTACAGCTACAAATGGGCAGAAGTATTATCTGCCGATGCTTTTGGTTTATTTGAGGAACAAGGCATTTTCAATACCGATACCGGACAAGCCTTTTTAACTAATATTCTTGAAAAAGGTGGCAGTAAAGAGCCAAGCGAATTATTTAAAGCATTTAGAGGCAGAGCGCCAGAAATAGAAGCCTTGCTACGTCACTGCGGTATTAAAACATAAATTAAAGCATAAACTGAAATATAAGCTGAACAAAAATAATGACTATAGATACACACATTAATACCACAGAAAAATTTAGCCATTTATACCAGCGTGCTGCAGAAAGAAAAGGTGGCACGCATGCGTTGGAAGTATTACTTGGCCAAAAAATTGTTGGCAAAAAATTATTGCCTGATAGTGCTGCTCAAGAAAATGTGTCAAATTTAACTGATGACCGTATTTTATCGGCTTTTACCAAACAAATTTTTAAATCAGGTTTTGTTTGGCGTGTGGTAGAAAATAAATGGCCAGACTTTGAAGACAGCTTTTTCAATTTCAACATTGAAAAAGTGTTAATGATGCCTGAAGAAATGTTAGAGAAAAAGGCTGCCGATCCTAAAATAATTCGCAATTACAACAAAGTAAAAACTATTCAAGCCAATGCGCAAATGATTTTTGAACACCAAACAGAACATAATACCAGCTTTGCTCAGTTTATTGCCGAGTGGCCAACTACCGATATCATTGGTTTATGGACTTTTTTGAAAAAACACGGTCAACGCCTTGGCGGGAATACCGGCCCTTATGCTTTACGCTTGCTAGGCAAAGACACTTTTATTCTTAGTTCAGACGTTGAAGCTTATCTCAGAGCTCAAAAAGTGATTGATGGTGGCTTACAAAGTAAAAAAAGCTTAACGGCCATTCAAACTTACTTTAATCAGCTACAACAAGAGTCGGGTTACAGTCTTACTCAATTAAGCCGTTTAATCGCGCTTGCTAGTGGCGATAATTACGTTCATGTTGTACAAGCTTAATGACTAATTCACTCCTCCCAAATGTTGCTGTAGCGTATTGTGATGCCGTTAACAGCGATCAATGTAAACGTATTGCCAAGAAATGGAACCTAAACTACATAGGCGATGCGGCAGCAGCAAATAAACAACCACAGTTACATTTTCTATTACAGCTTAATCAACAAGCCTTAGAGCTGTTAAAATTAGACGAACCGAAACTAGGTGGCGTTAAAGTCGATTTTGTTGAAGGCGCTACTGCTCACCGCAGAAAGTTTGGCGGTGGCCGAGGTCAAGATATTGCCAAAGCAATTGGCTTAAAACACGGTTTTACGCCACATGTGTTAGATGCCACTGCTGGCCTTGGCAGAGATGCTTTTGTGCTAGCGGGCTTAGGTTGCCAAGTCACCTTAATGGAGCGTATGCCGATAGTGGCAGCTTTACTCGATGATGGCATAGAACGCGCAAAACTCAACAGCGAAGTAAGTGAAATAGCTAACCGCATGACACTTGTGCATGCTTCATCGATTGAAAACATGGACTTAGCACAGCAAGTCGATGTGGTTTATCTTGATCCTATGTACCCACACCGTGAAAAATCAGCGGCAGTAAAAAAAGAAATGCGCGTATTTCAATCATTAGTAGGTGAAGACCTCGATGCAGATGCACTACTTGAACCTGCCTTAGCCCTAGCTAAATATCGCGTGGTAGTTAAACGCCCTAGCTATGCGCCACCACTTAACAATATTAAACCAAGTACTTCAATCAAAATGAAGAAAAACAGATTCGATGTTTATGTTAAGCGAGCGATACCAAAAGTTTAAAACACTTGAGCACATGGATACCCGTTCCACTTGAAGATGCTCGTTTCAGTATGTCTGAGCGATTCATTATCAAGGCTCATTTTTTTATGAAGGGTTGTTCCCTGAAAAGAAATGTAACGCAGAGTATGATTTGCTCAACCTTATGCAAGGGCTGGTTTAGAAACGCTTTATGCTGCGTTATTGATTTTGATAAGGGAATAACCATTGTCTCCGTACTGCGCCTTGAGCTAATTTCCTAGCTTAGCTCTGAAACGGCATATTCAAGTGGTTTGGGTATATCTATCAGATATAGAGGTGTTAACAGCTCAATTATACAGTCTCCTCATATTACTTTTTCTGCGTAATTCAACTGATTAGTTATTTTTCTCTAATAATGTTTTGATAAGGTTTTATTTAAATTGTTTAATATCAGTCGTTTATATTTTATTGATCTCATGAATATATTGCTATGGCTTTGATAAGCGACATTCTTCAGTAATCTATTTAATCTTGTACTCGTCAACAGCACTTAACTCTTCTGGGTAATAAAGGCTCGTGAGTAATTGCTATGGCTACTTATATTTCTATCATTTAATTACTCTAAATAGAGAAAGACTTTATCATGATCAATAGTATTAATTCAGCAATCCATAACAAATTAGCAATGGTTAGCTTTGCCATTTTATTAGCATCATTTTGTCAATCGGCAATTGGTGCTCAAATAACAAATGAACAAAAATATCAACTAATTAAGTCTGCAAAAGTCGATATTGAATCGACTATGCCTAAAATTATTGCGGATGTTGTAGCGGAAAATCAAACGAATATAACAACAAGCCAAAGCCAAACACTAGCAACGTTGCTATTGCCAACTTCAAGTAAATAAATTCAATAATTAGGGCAGCAAGCCTATTTTAAATCGTAAAATAAAGGGAATGTTATGTAATATTTACCATAAAAAGTGACGGTGCTAGCTAGCTTATGTGCAAGTATTACTTTTGCTAATACCGCTAGCGCAGAGTCTTCTGTATGGAAAGTTTCAAAAAATAGCGATGTTATTTATGTCAGCGGTACAAGTTTATCAGGCCATCCATAATAGTTTGCTGACATTTTAATGAGCCTTACTTAGCGAAGTGTAGATACTGTTATGCAAAGGCCCGTTCACAAAAAATCAGCTTATCAGATACATCGTATTGTGTGACCAGAGTTGAGCACTCGCATGGAATACTTTAATGAACCCAGATAGTGCTGATAGTGCTGATAGTTGAATTTAAGCGCTCCTTGAACGCAGGTATCGTTTACACAAAGGTACACTATACCTGAATGGTGATACGCTCGCAGAGCCGCTACTGGCTATGGTTAGGGCAACGGTGTAGCAGACCAAGAAATGCGTTGTACTTGTGTACTTCTTTCATTAGTTAGTGTGGTTAAAAGCTTGTTAGATGCAGCTTTTAGAACTATGCCCATTGAATCTTGAGGCAAGGCTATTTCTTCTACTTCACCTGTTAATATATGCATTCTTGCTAATGATAAAGGATCGCCAAGGCTATAAAAATAATCATCGCGCAAAGCAATTGAACACCAACACTGAGCTAGTGTAATCGTTATTTTCTTGGTAAACGCATTCTGCGTATTTTTATCTTGCTCATACGTTAAGTTAAATAATGTATTATCATTAATATAAAAAACCTCTCCTCGCTCATTTTTAAGTAATTTTTGACCACCTTCAAATGTTAGCTGTGTATTTTCTCTTGTGAGCAAATTAAATTGCCATATTTGACTTACTTTATCTTTTATTGTGGAATAAAGAATAGTTTTATCGTTATTTGACCATACATAACTACTTACTTTAGCTTGATCTAATTCAGGTATGCTATGTAATACTCCTGTTTTTAAATCAATAAATTCAAGTTGATTATTACGATTAAATAATAAGTACTCTTCATTGTCTGATAAGACTAAAACGTAAATAGCCTGTTGTTCTTCTGTTGAAAAATTACTAATTTGCTTTTCTGTACTGTCATCAGCTTGCCAAATTTGATATTGATTTGTTCTACTAGAGATAAAATAATGTGAGTTTTGCTGTTTTCTAGAGTAAGTAGGGTAATAGTCGTTACTATCAGAACGATGGAGCATAGTTACCTTTTTTTCACCTTTTGAAAATATATTATCAATTTGGGCCACTTGTGCTTGTGTGCTAGCAGCCTCAGATGAAAACAGTTGATTGCTATCGAGGAAGCTCATTCGACTTAAATATTTTTTTATTGGTAGCTCTATTGAATTCAAAGCTCGATTGTGAATATTAATAAAACTTAATGTTTTTTCTTGTAATACCCCAATATGTTCGCCGTCAGGCAGCCAGGCGATTGTTACACTCGATAATTCTTCGGCTTGCTCATATAGTACGCGTTGCTCACGTGTCGCAATATCCAGTAAATAAAGCTTTGCGGGACTATTTCGTTCATACCAACGGTAAAGTAATTGTTTACCGTTAGGTGAAATAAGCATGTTAGTTACACCATATTGAGCATCACCAGAAGGAACTAATACTGTGCTTTTTTGGGTTTTAATATTATATTGGTATATTTCCTGTCCTAGCTTTTTTTCATCTAATTCAATATAAAACATGGTATTACCGTCAATACTTAACTGCGCCATGCTACGTGCTTGCTTATCACACTCTTTGATAAGCCGCGGTTCTGGAATATTGTTAATATTACTCAAATCAAACGTTGCGTAGTGGCACTGAGATTTTAAATCAGTAGTTTCGACCAGTAAAATACGACTGTTAGGCTGCCACGACATAGCGCTTATATGCAAATCGTTATAAGTGAGTTTTATTTCTTGTTGGTTACTTAAGCTTTTTATATAACTACTGGTTATGCCGTTATTTTTATTTGTATATGCAAAAATATTTTTATCTGGCGAAACTAAAGGATGTGTTTCAGAGCCTATATTCCATGTTGCGGCGGTAATATTTACATTTTTTGCTATAACAGGCGTTATTTTTTGTAATGTTTCAATATCACTCTTATTCGTCTGCGTTGTGATTGCCAATGGCGTGTTAGGTTCATCGTTAACTACCTTAACGTCGATATTAAAGTCGATAAAAAGATTAATGGTCAGTAACAATACCAGTAATATTAATAACCAACGATAAGAAGAAAATTTAATAGCAGGTTTTAGTGTTTTGGTTTGAGTTGTATTCGCCGTAATAGTACTTTCAGTGTTTATTACTTTAGGCGATTTTTCTTTTATGTCATTGCTATTATCTAACACTTCATTTGTTGTGATTTGAGTGGTATCCAAATCGGTAGCTAAGTCTGTAGTTACCGCGGTATGAGCGGTGATATTTTCAGCGTCATTAATGACTTTTTTTGGTGTTACTGTGAGAGAGTAGCCTTTACGGTAATGCGTTTTGATTAAAGGGGCTTTATGCTCAGGATGAGTTAACTGCTTTCTAAGTTCTGATATCGCACGATTAATTGCATTATCATCAACAAAACTCTGTTGCCATACATTCTCTACTAGCTCTTGGCGAGGAATAATGCGATCAGGCTGACTGATAAAGTAGGTTATTAATTTAAAGCTGAGCGGATCTAACTCTCTTTCAATAACCTTTGAAGATATTATACAGCGAGCAGGTAAAAGTAACCAAGGACCAAGTTTATATTGCACATTTTATTACTAGAAATAACCAAGAATGAAAATTAACATTTCAATAACAATAACGCAATAAAAATAGATTAATTAATAGGTTAATTCGAAATGTTATTGAATTATAAGCTTTTGATAAGGTTTACTTCTATGATGTCAATATTCACTGTTTTTATTGTGTTTGTTTGTTTTTACTGTTTATTTTCAAAGGGTTGTTTTTTATTTTAGTGATGAATAGAATCCTAATGCTTTGGTAAGCGACTTAGTCAATCTTTTTGGTAAAATAGCGGTTGTTAACATAATTATAATCAGTCAAATTATTCAAGCTAACAACAAATAAGTAAATGGTACGCTAAATAGCAATACTATAGTTAGCTTGATTTATTCATATTTCAAGGGAAAAAAACATGAAAAAAACATTCACACTCAGTGCTATTGCGCTTGTTATGATGACCGCGTGTTCTCAAACACCTTCTACGCAAAATAATGCAGCAACTACAGTATTAGCGCCATTAACAAACCTTGCAGTAAGCCCTAATGATCAACGAGATTATCGTACCGTTAAGCTAAGTAATAACATTGAAGTGATATTGGTTTCAGACCCTACAACTAAAAAATCAGCAGCAGCATTAAATGTTGGTGTAGGCTTATTACAAGACCCTATGGAACAGCAAGGTTTAGCGCATTACCTTGAGCACTTACTATTTTTGGGTACTGAAAAATACCCTGAAACTAGTGAGTATTCTGAGTTTCTCAAAGAGAATGGCGGAACTTTAAATGCGTCAACATGGTTAACTTATACCAACTATATGTTTAAGGTGAATAATAACGCTTTTGATGAAACTCTTGATAGGTTTTCTGACTTTTTCAAATCACCAAAGTTTTACCCTGAATATACAGACAAAGAGCGTAATGCGGTTAATTCAGAATGGTCTATGCGTGGTGAGTTAGACTTTTTTGCACAGTTTAAATTGTCACGTAGCATGATGGGTGAACATGCAGCTAACCGATTTTTAATTGGTAATTTAGAAACGCTATCTGATAAAGAAAATAGTAACTTACATAAAGAAACTGTCGATTTTTATAATAAATACTATTCATCAAATATTATGAAAGTTTCAATGGTCAGTAACTTACCATTAGATGAAATGGAAGCCTTAGCAACTAAGCACTTTAGTAGTATAATTGATAAAAATATTGAAAAACCAGAAATTAAACAAACACTAGACTTTACTAAAGTAGGTAGTAAAAAAGTTTATTTCAAACCGAATCAAGATATTAAGCAACTAAAATTAGACTTTACCATTGCTAATAATATGAGTCAGTTTACCGTTAAACCTAATCATTTTATTTCATATTTGCTTGGCTCAGATATGCCGGGTACACCAGCACAAATTTTAAAAGCTAAAGGTTGGATAAGTTCATTAGATGCAGGCGCTTCTGCCAATCATTACGGTAATTATGGTGAATTCAGTATCACATTAGATTTAACAGATGATGGTATGGCAAATCGTGATGAAATAGTAGCTATGATTATGCAATACATTGACCTAATAAAAGCGAAAGGTGTTGATGAAAAATACTATAAAGAAATAAAAACAGCTTTAGATAACGAATTCCGCTTTTTAGAGAAAGGTGATGAATTTAACTATGTCGCTAATTTGGTTGATAGCATGCAAGATTACTCAACCAATTATGCGATTAATGCGCCTTATTATTACGGGCAATTTGACGCACAAGCTATTGAAAATGTACTCAGTCAATTAACGCCAGAAACATTACGTATTTGGTATGTGAGTAAAAATGAAAAAGTAACTGAAAAACAACACTTTTATCAAGGTGAATATCGTATTGAAGATATTGGCGCTGATGAAATAGCTAGCTGGAAAAACAACGTAACTACAGTACTTTCTTTACCGTTAGTAAATCGCTTATTACCTGAAAATTTCGATATAAAACCACAAAATTCAAACCAACAAAAACCTGAATTAAAAGTTGAGCATAATGGTGTGAAAATTTGGCATTACCCAAGTCAGTTATTCGCTGAACAGCCTAAAGGTATTATCAAAGTTGATATTAATAGCGGTGAAGCCATTGCTAATATAAATACGCAAGTAGCATTAGCTATTTGGCAAGACGTTTATAATTTAAAGCAAAGCTTGTTAATGTCTGAAGCGCAAGCTGCAGGTATTAGTACTAAAGCCTCAGCAGGTAAAGGCATGACATTATTTGTTGATGGTTTTACTGACAAACAAAGTACGTTATTAAATAGCTTATTAACAGATTTGACGCCAAATGTTGATGAGCAAAGTTTCTTACAAGCAAAAGATCGTTATATGCGCGATATTGCTAACATTCAAAAGCAGTTTGCTGTTCGTCAAATTGGTGGTGCTTTCACTAAAGTAGTTAGGAAAGATCAATTTGAAAATAGCGCATTAATTGAAGCGGCTAATGTTATGACGTTAACTGATTTTAATAAAATAGTTGCTCAAGTAACTAAAAACAACCAACCAAGAATTTTTGCTTTTGGTAATTACAGTCAAAAAGATTTAAAACAAGTAGCAGTACTTGTTAGTAAGGCTTTAGGCACGGATAAAAAAACCACAAGTTATGCTAAAAACGTGTATTTGAAACCAAAATCAGGGCAAGTATTAAGCTACCAACAAGATATTGCTGCAGCAGATATTGCTTTACTTGATGTGTATTTTCATGCAAAAGCAGGGTACCGATCACTTGCGACAGCAAAAGTGTTAGCTAATCACTTTACTTTTGAAGCTTCTAATCAGTTACGTACTGAAGAGCAACTTGGTTATGCGGTAGGAGCTACTGATATGGCGATGGATAACTACGCAGGTATTGGGCTTTATATACAGTCACCAGTGCTAGATTTAACGGCAGCACAAGCGCGCTTCGATAGATTTAATGTTGAATATAAAGTATTGCTTGATGCTTTAACGCAAGAGAGCTTTGATAAAATTAAAGATGGCGTATTAGTGAGTCTTACACAAGCGCCTAAAAATTTATATCAAGAAATTTCACCTATGTTTTCAGATTGGGAAAAAGAGAACTGGAACTATGACTCAAAAGCTAAATTAATTGAGCAAGTAAAAAGCGTTAGTTTAACTGATATTAAAAATTTCTATAAAGCTACATTGGCTAACCCTAATGCTGCACGCGTGAATGTGCAGTTACGTGGCACTAAATATCAAGATAAGCCTTTCGCAACGTTAGCTAATCAAATAGTTATTCAAGATGCTGCAACGGTTGCTAAAAAGGTTGATTATCAAAAATAAAGTTTATGATTATTATTGATATAAGTACTTACCATTGTTGTAAATAATATTTATCATAGTACTAAAATGCCAGTCAATGAACTTGACTGGCATTTTTTATGTGAAAATTTTAGGTTTAACCAATAATACCAATTACACTAACTAAGGAGCATTTTCAAATGGCCTTAAACCAGTCTCACAAGCGAGCAGAGAATCCCTGTTAATATTACTCTAAACATGATCATGGTTTAACAAAAGCTAACGTCAGCTTTTGGCTAGAAACCAAAGTATAAATTTAATCACTTGAAGCTCCCCCTTAATCATTTAATTTTATTACATGATTAACTTGTCGTGCGTTTTAATTGAATTTATTTGTCACTGTATGGTTACATCAGTCTATGGTTATAGCGACAAATATTTCTGTTAAACATTAGTCCTAAATATCGCACTAACACAGTGCGTGTACTCTTTTTTAGTGCATTTATTCTCACACTAATCACCAATATAAACTAGCTATACTAGTAACTAAAGCGCTGCGCTGTTGGTATCATGTTTGCTTATTCATTACTAATTAAATGAATAGAGAGTAATGATTACATGCAACGTTTTATTGAAAACATGCCAAAAGCAGAATTACATGTGCATATTGAGGGTACGCTCGAGCCAGAATTAAGCTTTGCACTGGCCAAGAAAAATGATGTCAAATTAAGTTATAAAACGCCTGGTGAGTTAGTTGCTGCTTATGACTTTAATGACCTACCTTCTTTTTTAGCCATTTATTACGCAGGCATGAATGTGTTGATAGAAGAAGATGACTTTTATCAATTAACATACCAATATTTAAGTAAAGCGAGAAGCCAAGAAATCTTATATGTTGAGATATTCTTCGATCCACAAGCACATACCGTTAGAGGGATAAGCTTTGAGACAATTATTACCGGTATCCACAAAGCGCAAGTTGATGCTGAGAAAAACTTAGGCATTAAAAGTCAGTTAATTATGTGCTTTTTACGCGATATGAGTGCTGAATCAGCTATGCAACATTTAGTATTAGCAAAACCTCATCTGGATTGGTTAGTTGGCGTCGGTTTAGATTCTGATGAAAGAAATAACCCACCAAGTAAATTTTATGAAGTGTTTTCTGAAGCAAAAAAATTGGGATTAAAGCTCACGATGCACTGCGATGTTAACCAAAAAAATACATTAGTACACATTAAACAATGTATTAATGAAGTACAGGTTGACCGCATTGATCATGGTATTAATTCTTTAGAAAGCAATGAATTATGTGAGCTCATTAAAGAAAAAGGCTTAGGGCTAACGGTGTGTCCAGTATCAAACCAATTTGTTGTGCAGTCACTCACTTCAGATGAAATACATCAAATGTTGGCCAAAGATATGTTAGTCACCATTAATTCAGATGATCCAGCCTATTTTAGAGCTTATTTAAATGAGAACCTGATTGAACTTCAAAAAGAAGGAAAATTCTCTCAAGATCAAATAATTACACTCGTAAGTAACGCATTTAAAGTAGCTTGGATAGATGACGCTACCAAAGAGAATTATTTACAGCAATTACAACGCTATGTAAGTGAATACAATTTACAGCATTTAAATTAAATATAAAGTAGCAAGCGATAAAGACAAAAACTACATAAATTTTTCTTGCCCCTGAACCCATGTGTCCTTGGTTTCAGTGGCATAGAAAAACTTTTTTACACCTGAGTACGTATAAAAGTCATCTCCTCGAGTAGCAATTAATGACTCAAACCACTAACATCGACACTAACATAACCAGTGATTACACTGCCGTCTTTTCTAGAGATTGAAAAATTTCCTTCAAAACTATGTTCGTTTGCTGATATTAAATCTATCCAACCAGGATCATCAAACACATATTCTTGAGCGTTATCAAATGTATTAATATTTTCTTGTGCATAAGTCCACATAATAACGCCTAGGAATCCTGCTTCAGTATCTGATGTTCCAAAGTTATATAAACCTGGCGAGGGATTGCCGACAAAAGAAAAAAAGATATCAATGCCTCCCTGTTTACCGTCTTCTGTGACGTCTCTTCCTGAGAACGTGAAGATGTATGTCTTACTCTCATTACGCCCTGATATTGTTTGTTTAATTTGTTGATTACAGATTTCTGCTGTGGCGGAATACTCAAACGGAGCACTTAAATAAATAGTCCCGTCACTATGAGTAGTATCTTTTGAATCGACATAAGTTAGGGTTTTACGTACTAATTTTGTAGTATTTATTCCCTGCCAAATAGTATCGGCTTCAAATTCTTGCACCAAAATACCATTTTTAAAAAGGTATGAGTCAGAAGAATCTACTTCACCTAATGGGAAGTATTCATCATCTGTTTTAGTACCACTATAATCATCACCTGTTTCTGCTGTTCCATCCCAAATTTGCAGACATGTAACGTTTTTTATTCCATTTTCTGTATCATCAATATAAGTTTGAATTTTTTTTGTCGTAGTTTTTAAAATTTGTTGATCACTTTTACTTATATAAGTAATAGTATTTTCTAACAACCAAGTACCTGTCATGTTAGGTATCTCTTTCTTTTCTCTATCAACATCTAGACCACATGCACTTAAATAAAGTGAAATGACAACAATCCCTAGTTTATTAAACATATAAATTCCCTAATTAAAAATAAGTCTAGTGCCCCGTTAACAAAAAATACAATAGTGGGCTGAATAAGCGAAAAAGACAAAAACCAAGTATTGTATGACTTTTAAAATGACAATTTAGACTTTATTGACTAAGTTTAAAGTCTAGTTTTCTTACCTTGATATTAACACCAGAAGCCGTTAATTCTTGATAAAAGTCAACAATGTTACATGACTCAATCTGCTTGCAAATTATTCCATATTTTAAAATTGCAGGTTTATAACTTTGTAACGATGCTTGCTTGAGCCAATAAAGGGCTTGATTAAAGTCCTTTTGAACATGCTGTCCATTGATATACATTTCTGCAAGGTTAACCTGCCCTTTCACATACCCCAACTTAGATGAATCCTGAAAAAACTCAAAAGCAGTTTTTAAATGAGTTTCGCTAAACTGTTCTATTAAGAAGGCTTCACCTTTACTATTTTCTTCTTTACCATAAATTAAATAATTATATGTTTCTTTTGGCTTATCTGGGCTGACGAAGTTACCAAACAACCTATTTCTTATCGGTCTTTTGGCTAAATAAATAGCTTGATTACTATACATAGTTTTAATTGTACTAAGCGAGATATCATATCTTTTAGACTCAAAATAATCTTTATATCTTAATTGCCCATATTGAATACTATTAACTGCTGCATTCTGATATTGATAGAAAAAACGACCATAAAGCAAGGTGATTATATCACCAGTAATATCGACTACCTTGGCGATTCTATATTTTTCATTAGGTCGCAATTTGTCACTTAACAACCTAAAGTCTAAGAAGTAAATATCATTGATTTTCGGCTTAGAAATAATGGCTAAAGTTTGCTCTTCTTCAATGTTGTCGCTTTTATACGCTAAAAAAGCTAACGATAAAGCCACAAATAAGAATAGGGAAGAAATCACTTTAGCTGCATTAGTTACTTGAGGGAACCTAAAGGTTCTTTGTACTGTAATAGCTTTATTAACATACATAAAGTTTATCCCTATACTTCGCTATTAATTTAAGTGCCAGAGCTTGAATAAAATATAATAACGACTAACAAGGAAAAAAGATAATTTTCCTGTATTTATCGGTTATTTGCTACAACACCAGGTATAACTAGCCGTTTATTATAGCTGCCTCTTCGTAATATTAATGTCATGGTTTTTAATTAAGCTATATTAATATCTTATTGTTTAGCTAGTTAAAAATCTAAATCTTCAGCAAGACAAGTTATCAAAGTGCCCTTGTAGTGTGGATATCACGGTTTCAAAACGGGCGGGTAACACTCTATTTCTCTTTTTTACCCTGTATAGGGTTTCTATTACGGGTTTTTGAGGCTGAAATACCTTTAAACGCTGAGGCTCTTTGAACATATCAACGGCGCTTTTAGGTAGTACGGTAAAGCCTAGCCCTTTAGCTACAGGCTCTAATATTTGGCTAATTTGATTAACATAACCGGTCACAGGGAGCTGCTCAATACTCAAGTGACTAAAATCTGATTCGTGACTTTGTTCAAAATACAAAGATAAATAATGTTTGACATCGGGGTGATTAATAAGGCCAAGCTTGGTCAACAAGTCACCACTGTCATCTTCAATTTCAACATTAGCAGGCAACACTAAACACAGCTGTTCACGACCTATTTCTTGTATATCGAATAAACTACTATTTGGCACATCGGTGACAATACCTAGATCAGTTATTCCATTTTGTATTTCATGTAATATTTGATGGTTAGGAGCAGCTTTTAACTGAACAATCAGCTGTGAATGTGCTACTTGTATCTCCAATAATTTGGGATAAAGCATCAAAGCCAGCGCACCTGAGCAAGCTAATCGACAATGGCCAACAAAGGGATTATCAAAACCGAGTTGCTCTAGTAATTCGTGTTCATTTTTTACTAGCTGTTCAGCGTATTGATAAACCAATAACCCTTGCTCGGTCAGATCGAAGCTTTTTTTATCTCGCTGAATAAGAGCCTGACCACAAGCCTTTTCAAGCTTATTTATGTGTTGGCTAACACCGGGCTGTGTCATAAATAGCTTATCAGCAGTTTTAGTAAAGTGACCAGTATCAATAAGCGTCACAAAGGTCTTCAACCAAGTTGGGTTTAGCATCTTAAACACCATTATTTAAAATTATCATTTTGATTATAATTGATAATTTTAAATAATAAACCTCCTATCATAAAATAACGCTATCAAATTAAGTAACGCATAAACAACAACGTTTGGAGTAAATGATGAAAATGAATCACGTAGGCATTATGGTTGGCGACATGGATAAGGCTGTTGAGTTCTACACAAAGGCACTTGAGCTGAAAATTGTAATGAATAATACTAAAGTGCTTGAGGAGCGTGAAACGGCTATCGGTAAAATGTGTATTGCTGTTTTTGGTGAGGGATTCAAAGGCTTTAACATTGCTCATCTAGTAACAACTGATGGCATTGGCGTAGAGCTATTTGAAATGAAAGACCGACAGGAACGTCATGAAGTTGATTTTACTCGACTGGGAATTTTTCACTTTTGTCTGCAAAGTGATGATTTTCAAAGTGTGATTGAGCGTACAGTAAAATTTGGTGGCAAAGTGAGAATGGACATTATGCGATACCACCCAGAAGATGATAGCAAACAGGCTAAAATGGTTTACCTCGAAGACCCATTTGGTAATTTATTTGAGCTTTACTCACACTCATATGAAGAAACTTACGCTACCGATTATGAATAATAAATAGACTACAGGGTTCGTGGTAAAAACAGAACCCTTTCGCACTTAACAGCGACAGCTAAACAATTTTATCTATTAATTGGTGCTTTAGCTGCATCGCTTGCTTAAATTCGTGCATCAACTCAAAATATTTACTTATAAAATTATTTCATATCAAGTCACTACACAACAATATCTGAGCCTCGACAATTATAACTTAGTGCACCAAAACTATACATTACGCTCAATTTTAGAGCACAAACACTCTACGACTAAACTTGTAAAGTTTGCCTAATGTTACCCATTAATAAAAGTTTGGCATTAGACGAAATTGTCTGCTGCCACTCAAATAAAGAGCAGAAAACAGAATTAAGTAGTTGCTTTAAAGCATATCTTTTATGTTTTTTATCTCCCTTATAAATATGGCACTGTTATTGCTTTTTCTATAAAGAGTGCATAGAGAGCACTCATAAAATATAAAGTTATATGTTGTTTGCTCACCAACTAACTCCAACAAAATTTCTATTACGACTAAGCGATAGGGCGTCATAAGGAGAAAGCAAAGGTAGACTGTAACCAGGTTTTCACGCTCTGGTCAGCCTTATCCACAATACAAAACGTTCTAATTAACCATAACAGAACAGTGAAAATAAAATACTTTGATTCGACGTAAAGTATTGCCACATCCCGAATTATTTAGTCATAGCGCTGTGCCCTATGATAAAAAGTTACTGACTACAAAGGGAATATTATGATTGATAATCTATGGCTGATAATATCTGCCTTATTTGTTTTTGCTATGCAAGCAGGTTTTCTCTGCTTAGAGAGTGGTCGCACCCGTAGTAAAAATAATATCAATGTCGCGGCAAAAAACATTATTGATTTTATTTTATCCGCCTCTGTATTTTGGTTAATTGGTTTTGGCTTCATGTTTGGTGATTCATTCATGGGTATTATTGGTTTAAGCGGCTTTGTTTTTAATAGCGAGCATACTGCTTTTCAGATTGCATTTTTTCTTTTTCAACTTATGTTTTGCGGAACAGCAGCAACTTTAACCTCTGGTGCAGTAGCAGAGCGTATGACATTTATTGGTTATGCCTACATTACCGTAATTTTGAGTACTATCATTTACCCTATTATTGGTCATTGGGCATGGGCAAGCGCATTTAATGATAAAAATACCGGCTGGTTAGAGGCATTAGGCTTTATTGATTTTGCCGGCTCTACAGTCGTTCATTCTGTTGGTGGTTGGGTGGCATTAGCCGCAATATTAGTTATTGGTCCACGTACAGGTCGTTTTACTAAAGGTCACTTATTCCCTTCTGGCAATAATATACCCATGGCTGCTTTTGGTGTTTTTCTTATTTGGTTTGGTTGGTTCGGCTTTAATGGCGGTAGCACATTAACATTTGATGAGAGTGTGCCAAAAATCATATTAAATACTATGCTTGCCGCAGTATGGGGAGGACTTACGGTAACAGCTATTAGTTATTACCGTGATAAATATCTTAATATTAGTATTACCTTAAACGGTATTATTGCTGGGTTAGTTTCAGTGACCGCTGCATGTCATATTGTTGAACCTGCTGAAGCTGCATTCATTGCCGTTATTGGCAGCATTATTATGTACCAGGGCAATTTATGGTTTGAAAAATTAGAAATAGATGATGCTCTAGGGGTTGTTCCTGCTCATCTTTTCGCTGGTATTTGGGGGACTTTAGCCGTCGCTTTGTTTGGAGATACTGAGTTAAGTATTGGTGCACAATTACTTGCGCAAGCTATTGGTATTGTTGTTATTGGTTTATATAGCTTTACGCTAAGTTATGCCTTAATTCGAATAATCAACTTTTATTCTCCTTTAAGAGTTTCGTTAACAGATGAAAGCAAAGGATTAAATATTACTGAACATAAAGCCAGTACAGAATTAATCGATCTGCTGACTGATATGGAACACCAACAGAGCAAAGGAGATTTTACCAGCCCCGTCAAAGAAGAACCCTTCACCGAAGTAGGACAAATAGCCAGTAAGTATAATCAAGTAATTCAGCGCGTAAGCAGTGAAATGACAAGTCGCGATGAAGCAATAGGACAATTTAAAGTGAGTGAAAAGCGTAAAAGCTCCATTTTAGACTCTTCTATGGATTGTATTATCATTATTGATTGGCGTGGCTTGATCATCGAATTTAACCCTTCTGCTGAACGCACACTAGGCGCATTAAAAAAACACGTTAAAGGCGAGCGTTTTGCCGATCTTTTTGTTTTAGATAAAGATAAACAAAGAGTAGTTGATAGTATTGAACATGCCTTCACCACTCCTGAAGGCTTAATACTAAATCGACGAACCACAATGGAAATTAAACGCGCTACTAATGAAGTTTTTCCTGCAGAAATAACCATAACAAGCGCCAAATTAGGTAATAAATATAAAACAGAGTATACCCTGCACATTCGTGACATAGCTAAAGATTTAAAGCTTAAATCACGGTTACAATTTTTAGCTTATAAAGACCCGTTAACGGGCTTATCCAATCGCGCTCATATGATGAAAGAGCTTTCCATTGCCATTAAAGTTTCACAAAAAAATAATCTAGATGTCGGTTTATATTTTTTAGATTTAGACAAATTTAAAAAAATTAATGACACATTAGGCCATAAGGCTGGTGATAAATTATTATGTGAGGTCGCTCGTCGTTTAAATGATGTCTCTAGAGACAACGACATTATTTCACGTTGGGGTGGCGATGAATTTATCTTTATTGTAACAGGCAAACTTGATGACAATATTATTAGGAACAAAGCTAAACAAATATTGGAAAAAATGAGAACACCCATTGAAATCAATAATAAAGGCTATGAAATTCAAACTAGTATTGGTGTTGCTATATCATCCAAAGGCCTAATCAACGCAGATGACTTAATTCAAAATGCTGATATTGCAATGTATAAAGCTAAAGATGACGGCCGAGATACTTATAAAGTTTATGATAAACGTATGGGTAAAGAAGCGGCTAAAACTCTTAACTATGAGCATGAAATTAAACAAGGTATTGAAAAAAATCAATTTACCCTAGTTTATCAGCCAAAAATTAGTATCAACGCCGACAATATCATTGGTTTAGAAGCCCTTATTCGATGGGAACATCCTGAAAAAGGTGAAATTCTTCCTTCTGACTTTATTTCCATTGCTGAAGAAAGTAATTTGATAAATGAACTCGGTGAGTTTGTTCTTAAAACCGCAATAGAACAACAGCGTAAGTGGTTATCAGAAGGACTTAATATTGTTCCCTTATCGGTTAATATTTCAGAGAGACATATACTTTCAGAAAACTTCTTACACTACCTAGAACAACAGTTAAAGAAAAATAATATTCAGGGGAAATGGTTAGATATTGAAATTACTGAACATGTATTAATACATGATATTGAGCAATGTGTCAGTGTACTTTCAGATATCAAAAAACTTGGTGTTACCATATCAATTGATGATTTTGGTACTGGGTATTCGTCATTAAATTACCTTAAACGATTACCGATAGACACCCTGAAAATTGATCGTTCTTTCGTACAGGAATGCAGCGATATTGATGAAGATCGTGAGATTTGCTCTGCCATTATTCACTTAGCTTCAGTGATGGGATTATCGGTTGTTGCAGAAGGTGTAGAAACTGAATCACAAGCATCAACATTAATAGAGTTAGGTTGTCATGTATTTCAAGGCTACTATTTTTATAAACCTTTGCCTTTAGCGAGAGTTGAAATGCTACTAGCCAAACATAATGGACCTTCATTAACCGAGCTAAAGCCCATTAGCCTAAACTAACATAGCCACGCTGAGAAACTTCCGTCATGATAAGAAGCTCCTATCCTTCAGAGCAGTTTCGTCATTCTGAGCTTGACTCAGAATCCCATATGTTATGCTGTAAAAGATCCCGTATTAAGACTTTTGCCCTGCCCAACGCTTAGTTGTACCTGTGTCGATATCAAACAAATCAAGCACCCTTGACACACTATGGTTAATAATATCATCTACCGTTTGTGGTTTGTTATAAAACGCTGGCATAGGGGGAGCGATAATAGCGCCCAATTGAGAAGCTTCATACATTAGCTTGCAGTGACCTGTATGCAAAGGCACTTCTCTAGGCATTAACACTAATTTCCGTCGCTCTTTCAGTGTTACATCCGCTGCGCGCACTATTAAACTATCCGCATAAGAGTTCACAATTGCTGAGAGGGTTTTCATCGAACATGGTGCGACGATCATACCGTCAACTTTAAATGAACCACTAGAAATATTTGCAGCTTGATTCTTATTGTTATGCACAACATCAGCTAAATCTTCAACATATTTAAGCGAATGCTCTGTTTCAATGCTAATATTAAGTCGCGCATATGAGCTCATCACTAAATGCGTTTCTACCCCCTCAATTTCTTTAAGCATTTCTAATAAGCGAATGCCGTAAATCACACCACTTGAGCCGCTTATACCAATGACTAAACGCATGAAAAAAACCTCTTGAAAACAAAAACAGTGATTAATATACGCAAAAAATACAGAAATAGATTTCAATTAATTGTGTTTTAATGATGTGATTATAGTAAATAATAAAATGATGACGTTGAACGTGGTAAACCACTGCTTCAACGTCTAAAGAAAAGCATATTTAAGGATTACTGCGCTTTATTAAGCCGTTTGCATAATACTTGGCGCTGCACCTTTAGCAAGCTCAGCTAAATCTTTGTCAATAAAGAATAAAGCTTTACCATCTTCGCCAACCATATCAATTTTATCTAAAATGCCTTTGAACAACTTTTCTTCTTCATGTTGCTCTGAAACATACCACTGTAAAAAGTTAAATGTTGAATAGTCTTGAGAGGTAAAAGCAGTGTGTGCTAATTCATTAATCGCTTTAGTCACTAATTGTTCGTGCTCATAAGTTTCACGAAATACATCACCTAACGACTCAAAATCAACTTTAGGTGCTTCAATAGTACCAATAATAGGCAAAGCACCCGTTTCACTTACGTAAGTAAACAGACGTTTCATATGTCCCATTTCTTCATCAGCATGCTTTTGCATAAATTCAGCAGCGCCTTCAAAACCTCGGTCTTCACACCAAGCACTCATTTGTAAATAAAGGTTCGATGAAAAAAACTCTAAATTTATTTGTTCATTTAGCTTTTCAACCATTGTAGCTGCCAACATATACCTACTCCGTTACATTTATTAAATTATTTTCCTGCATTTTACACGTTTTACCACAAAAAAAAATCTATGACTGGCATCAACAACATTATTTTACATTTGAGGTAGTTAGCTATTCAATCTAGTCGCCAAAGCTACCTGCCGCACCAGGAAAAACAACGGGGCTCTCTGTTCCGTCAGCAGCAACACTCGCCACTCCAAAAAAATAGTTATCAATGACAACATTTTTTAACGTAAATTGATTTACATTGCCGACAAATCGGCTAAATTGCCACTGTGATGCATCAGTGAAGCGCCAGTAAATTTTAAAACCAACAAGCTGTGGGTTTTCTGAAGCTACGGGCAACGCCCAAGAAAGTGTTGTATCAGGTTTTACCGTACCCGCTATTTTAACATCTGCCGGTGGTGTTGGAGCCATCGCCATTGAAGCTAAAGAAACAGCATTTAACGACGTTAATTTTGCGGCATAATCAAAATTCACACCGTCGAGTGTATCACCATAAACAACACCATTTTCAGTACGTAAGTCTTGATGTTGACGATTATAGTTTTCGTTAGTTTCCATAATTCTGATCGCCGGAAAGCCCACTTGATTGAAAGGTCGGTGGTGACCTCCTCGACCAAATCGATCTAATCGGTAAATCATCATGGTATCTAAATTAGGAATGTATTGATCGGCAATACGATCTATATAACGCGCTAAATTACGACTAGGTGAGTCAACTTCGCCCCCTGTAAAGCGACGACTTTTCGCTTCACTAGCGGTTTCTGTTGGGCGAGTGCCTTCGGAAAAAATACGAGCAGTGGTATTATTTATAACACCGTTAATACCCTCAATATTACCTATCATGTCATTATTTAAAACAGCTTTAATGCGCCAGCCATCTTTCAATGCCTGTTTAGCCATTATTTGTCCACCAAATAACCCTTGCTCTTCACCCGCTAAAGCGGCATAAATAATACTGCCCTGAAATTTATATTTCGACAATACCCGTGCCGCTTCAATCGTTCCTGCTAAGCCAGATGCATTATCATTAGCACCTGGAGAGTCCGAAGTAAAATTCATCACATCAGATACTCTAGAATCAATATCGCCTGACATCACCACATAACGGTTAGGATCAGATACCCCTTTTTGAATAGCAATAACACTGACAACCTCGGTAGGGTCTGGAATACGCTTTTCACCGCTAATAGTTTCTGATTGGTAATAAACATTAAGACAGCCTCCACATTCAGCAGAAATTTTATCAAATTCAGCTTTAATCCATCGACGCGCTGCGCCTATACCACGGGTAGTTGATTCTGTTTCTGATAACGTATGGCGCGTACCAAAACCGGCTAACTTTTTAATGTCTTGCTCAATGCGGTTTGCTGATACTTCATTGGCTATTTTATGAAGTTGCTCATTATCAACAGGACCAGTTGATGTTGCTGTAGAAATATCACTTGCCAATGATTGGCTTGCAACAATAACAAGTGGCAACAAACTAACTTTATAAAAGGTTTTTATATTCATCTAACATTCCTATTGATTTTTTTAAAAAGGCAAGAAACAAGGCGTGCACTAAAATGTAATTAAAATTCAATAACTTTTTCCAAACTTCGTCATTATCTATTAATTTATCACCAATGAACTGGCGACACAAGAACAGCCCAGACTGGCATTTCTATGTTATTATCGCCCTTCCTCATCGTAATATATCCCCTAAGATAACAAGTTTAACAATGACTATAATCCATACTGATGTTTTAATTATTGGCGCTGGTGCAGCTGGCTTAATGTGTGCAGCTAGCGCGGGCTATCGTGGTCGCAGTGTAACCGTCGTTGATATGGGAAAAAAAGCTGGCCGTAAGATTTTAATCAGCGGCGGTGGCCGTTGTAATTTTACCAATCAAAATACAACACCAAGCAATTATATATGCCAAAATCCTCATTTTGTTAAATCAGCTTTAAGCCGTTATAGTGCTGATGATTTTATTGAGTTAGTCGATCGTCATGGCGTTAACTATCATCATAAAACCTTAGGACAACTTTTTTGTGATGATAGCGCTCAAGACATTGTTAACGTATTGCTGACAGAATGCGAATGGGCAGGCGTTACTCTAAATTTACGTACTGAAGTGCTTGCTGTTAGTCAAAATGACGATAAAACCTTTACAGTAAAAACGACAGATAAAGTCTACCAATGCCAATCTTTAGTTGTGGCTTCGGGCGGTTTAACAATGCCAAAACTAGGGGCTTCACCCATTGGCTACAAAATTGCCGAACAGTTTGGTTTAAACGTATTACCCACTACAGCAGCCTTGGTACCATTTACCTTACATGACCACGATAAAAAACGCTTTGATGGCTTATCAGGCATCAGTATTGACTGTAACGTTTCCAGCGAAGATGGCACCAGTTTTAGAGAAAACATTCTATTCACACACCGCGGTTTATCTGGCCCTGCAATATTACAAATTTCATCCTTTTGGCGGGCAGGCCAAGCCATTACAATTGATTTACTGCCCAACCAACAACTAACAGATACCATTAACGATTGGCGTGAACACCAAGCGCAAAAATCTGTTAAGAACTTACTGTCAACCATCCTGCCTAAACGCTTCGTAGAAGTAATAATGCAAGACGATATCTGCGCCACAATAATTACTGACAAAGCCATAAACCAACTCAGTCATGCTGATATTAACGCGCTAAGTAAGTACTTGCATCACTGGCAAATAAAACCGAATGGCACGGAAGGTTATCGAACAGCAGAAGTTACCTTAGGCGGTGTGAACACTGATGAACTCTCGTCAAAAACCTTTGAAGCAAAGCATTGCGCCGGCTTATTTTTTATTGGTGAAGTCATTGATGTCACTGGATTCTTAGGTGGCTATAACTTCCAATTTTGTTGGGCTAGTGGTGTAGCTTGCGGACAAGCTGTTTAAGTGAATATGCAATAATAAAAATGAACAAAACCATGAAACAAAAATTTATCATTACCACTCTCATTTTTTTGCTTTGTGCATGTACAGTAAAGACCCCTAGCCTACCTAAGGATATAGCAGCTAAGCCCTATCTTTTTCATTGTAAAAATAAAAGTGTGATAAAAGTGCTTTATGCAAAAGACGGGACTGAAGCGACGCTAGACATTAACTTCCCTGAGCTTAAAATTGATAAAAAAGCATTACATTTTTACCAAGCAGTATCTGCCTCTGGCGCTCGCTATATTAATAAATCGAACAACA
The DNA here is from genome assembly GCF_030547765.1 of Colwellia sp. 6_MG-2023. NCBI lineage: Bacteria > Pseudomonadati > Pseudomonadota > Gammaproteobacteria > Alteromonadales > Colwelliaceae > Colwellia > Colwellia sp. 6_MG-2023. The sequence goes on along the minus strand of NZ_JAUOPP010000001.1, from coordinate 137,790 downwards.
ACATCACCTACGAATGGCATACCAAAGCTGACTACGGGCACATCAGTATGCTTTCAGGCGCCAACAAAAAGCTTAGTATTTCATGTCAATTACAATAAGCGAGCCTGAGAATAAATAGAATATTTAATATAGCGACAATAAATCCTATACTAAAACTTATATGTCTCAATTATTAACTAATTAAAAATCAACACTATAGACACATATAGCTAATTGCTCATTTTTTATTACCTAAAGAGCTAAAGAAGTCTTACCACCTGCCGATACTTACTTCTTACGAGTAAGCGCTTTCACAATTTCATGCCAAAAAACTTGCAAAAAGCGTACAAAAAAACCATTATTTAAATAACAGTATCGAAATCATCATATTCCAATGATATAACCTTGTTAGTTATAGGTCAGTGCCATTTAAAATTGCCACTTTATTAACGACAATGAATTCTTGGTAATCTAGAGATATCTCTGTATTTTTCCCTAGTTGAGTTAAACATATATGCCAAACCAAATTACTGAGCTCTTTCTATATGACGATTACAATCTTTTTGTTACCACGTCGTTTAATCCATGGCTAGTTATTCTATCTGTGTCTATCGCTATTATTGCCTCCTTTATGGGGTTTCAAGTGGCTGCACAAGCAGCCAATGCCAACCCACGTCGAAAACATTTTTCATTATTCATTGGTAGCTTTGCCTTAGGTGCGGGTATTTGGTCAATGCACTTTATTGGTATGCTAGCAGTAGAGCTCTGTACCACGGTTTCCTATCAATTTAACCTGACTGTTTTATCCCTCATTCCAGCCATTGCCGCCTCATGGATAGCACTGAATATTATTATTCATGATGAAGTAAAATTTCAGCAGTTAGCTTTAGGTGGTGTATTAGTGGGTTCCGGTATTGGAACCATGCACTATGTTGGTATGGCGGCAATGGAAATGGCGCCATTATTACGCTACAACTTCACTATATTTGCTATCTCTATTTTAGTTGCAGTAGCGCTAGCAACTCTAGCTTTATGGGTTAGGTTTGGCTTAAAAAGCACTAAAATTCACTGGTTAAATAATTACATAAAAACCATCATTTCAAGCTTCGTTATGGGCGCTGCAATTTCGAGTATGCATTATACTGGTATGGCTGCAGCTCGCTTTGTTTTACCGCCTGGTTTTGAACTTTCTAAACAAACTAGCGAGGTATCTATCTACCTTGCAATGATAATCACTGCAATTACCTTAACTATCATTTTCTCAGTGCTCGCAGCAAATTTAATCATGCGATACAAAGACCAAACACTCATTGCAGCCAATAATGAACGTCGCCTAATTGCGACAATGGATACCGCCATTGACGGCATTATTACAATCGATGAAAAAGGCATAATTATTAGCGTCAACAATGCGGTATCAACCTTGTTAGGTTGGTCTAGAGAAGAAATGATAGGACAAAATGTAAAAATGGTTGTGCCTATGCCTGATCAAGCTCATCACGATAGTTATATTGATAATTATATAAAAACACGTGAGAAAAAAATTATTGGCTCAGGACGAGAAGTTGAAGCACTAACCAAAAGTGGTAGTCTTATTCCTATGCGCCTTGGCATTGGGCATGTCGAACTGAACAATCAACACATGTTCGTAGCCTTTATTTCCGACTTACGTGAACGCAAATCGATGGAAAATAAATTACGTCAAGAAGAAGCTAAATTACGCTCATTAGTATCGAACATTCCTGGTGTTGTCTATCGTAATAAAGATGATATTCACTGGCCAAGCCTTTTTATTAATGACGAAATAGAAAACTTGCTAGGTTACCCCGCACAAGATTTTTTACTACCTGAGCCTAAGTGCCGTGTGGGCGATTTTGTACACCCTGATGATATGAAGATCATTGAAGATACTAACTTATATCACCCTGAAGGATTCCAAGTTGAAATCAGAGTTATTGACCGATATAAAAAAGAAAAATGGGTCTTAGCTTATGGCCGAACCATCACAGACGAAATAACTAACGACGTGTATTTTGACGGCTTCATCATGGATATTACCGAACGTAAAATGATGGAATCAGCCCTTGTTGCCTCGAAAGAAAAAGCTGAACAAGCAGCCGCAACACGTTCGGCATTCCTAGCCAACATGAGTCATGAAATTCGCACCCCCATGAACGCCATTATAGGCTTCAGTGATATTTTGTTAGATGAAGAGCTTGAACAAAGTCATCGTAAGCACCTAAATACCATCAATCAGTCAGCGAAATCACTATTACATATTCTCAATGATGTGCTCGATAGCGCTAAATTAGACAAAGGTAAATTTCAATTAGAATATAGAGACTTTTCATTAGTAGAAGAAGTAGATTCTGTCGTATCAACATTATGGTTACAAGCACAAAATAAAGGCTTGGCTATTAACCTAAATATCGACAAAACTGCGCAACGTTTTTACAACGGTGTACCAGATAGAATAAGACAAGTGTTAACTAATCTTGTCGGTAACTCAATTAAGTTTACTGAACAAGGCAGCATTACTATTGATATCCACAATACCAAGCCCGATACGCTACATTTTTCAATCACAGATACAGGTATTGGTATGACACCGCCACAGTTAGCAACAATCTTTGATGCCTTTGCTCAAGCAGATGAATCAATGAGTCGTCGCTTTGGTGGTACAGGTTTAGGAACAACAATCAGTAAACAACTTGTCGAATTAATGGGTGGTACCATTTCAGCACAAAGTGAGGAAGGTCAAGGGTCAACCTTTGAGTTTAGTATTCCAATTAAAGTAGTTAAAGCTTCAGCTAAAAAACAAGTTGTTCAAGCACATGCTGAATTACCACCACTTAGCATATTGGTAGTTGATGATATTGAGCAGAATATAGACCTATTAAGCTTAGTGCTAAAACGTCACCATCATACTGTATCTGTTGCGCGTAATGGCGAACAAGCACTATTGAAAATGGAAAACGACTGTTTTGATGTAGTGCTAATGGATATACAAATGCCTGTCATGGACGGACTAACAGCCTCGATAAAACGACGTGAATTTGAGCAAGCAAATGATTTACCAAAACTCCCAATTATTGCCTTAACTGCCAGTGTATTACCGCAAGATAAAAGATCGGCGGTAGCAGCAGGTATGAATGGTTTTGCCAACAAACCAATCGATGTAAATCAGCTTATCAGCGAAATAGCACGTACGCTCGACTCAGAAAACATAATGCCTGAACCAGCCGTTGTTATTCCTACTGAGCAGTTGAGAGTTGATTTAGATAAAGGCATTGCTTTATGGGGCAATAAAACTACCCTATTTAATGAAATAATACGTTTCCTTCAGCAATCGGAAGAAGATATTGCAGCACTAACACTACTACGTAATAACAGCGATTGGCCGGCACTAAAAGCGATTGCTCACAAGTACAAAGGAGTTACCGGTAACTTAGCCCTTAATCGGTTAATGACCATGTTTAGTGACTTAGAACAAGCAAGTCTACATGAATTAACTGAGGAATCGGCTACAGCAACAGACGCTATTCAGCTTGAAATTAATTCATTAATTGACTGTTCTAATAAAATGGGGACAGCAAATAATGCAATAACCGATTCAGGTGGTGAAGAAGTTTCCCTGCAAGAACTTTACACAATGCTATTGCAACTTGAACAACATGTACAACACAATGAGTTTGACGAGAGCTTACTAGAAGCATTAGAAAGCATGTCTTCAACCCACTCAAAAGAAATAAAAGACATAATTTCAGCCTGCAATGACTTTGATTTTGAAGTCGCTGCTAATCGAATCAGCGTATTAAGCGATACCTTGAAGTCGGCCATTTAAATTATTTTACAGAGAAAGAACATGGAATTATGCAAACAAAATGTATTAGTGGTAGACGACGAACCCACTAATTTAAAAGTATTAAATAATATTCTTAGTGATACTTATAAGCTTACTTTCGCTAAAAGTGGCGAAGAGGCTTTACGTTTAATTAAAAAAGACAAACCCGATTTAATTTTACTCGACGTTATGATGCCAGGAATGACCGGTTATGAAGTCTGTGAAACCCTTAAAGGTGATCCTTCATATAAATCAATTCCTATCATTTTTGTGACGGCATTAAACGACACTGAAGACGAAGCAAAAGGCCTTAACCTAGGTGCTGTAGACTACATTGCCAAACCCGTTAGCCCGCCTGTCGTAAGAGCACGCGTAAAAACACACTTATCACTAGTTGATGCAGAAGAGCTAAAGCGCACCAGACTACAAGTAATACAACGTTTAGGCCGTGCATCCGAATACAAAGATAACGAAACTGGCATGCATGTTATGCGCATGAGCCATTACTCAAGAATAATAGCCCTCGCTTACGGTTATACAGAAAAAGAAGCAGACAATTTATTTCATGCCGCGCCAATGCACGACATTGGTAAGATTGGCATTCCAGATAGCATCATGCTTAAACCGGGTAAGCTTACCGAAGAAGAATTTGAAATAATGAAAAAGCATCCTGAAATTGGCGCTGAAATTTTAGGTGAATCAGATTCTGATCTAATTGAACTCGCTAAAATAGTCTCAATGACTCATCACGAAAAGTGGGATGGTACTGGTTATCCCAATCAATTAAAAGGCACAGATATCCCACGTTCTGGCCGTATTGTTGCCTTAGCTGATGTATTTGACGCGTTAACTAGCGTTCGTCCATACAAAGAGGCTTGGTCAGTAGAAAAAGCGGTCGAATTTATTCAAGCGCAAAAGGGCAAACACTTTGACCCTGAATTGGTCGACTTATTTATACAGCAATTAGATAAAGTTATTGAAATAAAGCAGCGCTGGAAAGATTAACCCTTAAAAAACTAACGCGAGCGCCTTTGCTTTTAAAGCAGATTGTTTGTCTCCCATTACATGTGCGCAATTAATACAACCCTCTTTGAGTAACAATAATAACCCTACCAGCGAATTAAGCTGATTCTTATCGGGTATTAATGGTTCAAGTTGTTGTTCAAAAAAATGCTTAATATGTGTTTTGTGCTGCAAACATAATTTTTTGATTTCATTATGATGGTCGCTATATTCTGCTGCAGAATTTACAAAAAAACAGCCACTGAATGACCCTAACTCCACTGATTTATCATTAATCCACTCATCTAACGCATCAAATACTTGTTCAATAAAAACCGCAGTTGAGCTGTTATCGTTACACTTTTGGATAAACCATGTCATAAAGCTGTGATCTCGCTCAGCAATACAAGCCTGAATTAACGCTTCTTTACTGGTAAAGTGATGATATAAGGTTTTTTTAGCAACACCTGATTCTACCAAAATTTCATTAATTCCTACCGCATGAATACCTTTTTTATAAAATAACTTTAACGCAGTATTTACTAGTTGTTGACGCTTATCTATTTGTTTCATTTTAGATTCTTACTGTGAATGAAGTAGTTAACTAATTAACTTAGTGATAAATAAAATATTGCACAAGTATACAGACTTGTCTACTATGACTCAACTAGGTAGACAAGTCTGTGTACTTCGCGGCATTGTTTATTGGGTTATTAAAGCAAATTAAATCAATCATTGGAGTTAGTATGGAAAATACACGCCCACCTTTACCACCATTTACAGCAAAAAGCGCCGTAGAAAAAGTAAGAGCTGCAGAAAATGGTTGGAACAATAAAGATCCACAAAAAGTATCTTTGGCTTATACCGTAAACAGTCAATGGAGAAACCGTTCAAGTTTTGTTAATGGCAGAGATGAAATTGTCGAGTTTTTAACTGAAAAATGGCAAAAAGAAATAGACTATAAATTAATTAAAGAGCTTTGGGCTTTTACCGAAAACCGTATTGCCGTTCGTTACGCTTATGAGTATAAAAATTCGGAAGGTCAATGGTTTCGTGCATATGGCAATGAAAACTGGGAATTTGATGAATTTGGCTTAATGAAAAATCGTTATGCTTGTATTAACGATTTAGCTATTGAAGAAAAAGATCGTTTATTTACCTGGCAAGGTAAAATTCGCCCAGATGATTTTCCTAGTTTGACTGAGCTAGGGCTATAACTAATAAGCTTAAAGAGTAATCAATAACTATATTCGTATTGATTACTCAATTATCTAATATTGCGTATTAACCAGCACCATAAATTTTCTTAAAATTTGCTAAATTCCAACCAATCATTACTTCATTGCCAATTTTTAGTGCCGGAACAGAGCGAGCACCAATAGCATCAAGCTCTTTTCTACCACGTTGCATTTTTGCATTGGTCAATCGGTATTTAATGCCATTATCATCTAAATACTTTTTCGCTTCACGACAATGAGGACATTTATCTGAAATATATAAAACAACGCGTTTCATCGCTAACCTTTACCGAGCTATTAAAGACTCACTATTTTACTGAAGTCTCAACAAAAAACAAAAATGAATTAACTGAACCATCAATTATAGATAAAAACTAATCCTTCCCTTTATTATCTATTACTCTACTATGTATAACTGCAATAAGGATAAAATAGACCGTACATTATTTACTATTATGAAAAACTTATTATCCATTCGTTCGTACAGTACAAAACCAACCCTGCATTCACATTCTTTTCATCAATTGGTTTTACCTTTACGGGGCGTGATAAACATATCTGTAGGTAACTTCAGTGGTAAAGTTGCACCCAGTGAGTGTGTCGTAGTTAAAGCCAACGAAGAACACTTGTTCACAGCCGATAGTGAAGCTCGATTTGTAGTCGTAGACATGGAAAGCCTCCCGTTTAATATTTCATCTTCACAATGCCTGGTTTTTACAATTAATACATCGCTTAGAAGTTACTTAACTTTTATTGAAAACCAACTAGAAAACACAGTTAATGCCCAACTAGAGCAGGCAATGTTCGAATTATTTAGTTTACTACTGGCAGAACAAGCGTTATTGCCAAAAGTAGACAATCGCATTGGTATGGCAATATCCTTTATAGAAAATAATATTGCTGATCACCTTAAAATAAAGCGTTTGGCCGAATCAGCTTTTCTAAGTGAGACACAGTTTAAAAAAATATTTAAGCAACAAACAGGTATGAGCGTAATGAAGTATGTAACAAAACTTCGGATGGAAAAAGCCCAAGCTTTACTTACCCACACAGATTACCCATTACACATTATTGGTGAAAAGATCGGTTATAAAGAGCCCTCAACATTTAGCCGGAAATTTTCACAATACTTTGGCTTATCGCCTACCAAATTCAAAAAGTAAACTTAGTCTGAATTGTTAACTATTGCGTCTTAATTGTTAAAAATAACCTTCATAATTAGCATACTATTTCTGTCTTGAAGTTATTATCTACAGGTTTCATTATGGACATTCATCACGAAAATTTTACGGGTGTTATTGCGATTATTATTGCTAGTTTTCTTTGGGGAACAACAGGTATTGCAGCAAGCTATTCACCCAATGTAAGTGCTTTAGCTATTGGTGCATTCTCAATGGGGATAGGTGGTGTACTGCTTGTTGTCAGCGCGCGCAAAAAGTTACTTATTGACTATAAACTTATGCTTAAGCAACCTAGCGTATTACTTTTTGGTGCCGCTGCTGTTGCTATCTATCCGTTAGCATTTTATACCTCTATGCGTTTGTCGGGTGTTGCTATTGGCACGGTTGTTTCTATCGCTACAGCCCCTTTTTTTGCCGCCATCCTTGAATGTATAATTAGTAAAAAAAGCATATCATTTCAATGGATGTGTAGCTTTTTCATTGGCGCTATAGGTATTACGTTATTAACTTTAGGCACAGAGCAACACCATAATGCTACTTACAGTCTTCAGCAGCAGAGTGTAGGTATTCTTTTAGGTTGTATTGCAGGATTGGCTTATGCAAGTTATTCATGGGCAGCAAAGCGCTTAATTGAAAGAGGTATTCATTCACAATCGTCAATGTCAGGGTTGTTTGGTTGTGCGGCGCTACTGTTACTCCCTTCATTATGGTTTACCGGTGATAACTTATTTTCAAGCACAACTAATGCTATGGTATCGTTGTATATAGCGGTAATTCCAATGTTTTTAGGCTACCTACTGTTCGGTTTTGGCTTGAATTTCATTGAGGCAAGTAAAGCGACACTAATAACATTAATTGAACCCTTGGTCGCCACTGTACTCGCCATTTTCATTATTGGTGAAAGGTTTAATGTAATTGGCTGGCTAGGTTTTGTGTTAGTCTCATTATGCTTATTGATGCAAACTATAAAGCCTAAAGCGGTATCCCAACCGATGACTCACACTATATAAAATGTTCTTTAGCTCTATCGCAATAGCAATACATAACGACAGTGAATCAATAACCACTTTGTGCCTATTGAAGGAGATTTATCTTAGTAAAATTAATCGTCACCTTTTACCGGAAAGCTTTCAAATTTATGTTTAACCTTCTCAGGTGCATTACTGTCAATATAAAGTGTCGAGACAATTTTTTTATCCTGAGCTGTCCAATACATATGACCATGATTGTTCAATGTTACCGATACTGTATTTATCCCTTCTTTAAAGTGTTCATCAGGTAAATGCACATCTAATCCATATACACGCTGAATTTTTATGCCGTTTATATATAAATGCGCATGACCTTCAACAAAACCGCTTTGTTTATCGATAGATACAGACATAAGATCTGCCATACTAGAAACGCCATTTGGTGGCGGTGTTAAATGATAGCGTTGTATTTTAAGGTGTAGGTTATAGCCCGACATTGCATCTTTATTTAATACCAAACTTAATGCTGGCTCTTTTACATTGGTTGGCACCGCAATAGGTAAATGCGAATGATCCATTTGCATCGGTTTAGTTTGTTCATTACTTACCGACTGCGCTTTGCTTTCACCTATGCTAGCAGCCAATATCATTACTAAAATAACAAAATAATTTTTCATCATAACTTGGATAACTTCACCTAAAATTTAAACATACTATATCAATACAGTTACAAAATAAGATTAACGCAGCGGCATTACCCCTACGTTAATTTTTGACTTCAAGAAGGAATTATCCGTTTGGAGGACCGCCACCCGGAGGACCACCACCTGCAGCAGAAGTACCACACTGACTTATAGAATTAGAGGCAAGTTCGCCTTTAAAGTCGGGCCCTATCGTATAAGGATAAGCTGGTATTAATGTACCGTCTGCATCTTGTGTTAACGTAATATGATAGTGATAACCTTTACCATCGTTAGTATCGTGACCATTATGCTTATCTAACTGAGCGCCTGTGACTGTTTCGTTAGCATAATAGTAATCTTCATAAAAATAACCATCGTCTGCTGCTAAAACGTTACCAGATAAAGTCGTTACACTCTCACCAATAGCTGGGCCATTTGCTACCGTTTCAACACCTTGAGAAATATCAGCCGGATCAACTAAAATACAGCTTCTTTCACCTTCAGTACTACAACCACCTTCACTTGCATCTAAACCGTAATCACGAATTTTCCACCCACTAACCGCTAAAGTATTCGCACTTTCATATGGTCCATAAAGTGGATAACCGTCAGCAGCAAAACCATAAATTGGAGAATGCGCATCGCTGCTATCACCTACTAAGGTAGCTAAACAACTAGTATAAAAATGATGATGATAATCACCTTGTGCCGCATGACCACCACAAATATCAACATCGTACTGCTCTGCAACAGGTGCTAGGCTATACCAAACGTTATTGCCTTCGCTCATGCCATCGCCCCAGTTATAAATACTGGTACCATTAACCATCAAACCAATTTTACCTAAACCGGTTTCACACGCTTCTTCAGTTTCATCTATTACTGTTGGCTCTGCAGGGAAGTAAGCTTGAGTTGTTTGTTCAGTAGGACAGCCTGGACCTGGAGGCCAATAACCATCTCCACCTGTATCTAAACAGTTTTCAGTACTACTGTTGTAACCAATGTCTTCACCAAAGGTAACTACTTGTCCAGCTACGGCTGAAGTACTGCCAGAGCTAAAATCGGTAGCAGCTTTAGGACGTTGATTAAGTTGTTCTACAATAGATTCGGTGATCGTTACGTCGTACTTAGGAATACCCGTTGTTTCAACATACGCATATTCAACATCCACACTATCTTCAACTACCGTAACCATTTCAGCAACTTGTACGTTTACTAAAACACTGCCTGAGGTTGAAGAAATTTTTTCCGAGCTGAGTTCATTATTAATTATCCAACTTGATAAACTTGGTACAGTAGTTGTGGTTTGCGGATTAACAGTAATTTCAATACTATCAGATACAACCGCATTAGTGCCGTCATCTACTGTTAATTCAAAGGTAAGTACTTCTTGGCTTTCAAGCTCAGGAGCTGTAAAAGTAATAGTAGTACTATCAACCTGGTTTATCGTAACAGTAGTGCCAGCGGTTTGGCTCCAAGTGGCAACAATTTCGTCATCATCTGAAATCGATGCGGTAATAGTCACTTCTTGCGCTGATGTAACCGTTTGATCGGCTCCAGCATTTACGACAGGCACTTCATTAATAATTTCCACTGGTGCAGTTGAATCATCCGAATCACTTGAATCACTACCACCACAGGCGGTTAATCCCAACATAGGAATTAACGCCAACATCAACATTGATTTTTTCATACAAAATTTATTTATAAAGGTAATTTAAAAGAAGTCTAACCATAAAATGTGCAAACAATGTGGAAATAAGAAAAAATTATGATCGGTCATTAAATTTAACAATTTAATGCAAATAATTTAGTCCCAATAAGGGTTATCGCCAAAATAGTCCGCAAAATAATCGATAAAAGCTCTAACTTTTGGAGCAAGCAACCTAGAGCTAGGATAAACAGCCCAAATTGCTGTATCAGTCGCAATGGGATATTTATCAAGTATTTGAACAAGTTCTCCGCTTTGTAGATGTTTATAAACACTCCATTTAGAACTAATGGTAAGACCTAAACCATTAACACAAGCATCTCGAACAGCTTCACCATTATCGGTTCTTAATACGCCTTTCACTTTAATGTTCACTTGTCCCTTGGGTGTATGAAACGCCCAATCGTCTAGGCCTATTAATGTAATACATTGATGAAAATTTAAATCTTGCGGAGATTTTGGCTCTCCATTTTTGGCTAAATACTCAGGTGATGAACATAATATTCTAGTGTCGGGTGCAAGTTTTTTAGCAATTAAACTCGAATCTTTTAATGCAGAATTACGAATGGCAATATCGAAGCCACCTTCAACCAAATCCACTATGGTATCGGAGAGTTTTAAATCCACATGTAAATCGGGATATAAGGTTAGAAACTGTGTTAGCGCCGGCAGTATATGCATTCGCCCAAAAGAGGCGGGCGCTGCAACACGTAATGTGCCTCGGGGAAATGCGTTACCCGCACCAACTGAAGCGCGCGCGGCTTCAATACTAGCGATCACATCTTCTGCATGTGGCAAAAAAGCTCTCCCTTCTTCAGTAAGTGATACTTTGCGGGTGGTTCGATGAATTAATCTAACCCCTAATTCTGCTTCTAGTTTATTAATATGTGCACTAGCAACGGCTGGAGATAACCGTAACTCACTGCCAGCTAGACTAATATTATGAGTCGCGGCAATTCTAATAAAAAGTTTAAGATGTTCAATATTCATTATTATCAACAAAAACTATAAAGTGATTCTTTATTTAAGCCTATTATCAAAACAATTAATAGTAAATATACTGACTTCATTAAATGACATCTATTAGTTAACGACTTAATCAAAAAAGGTAAATCTCATGAAAGCAATGATCATAAAAAGTTTTGGTGGCTCAGAAGTGTTTGAAGTAGCAGACATCGCAAAACCTGACGTTAAAGCAGGCCATGTTCTCGTTAATATTAAAGCAAGCAGTGTAAATACAGTAGATACTATGATTCGTCAAATGGGCGATGATTTACCTCTTTCTCCGCCATTACCTGCAGTATTAGGAATGGACTTTGCCGGTATCGTTGCAGAAGTAGGCGCAGGTGTTACTCAATTTTCAGTTGGGGATGAAGTTTATGGCTGCGCTGGTGGATTAGCCGATTTACCTGGCACATTGGCAGAATACATCGTTGCTGATGCCAACTTAATCGCTAGAAAAGCAAAAAATTTAACTATGCGTGAAGCGGCTGCAATTCCTTTGGTAGGTATTACTGCCTACGAAGGATTAACCCGTGCCAATACAAGTAAGGGTCAAAATGTCTTAGTACATGGTGGCTCAGGTGGTGTTGGCCATATTGCTGTTCAACTTGCTAACTATATGGGCGCTAATGTTTTTGCTACCGGTGGTGGTGATAAACAACTCGCTTTAATTGAAACGCTTGGCGCAAAAGGTATTAATTACAAAAACGAAACAGTTGAAGAGTACGTTGCTAAACATACCGACGGCCATGGGTTTGATGTGGTTTTTGACTCTGTTGGTGGCGAAAACATGACTAATTCATTTAACGCAGCCTCGTTAAACGGTCATGTTGCTTCAACGGTTGCTATGGTGGAATTAGATTTAAGTGTTGCGCATTTTAAAGGACTTTCATTACATGTAGTATTTATGTTGATCCCTATGTTGCACAACTATAAACGTGAAAACCATGCTCAAGTTCTTAACGCATTAACCAGAATAGCTGAAACTGGCGCGTTACGCCCAGTGTTAGATGAGCAAACGTTCAGTTTAGAAGAAGTAGGTAAAGCACACGATCGCCTTTCAAGTGGTCAAGGCATGGGTAAAGTCGTCGTAGACGTTTAAGAAATTATTCACCTTAAAGCGCGTACTAAAAGGCTCTATTAGTAATCATTTCCTTGTAGCAAGCATTGGTACTTAGCCTAAGTTGTTTTTGGGCAGAATTAAGTAGGTTACTCTTTTAATTCTGCCCCATATTCTTAAGTGAAACTGGCAGAAATAAAATGAACACAAGTGGAGTTTGAAATGCACACCTCGTTAGAACAAGTTGATTTTGACTCGATTAATCGAGGTTACAATCGTATTTTCAAACCTAATCGGTTAAGTATTGGTTTAGTTATTCCTATAGAAAATTACGCTGATAATTCTGTACCGACCATGGAAGATCATATTGAACGTGTACAACTCGCTGAAAACTTAGGTTTTGCATCAATATGGTTGCGAGATGTGCCTTTTGATGTGCCTTCATTTGGTGATGCCGGACAAATATTCGACCCTTTTGTTTATTTAGGATTGTTATCCGGTATAACGAAAAACATTACCCTTGGCGTATCAAGTATTGTATTACCGACAAGGCATCCAGCCCATGTTGCTAAGGCAGCGGCAAGTGCCGATGTTTTATCTAAAGGGCGATTAGTTTTAGGCGTTGCCTCTGGTGATAGACCCGAAGAATACCCTGCATTGAATGAATCATATGACGATCGCAGCATTCGTTTTCGAGAAAGTTTTTCTTATATAAAAAGAATGTGGCAAGACAAGCCAGCCTTTAATAATCACTATGGCCAGCTTGACGGCAACATTAATATGTTACCTAAACCCGTTTCCAACAAGCTTCCTTTAATTGTTACGGGAAGTAGCCAACAAAACATCAGTTGGATTGCTGAGAATAGTAATGCTTGGATGACTTACCCAAGGAAACTTGACGACCAAACTCATGTGATTAATCATTTTCAACACAAGGTAAAAGAAGCTGGTAGAGCGGTTCAACCCATTATGCAGCCACTTTATATTGATTTAGTTGATGATCCAGACTTTCCCCCAACGCCTATTCACCTAGGCTTTAGGATTGGAACTCGCCATCTTATTAATTATTTAAGCTCGTTAGAAAGTATTGGCGTAAATCACGTTGCACTGAACTTACTATTTAATCAATTGAATATTCCGGCAACATTAAAACGTATTGCAGATGAAATATTACCCAATTTTTCTGCTTAATTTATGACTTAACTTTACTATTTTAAGGGCAACAACATGAAAAAAGTAATTCTAATCACAGGTGCCACCGACGGTATTGGCCTAGAAACAGCAAAGCTTTTAGCGGCGGCTGGTCATGATTTATTAATACATGGCCGTAGTATTGCAAAGTTAAACACTATTAAAAAACTATTATCGGCAATACCCAATGCAGGAAGCATCAACAGTTACTTAGCTGATTTATCTGCTTTTTCTGATGTTAAAAAATTGATAGTAGATATTAAAAATGAACATAAAAACCTTGATGTACTCATTAATAATGCAGGTGTGTTTAAAGCTAGTAATACAACAACACCCGAAGGATTAGATGTTCGATTTGTTGTTAATACTATTTCTCCCTATAGCCTTGCTCAAGCGCTTTTATCCTTACTTGGCAATTCAGGACGAATTATTAACCTTTCTTCTGCTGCCCAATCACCTGTAAACATTGAAGCATTACTTGGCAAGGCCGAACTAAGTGACATGGAAGCTTATGCCCAAAGCAAGTTAGCCATTACTATGTGGAGTAAAGTGCTTGCCGACAAACTTAATGGCGAAGGGCCAACAGTTATTGCCGTTAATCCTGGATCTTTACTTGCCTCAAAAATGGTAAAAGAAGGGTTTGGTTTTGAAGGCCATGATTTAAGTATTGGCGCTAAAATATTAGTACGTATGGCACTAGAAGACGGTATTGCTAAACATACCGGTGAGTATTTTGATAACGACATTGGACAGTTTTCTCAACCACACCCAGATGGGTTAAATCCAAAAAAATCGGCAGCCGTTATTGAAGCGATAGAAACCATTATAAACCTAAACTAACAATAATTAGTGCTATCTTTAACAGTGTGCTTGAGGCAATTTCTATCACTTTACCTAATTATCTATAAGATAATAGGTTTTACGAATGTAATATTTTAGCGTACTAATTACGGGGTAGTATTAGTTTCAGATGAAAGAGCCCGTGCTTTACTTTTAGCTCTTTTTTTTCTTTGCTCTTTTTTACTCGCTAATACTACGGTATTTATAAACTCGGCTGATTTCTTGGCGGGGTTATAAGCAATTTCAATAATATTACCGTTATATTCGATAATATCGCCATGACGAATCTTTTTACGCTTTTGAACAACAACATTATTATTTACTAAAACATTACCTTCACTGATCATGGTTTTAGCTTCGCCACCACCACCAACCATATTGGCTATTTTAAGGAGTTTAAAAAGTTCTATCGGTTCAACACAAATGTCGAAAATTGGGTGTTCAGACATGAAATACGCCTAATGGTTCTAAAAAATAAGATTATTACTATTCTAGCACGCATTGCATAAAACTTATATTAACGATACTTTTATGCTGAACAAGAATATCCGGTAAATAACGAATGTTAGAATACGCCAAAACGTTAGTTACCAAGGGTAAAAACTAAATATCAAAACAATTTTTAAATGATTACTAACGGACAGATTTACTTAAAATTTATCGTAAAACACCTGTTAAATTAAGCGCTTTGCACACGCATAATTTGATTTTCAATATCAATTAAATGACCGGTTTTAAGCCAAACTTTTGCACCTTTTTTACCCGCTTTAGCGTGAATTTCACTATGTACAGGAACACGTAGCCAGCTATGCTTTGTTAACGTATCTTTTTGCTCATTTAATGAGCCTGACAATACCAGTAATTCAGCGCCCTTTGCTACATTCAGTGTTATTTCAGCACCCGGGTCAAAATGTAATAAGCTCACTTCTTCAATAGGGTCTTTATACAAAGGAGTAACATGTATTCCCTTAAAATCTGCATGGGGAACACTGCCCATAAAATCTGTTTGCAAGCATACATGCGTTCTATCATTAGGCTGAAACTGCCATAACTTTACCAATATAACGCAACCCGTTGCTGAACTTGGCTGATGTTTAGATTGCGGTGGGTTTCTAATATAAGAGCCAGCAGGAAAACTGCCATGTTCGTCTTGAAATATACCCTCAAGCACAATAAATTCTTCACCCCCCGTGTGTACATGAGGTGAAAATTCACTACCGGGCGCATACCGTACTATGGTTGTCGCACGAGCAACTTCAGCGCCTACTCTATCAAGGGGCCTTCTATGCACACCCGGCATAGGTGATTCAATCCATTCAAGCGAGTCGCTATGCACAACAACACGTTGACTAAAATCTGCAGCAATTTTCATTTTTAGTTCCTCAATTTAATTAACCTAACTTAACCTAAGCTCAACTTAGTTAATAAAAACAAAAGGTCGATAAACATCGACCTTTGCTGTGTATTTCACTATTGACGATTAAGTCATATGGAAGAAACAAAGTTTATTTCCATCTAAATCATAAACATATGAACCATAGAAGAAATCAAAACGTTGTCCAGGTTCACCAGCATCAGTAGCGCCTAATTCAATTGCTTTATTATAAAGCGCTTTTGCACCTTCAATAGAGCCACCAGGAATAGCAACTTGCTGTCCATTACCACAACTTTGTTCTTCATTATTGTGAGGAATACATACCGCTAACATTGCACCGCCAGCTTCTGTTCCATAAAATTTAATTCTATCCATTTCCATTACTCTTTTACCGCCAACTAGCTCAAGTAAAGCATCGTAAAAAGAAACAGCTTTGTCTAGGTCTTTTGAACCAATAGTAGTATATCCAATCATTGTTAATACCTTCATTTTATAAGTTAAATGAGTAAACATATTTGTAAGTTGTTAGTGGAATAGCCTTATAAATACATTTTGCTTCGAACGAGGGAATACTATCTACCTACTAGTAGGTAGTCAATGATTTATTTTCATTAATTATTAATAGAATATTAGTAATGCCAACAAACAAAAATATAAAACATTGATTTATAAAGCTGTTTTCATAATGGCACAAGTTAAATAATGATTATATTTTCAAGATTTAAGTTTAAATAAACTATTCATTAGGTAGATAAAATTGACATGCTCATAAAAAACACTCACCATCCAATAAAACTACCACCTGATAGGTTAATGGTTTTCTCAAGTGAATTAAGCGAGTGTTATGAAATATGATAAAAGTGCTATTGATGCGTGCTTTACAATGGATACCGCTCTTGTAATGGGCTATCTACTGTTAGATAATTGCCGTCCAGTCATAGGAAGATGATCATGAGTAAAAAAGAAGAGCTCTTAAAAATCGCTGAAAATAAAGTACGCCAAGGCGGTTACAACAATTTTAGTTTTAGAGAAATTGCCAATGAAGTAGGCATTAAGAGTGCCAGTGTGCACTATCACTTCCCAACAAAAGCTGATTTAGGCGCAGAGCTAGCACATCAATATACCAACGCTTTTTTAGCAGCATTAGGTGATGTTGACGACATTAAAGCACGAGGCGAAAACCCTATTGATATTTACACTCAAATTTTCAAAGGTGCTTTATTAACTGATGACAAAATGTGTTTATGTGGATTATTAGGTGCTCAAAACGAAAGCTTGCCAGAAAAAGTGCAAGTTGAAGTAAAACGCTTCTTTGATAAAAACTTAACTTGGTTACATGCTGCACATACCGCCAATGGCGAAGCTAACCCCGCTCATGCTGCAATAACCACAGTAAGTTTACTTGAGGGTGCAATGATGATTAGCAAAGCCCTAAACGACCATAGCTACTTTACACTTGCGACTCAATAATTGGGCATACTGAACTCGATTCAGGATCTCAATCGTTATGCTATTACCCTTGAAGATTCCGTATTAAGAACCTTATTGTTACTAAATTATCAGGTTAAACATTACCGTTATTGTCATTAGGCGGTTCACCGCTTTCATCCTCATTTTGTACTTCTTCCTGCTTTATTCTTTCCAGTTTTTTGATTTCTTGGGCTGGAATTGGAAAAATAGATATTAGCGGGAAAATAGCAAGAAATACAAAGGCTCCTTTGGGCATCCTCTTACTCCAAATCACTAATCTATACATTCCTCGAAATATCAATAAAAGAAAAACAATGACCAAGCAGTAATAAACAATGCTATCTATATCAATTGTATTTAGTAAGTCCATCTGCTCTCCTAATCGGTAATCTAAAATATATGGGGAGATTATTAAGAATATTCAAGTAGTTGTTACACGTTTGTAAACATATCAATCAACAAGCAAGCACCTAAGCCAATTGTTCCTTGTCCTTTTCAGTGACTTGCTATATTTCAACACGCTATACGTATAAAATTGTTCACTTAATTAATGAAGCGGGTATTAAACTTATCAATATACTCAGATACGATACAATTACAGCACATAACACCCATACTGAAAGCTTGTTTACTACCCTTTGCTGCATACCAAGAGATTAAATGATGACGTTAGATTCAACAAAGATAGAATATGATCTATTAGCACAATGTATAACATCGCTTAATAGTGTGAATTTCTCACAACACCTAGTTGAATTTATTAATGCTTTTATCGACTATGATTGTCTGCTTATTCTTGGTTATCGACAGGGCAAACATCCCATCTACCTGTATGACTCTATTGATTCTAAACGAGAGTTACTTTTTCAGCGTTATTTAATAAATTCTTTTGTTTACGACCCGTTTTATATTGCTTTAACCCAAAATAATATTGAAGGCGTATATAGCTTACAAGACGTTATCTCAGATATTGGCGAATATAAAAACTACCAACAGGCGTTCTACCACGAAACCAATTGGCAAGATGAATTAGGCTTAACGGTGCGTATTGATGAAGCACGATGGGTTGTTATTTACTTTGGCTACACACAGACAGAAAAAAAATTTACCGAACAACAAAAGCAACAATTAAAAAATCGTTACCCGCTAATACA
Source organism: Colwellia sp. 6_MG-2023 (assembly GCF_030547765.1). Taxonomy (NCBI): domain Bacteria; kingdom Pseudomonadati; phylum Pseudomonadota; class Gammaproteobacteria; order Alteromonadales; family Colwelliaceae; genus Colwellia; species Colwellia sp. 6_MG-2023. The sequence continues at coordinate 119,089 of NZ_JAUOPP010000001.1, read as the reverse complement.
AGCGTTATGTCATCAGCATTGGTCACATGACACCTTTGTTTTAGGCAGCTCTAAACACAGCAATATCAGCCAAGCGATCAAGGAAGGAGTCGCTACTTTTGGTAAAGATCTACTAACGTTAAGAGAGCAAGAAATAACAGCGCTATTAGTACAAGGGTATGACTCTAAAGATGTTTCCGCGCATTTGTCGATAACCATTGGCACAGTAAAAAACCATCGAAAACGCATATATTCACAGCTCAACGTTGCTTCGTTAAGTGAATTATTTCAGTTGTTTTTAAATCATATCGCTCGCAATTAATTCTAGTCTCTATCCCTTTAGGGACATTGTTGAGATGTATTAACTTCTTTAACCTAGCTTTACTCATTACTTAAATAAAACAGTTAAAGCTAGAGTAAAAATATGACCACTCAACTATTGAACGATATATCCCAACGCGGTTTAATTTCTCAGATCAGCCAACAAGAAGAACTTGGTAACCTATTACAAACACCGCAAGTGGTTTATTGTGGCTTTGATCCAACAGCAGGAAGTTTGCATATTGGACACTTAGTGCCGTTGCTGATGCTAAAACGATTTCAAGATGCTGGCCATCAATGTATTGCCTTAATTGGTGGCGCAACGGGTTTAATAGGCGATCCAAGCTTTAAAGCCACAGAAAGGTCATTAAACACCAAGCAAACGGTTCAACAATGGGTTGATTCATTGTCTGCACAAATACAAGGAGTAATGACGGCACATTTAGCACAACCGCTAACCATTCAAAACAATGCCGATTGGATTGGCTCAATGAATATACTCGACTTCTTTCGTGATGTCGGTAAGCATTTCTCTGTTAACGCAATGATAAATAAAGAGTCGGTCAAACAACGATTGCTGCGTCCAGAGCAAGGGCTTTCGTTTACTGAATTTAGCTACTCATTACTACAATCTTTTGATTTTGCAGAGCTAAATAAACGTTTTGGCTGCTGTTTACAAATAGGCGGTAACGACCAATGGGGCAATATTGTCAGTGGTATTGATTTAACTCGTCGCCTTAATAAAACGAAAGTATACGGATTAACGCTGCCACTTATTACTAAAGCAGATGGCACCAAGTTTGGTAAAACCGAAGGTGGCGCAATCTGGCTTGACCCAAGCAAAACCTCACCTTATGCCTTTTACCAGTTTTGGTTAAACATCGACGATGCCGATGTATACCACTTCCTACGTTACTACACCTTCTTGTCTAATGAAGAGATTGATGAAATTCAACGTACCGATCAATTAAGTAAAGGCAAACCTAAGGCGCAGCAAATATTGGCCGAGCAACTCACGCATTTTGTGCATGGTGAAGTGGGTTTAAACAGTGCAATGCGTATCAGTTTGTCACTATTTAACGGTAACGTGCAGCAATTAAGCTTATCAGAGCTTACACAACTTGAACTAGACGGGTTAGACGTTATCACTGTCGATCACAATAGTGATATATGTGACGTATTAGTTACCGCTAAACTTGCTAATTCAAAGCGTATTGCCAGAGAGTTGATAAGCAATAATGCCATTAAAGTGAACGGTGAACGAATCGACCATGCAGAGGCATCGTTAGACTTTCCACTCTTTGACCGTTTTTGGATTATCCAACGCGGCAAAAAGCAATTTAAGCTGATCAAAAAGCAGTAATTTAGTAATTGTTAAAAATACTGGGGGTTAGGTTTCAACTAAGCTGATTCCAGTGGTTTTTATCCATCAGCTCATTCGTCATGCAAAAAAGACAAAGATATACAGATAATTTGTAGTCTTTGCAATATTTAATAGGATTCAATTAATTATTCCTGGTATCATATATGATTAAAAAACTTATCAATGAACTGAATGAATAAACCAATAAAGATAATTGACCTATTTTCTGGCCCAGGAGGTCTAGGTGAAGGCTTTACAGCATTAAAAGCCTCTGATGGTAGCTCTCCTTTCAAAATAGCTATTTCAGTAGAGAAAGAAAAAAGTGCTCATAGAACTTTGAAATTAAGAGCTTTTTTTCGTCAATTCAATGGTAATGCACCGAAAGAATATTATGATTTTTTGAAAGGTAAATTAGGTAAAACCCCTGAAGAGCAATTATATCAATTCACTAAGTTTTCATCTCAAGTTTCTGCTGCCGATAAAGAGGCTCAAAATTTAGAGCTTGGCAAAGATAATGAAATAATAAATAAAAATATAGTAGAAGCTATAGGTAATGATGAGTGTATTTTAATTGGCGGGCCACCGTGCCAAGCATATTCACTTGCTGGTAGTAGAAATAAAAAAAATTACGACCCTACTGCTGATCCTAGAAACTTTTTATACAAAGAATATTTAAAGGTAATTGCCCAATTTCAACCAGCACTGTTTGTTATGGAAAACGTGAAAGGAATGCTGTCAGCGAAGGTGAATGGCGAATCTATTTATGAAACCATCTTCAGTGATTTACATAACCCATGTGAATCAGTTGAAGCGATGCCAGTAGAAGGTCGAAGTAGAAATAATTACAAAATTTTATCATTAGAAGTTCCTATATCTGAAAGTGAAAAAGTTCAACCGAAAGACTTTGTTGTTTATAGTGAACTACATGGAATTCCACAAAGAAGACACCGAGTTATTTTGGTAGGGGTGAGAGAAGACTTGTATTCAAGTGATATTGATATTCAGCTTACCAAATATGACGAATTAGTCTCCATTGAAAATGTCTTAGCAGATTTACCACCATTAAGAAGTGGCTTATCAAAAATAACAAATACAGATATAAATTGGGTAGATAACATCCAAAAAGATGCAATAAAAACAATAAAATCACTACAAAAGAATAAGCAAGCTGAAATAGCAAGTGAAATAGAATTAACTTACAGAACAATAAAAGCGCCAAAAGATAAACAGGGGCAGGTATTTTCTTTAAAGCGTACTTCGAGTATTAACAATAAAGAGTTACAAAATTGGTTTTACGATAAAAAGTTAGGGACATATATAACGAATCATGAAACTAGAGGGCATTTAACGACTGATTTGCAAAGATATTTGTTTTGTAGTGTTTGGGGTGAATTAAGCGCCCGTTTAAATTGGGATGTAAGAAGCCCAAAATCTAAAGATTATCCTGAATATCTCATTCCTGATCATAAGAATTTTAAAACAGGAAAATTTGCAGACCGATTCAGAGTCCAACCATGGGATCTTCCTGCAACAACCATTACTTGCCACATATCCAAAGATGGTCATTATTATATTCACCCAGATCCTTTACAGTGTAGAAGTCTAACAGTTAGAGAAGCTGCTAGAATCCAAACATTTCCCGACAATTATTTTTTCGTAGGGAATAGAACAGAACAATATGTACAAGTTGGAAATGCTGTGCCTCCATTGTTAGCAAATAAAATAGCAAAAAAAGTATTTAAAATTTTAAGTTAGATAGTATATTTTTGAAAGATTGATAAAGTAACCTCGTTGTTCATCATCTTTTGTACTTCTTTACTGCTTTTAATAGAATCCCAAAGCTCTTCTTTTTTAGAATATTCATTGTAATCTTCACTAGCAGAATATTTTTTAATTAAATCATTCATCAATAACATTAGAGCTTTAAGGTACTCAGATAAATCAGAATCAACCCCTTCTTCTTTCCAAATTTTATCTAAATTGAAAGACTTATCAGTCGTCGAAGCGTCTGTATATATGTACAAAATTGATAATACATATGGAATCACAGCTGCTCTTAGTTGCCCTAACGAGTTTTTTCCTTGACCGTATATTTTTTCCATTTGCCTGAACAGGATGATTTTTGCGATTAGCTGTTCGTAAAACACTCGATCTATGTTAATGGTTCTATCATCATTACCTTCCGGATCGATCTTTTCAATAAAGTGTCTAAAAATCTTTTCACCTCCTTTTTTGACCAAATGCGGAGATGCCCCCCATGCAGAATAATATTTTGCCAGCTCCATATTTGTAAAACGATGTTCTTTTGGAAACTCATTCTTTAACCGATTGCCATTCGAGCCCGCATGCCTAACTTTTGTTAAAAACTCACCTTTTGCTCGTTCAAAAAACCATTTTTCTCCGCTTGGGGTTATGACACTATCACTAATCGTTTTTAACTTTCTTAACTGAGGACTTTTTGACCGTAAATCGACATTGGATACTCTTGATTGAGTGTTTGAAAATTTACTAATATTCGATATCAGTTCATCTAAGTCATTCTCATTTACATCTTTAGCGACATTAATTTTAGCCATAATTTTCACTTTACTAATGTCTAATCCCTCTTTTTGTGAAAAATAAATAGATGCCGTAGTTTGTCCGCCGTTTACTATTTGAAAATCGGTTAGAGAATCTAAATATAATGTCTTTTTATACGATGCTATCTTTGCACTCGTTGCAGTTATTGTTAACCCATTATTAAATGCTATAAATTGTTCAGGTTTGTCACGGATTGTTTCCTTTATACCTCTATTTACACCTTTAAATTGCAAAAAAGAACGGACATTTTTTTCTAACAAACGGCTACTATATTTTTTATATAAGCCAGAGATTACCTCTGCATCTAGCACACATAAATATGATTCAAAATTTTCCTCACTAGCAGCCTGTATTACTTCAATTTTACTATTCAAATCTCTACCAAAATCTATTGTTAATGGAGCTCTATTCCCTTTAGATTCAATAACATTAGCAATAAAGTTTAAATCAATAACTTTTCTTAAAATTAAAATTTCTTTTTTAATAATCTCATCGTTTTTTTCAAACTTTGTTTTTAAAAATTCATCATCAAAATGTATTTTTCGGGGTTGTACTGATTCACCTCTATTTGAAACAGTAGCAGTCAATGTTAGAAGAAAAATTTCGATAACATCAAACTGTTCAATTCCTTCATTAGAATTAAGCTTTGCAATGAGTGACTTAACTACACCATCTGAGTCCTGTACTTTATTATTTAAATCCCCTTTTATAGATAGGTTTAGAAACTTTGTTACCTTTTTAAATTGTTTATCATAATCAGCTCTCAGTGAAATGCATAAGTCATCTTCACTAATAGACTCATCTATAGATTCATCATTTATAATGAATAATTGAAGCCTTTCTTTTGAATCATTAACTGTGTATGCATTAACTTTTAAACTATCATAACCAGGGGAAAAGTATGAAGGTGTTACGTCTTCTGAATCGACTAATTTAGCATCAAGCATGTATGGCAGTAATTCAGCAAGAACGGGCTCCTGTCTGATAAATTCATCATCATCTTTAGATGCATCTAAGATATCCTGCCTGTATTTGAATAACTCACTCACTTCCATTTAAAACTCTCTTATTAAGATTACATAATTTGCTAAATTGGTTAAGTTAAGATCATACTTTACATTACTGATACTTTGAGAAAGTTCAGTTGTTGTAATTTTCGGGAAGCCTTCCTCTAAACAATCATAGTCGTGTATGTTTAATGGTTTGAAGCGGTAATTGTTATATTCTTGAATATTTTGGAGTGTTATGCCTTTTTGAAGCAACGCTTTTAAAATAATAGAAAAATCACCTAATCGATCAAATACCGTTTTCTTTATCTCAAGCACCAAATCCCTTAATGAGTAGCCACTCTCCATATCCTCACCAACAGAAACAACCGTAAGAGTTAGCTTCTTACCAAATTCAACTTCTAATTGATGTTCACTAGAAATTCTTACGGAAACCTTATTGATATCTTTTGTTTTAACTTCGATATGATTATCATCATAAATAAAATCATGTCCTTGATCATACGGCCCCCTCCAACCAAATAAAATATCATTAATAGTATAACGATCACTACCATATATAAGTTCTTTTAATACAAATAGTTCGCCCCAAACGCCCTTTATTATATCTTTTGATAATCTATCATTATTATCTAATGTAAAAAATAAAACCCATTGATAAAACGTTTGAATGAATACTTTTGAATATAGATCAACTTCTTTGATATCTTTTATAGAATTAAAAAGAGATATAATTAGATCATCAAATAAATTATTATACTCCTCATCAAGGAGTGTCATTATCAGGTAGTTAGTGTCAGGAAATAACTCTATAGTCACCTTCTCTTTTTTAACCGATTTAAAATTAACCTGATGATTTTTCGGTAAATTCAAAATTAAGCTATGACATCCTGTTTCATTGATACCAAGGTATATATCAGAAACACAATCGCTAGTAATCCTAATAGATTTATACCCTTTTATAGTTTTAACTGCAGTCAGCTGCCCCCATTTACCTTTCAATAATTCTGGATTCATTAATTGCTACTCCTGACTATCATCAGGTAACGAGGAGTCTTCATCCGAGTATTCATCCAAGTATTCGTCTTCATCTAAGTCGTAATCTCCTTGGACATAAATACCACCGGGGTCATTTTCTATCGGGGGGAAACCTATTGCGTAACCAACAAGTGGAACATTCAAGTTAATATCATTCTTTTCTACATAATCCATGAATTCGAGATCCTCTTTACCTGATTCATGATTAAATGAATAATGAGAATCAAATAAATAGATAATAAGAACCGCTTCATCCTCACTCATTCTCTCTCTATAGACTCTTTCAGGTATTGTTTTTATTTCCTTTCTAGCCTCATCTTTAGTTAATAAGGGGTTCTTCTTTTGAATATCTCTTATTTTATCTTCATAAAATTGATTTTCAGCTCTTTCTATTGTCGTTTCATTTAACCTAACACTTAAGTCTTTAGGTGAAGAAATTATGTTCGCATTTTTACCTGTCATATGGAACTTGTGGTCTTTCAGGAAGCTTTTTCGATATTCACTTTGGGTTGGGCCACGTCTTATTGATAATTCAACCTCATCAATAAGGTTAGAATCTAAAGGGCATAAGATTTTTTTTCCTTGTCCATTTGGTCCTTTTGCGGAACCAGTTGTTTTGAGTACAACAGACCAGTTAACTAATTTTTTCTTCTGATTACATAACTCAATAAATTTCACCATTGTAGTTACATCATCTGAGTGGAAGTTATTTTCTTGGTTTAATAAGGATATGATTTCAGTACCAGTAGCTTTGTATGATAGAAAACCTTTAGGTGTATCGACAGTATTCTTAAATCTAGGAGCTAGCTCACGCTTAAAGTTATCCCATACTCGTTCAATTTTAGATTTTTTTACATCAAAGGTAGTCGTCATTTCCAACTGATCTTGATAAGACCACTTTACATCTATCGTATTTTTAAGAATTGAAGGTCTAGTAATTTTTAATACACCGGGATGCTTCTTTACTCGTAAAACAAATTTTTCAGGTGAACTTCCTCTTCGAGACATTTTATTAAATTCATGTTCTAATTCTTCAATGCATTTTGTTGTTTGATTGTATTTATTTATAGCGTCTTCTGTGGTAAATAACTTACAACAATCAAGATAACCAGGGCGATAACCAAACCAACGCCCCATTTGAAGTAAAGAGTCAGAGTAATTAGTATTCCTTATAAAATAGTTAATTGTTAAACCTTCTAATGTAAACCCACGTGAAAGTTTGTTCCCACCTATCGCAATAAATTTTTTAGCTGTTGTTTTAGGGTATTCTAGCTCTTGTTGCGCAATACTATTTACAGCCTTTACTTCGATATCTTTAACAGCATCAGGCAAATACTTTTTCACTGAATCAAACACCATTGGAGTTAAAAATTCATCTGAATACTTCTGCGGTAAATAGTTACGTATCGTTTCGACTATTTTTGCATAATATTTGTACCAGATTTTTTCAATCTCAAAATATATCGATTGCACTGATTGAGGATCATCATTTAATATTGATAAAGACACTTCTGATAAATATTTTGAGATTAATGTACTTGTTTTATTTTGCCATAAAGTGAATCTAGAAATATGAACTAGCATGGTATGATGCTGCTGATATAGAGCTGAATGTATCATTTCTGGTTTACGTTTTTCTCTAATAGCTATTGATAATATAAAGCAAATCACGGCTTCCTTTAAAGATTCAGGGAGCTTTTTAGGAAAGTTATCATAAGCCTTACTAGCCCTAGTATTTTTTCTATATTCTGCATAAGAACCAAAGAGAAGATCTTCATCAAGTTCTCCTTTTTCATCCCATTCTTTTTTATTTGCATAGTTTACTACACCTATAGGCTCTCCAATATCAGTTACTCGCGTAGGAAATTCAGAAACATAGTCATTAATAGGGCTGGATAACAAAGGGATTTTTTCTCCTTCAGCCTTATTATCAATTACAGCTAAAGTCTCAAATATTTGTTTCGCTCCAATATAATTTGAGGGAGAATTTAATAAGAAAATAAAATCATCAGGGAAAATATTATCAACTTGCTGTAGGAATTTTTTTTGTCTTTCTTTTTTTATTTTAAATTCAATCTGCCAATCTTTGGTTGGCTGAATATTTCTATCTTGAAGAACATTGGCAAACGGTGTTGCGGTATACCCTAAATAAGATTTTTTGTGAAAAAGTTGTAATAAAGCTCTTATATGACCGTTGATTTTAGAAGCATACTCATGACCTTTAGCGCCTTCATTGTTCAATGAAGCATTATCAGCTTCATCATCAATAATTAAGAAAGGAATATTATGCTTGCCTTTATCTTCATCTAAATAATCATGTAACCAGACAATTAAATTTCTAAGTACACTTACATTTTTCTTACAGACAAGAATATTAGTATGATTTAATGAAAAGTCAGCATCTGCAAGACTCTTCTTGAAATCAGAATTTGAAGATGTAATAGAAACTACTTGCCTAATATCTGAGTTACCAAGTTGACCAAATCGAGTAATATTACCAACACCTTTGACACCTTTTTTCCCTGAATCCTCGTCAAAACCTTCGCCAATAACATCGTTTTCTATGCGTTGCTGTGTTTGGCTACGTAAATCTTCCATAATTCCAGACAAAATAATTATTAACCCGTAGCCTGAATCAACTGCCCTATTAATAACAGCGTTAAAGTTACCTGTTTTACCTGATTGAACCTCACCAACAACCAACCCTTTAATATAGAATTCGTCTGTTGAAGACGGATCTCCTAGTTTTCCAATAATCTCCTCACTTGAGCGTGCTGTTTCCTTTATTATTGAATCAGAACGACCTGTCTTTTCTAACTGTCTGAGGTAACGACTTGTATAATTCCATTGTATCTTTTGTATTTTTTCATCTGTTAGCCAAGACTTTTTATTATCCTTGTTAATTGAACTACTAGGATCTATTTCGGTTGGATTAAGAGATAAGTATTCTTTTCTTGCCAAATCAAAATAACTTTTTAAAGATATTTCATCTACTTTGGGTAAACCTAACATAGGAGCTATAATAGGTATGTTATTCTTAACCTGATTAAAAATAACCTCAAAATCAGCAAGCGTAAGTTCTCTGTTTTCAGATACATTTTTAACTTCCACTTTTATCATTTTTTTTATTTGTTCTACATATTCGTGAGCGGACACTATTTATTTCCTTTTAATAATCCTAAAACGTCTTGAGGGAGGCTTTCTAAGGTGTAGCCTAGTTCAGGTATTACATATTGACTAATAGTAGCGGAATTAACGCCTCTACTTTTCAAATCCTTAATATTCATAATAAGTTCTTCCTTAGACAAACTTTCATCATCTAAGAAGTTTTGATTGGTTTGAGTAGATCTAATTTTATTAATTCGAGTATTAACCATAGCTAGAAGCATATTAAATTTTGCGGTTTGATTTTTATCTAAATCTAAGAGAAGACTCCGAACTAATTCGAAATCTCTATTAACCTCAAGTACAGGCCCTTTACTTGAGGTCTTTCGTTCAAATAAATGAATGTTATTTCTTTCTTTAGTTTCTTTAAACTGTTGTATGCCTTTATTAAAGAACTCTCTTTCTGCTTCAAGCTTAAGATCGTCAATATAATTTTTAAAAGCGCTTTTTAATTCATGAGGAATAATTACTTGTGATTTAGCAACATTTAAATGAAGCAAATGATCAGCATTATTACCTATCTCTACTTGTAAGCGTGCCAATTGAAGACGAGGCGCTTTCCTAATTAATCCATTCCAGCCACCAAATAAAATCAACCTATTGGCACGGTAGATATAAATACCTTCCATATCCATTAAGCTTCTTTTTTTCGTGGCCCATATTGATATCCCTTCTTTTGATTCTTTGATACTTCTCGAAGGTAAAACAAACCCTTCAATTTTAATTGAATCATTACCGAAGTTTCTTTTCCTGAACTCTAATGAACGAAAGTCTTTTTCTTTTGTAGGAAAAGGATTAAAGGGTTCCAATAGTTGATTGTTTATTCTTATTTCAATCTTATTTTTTTCCATGAAGCGATGAAAAACTAAGCTTAAGTGATCTGCTATGATGTCGATTTCTTTCAAAAGAGCATTTTCTCGATTTTTTTCTTTTAAATATTGTTCAAATTTATATAGCCCTTCCCAAACAATTACAGTATTAGCATCAAAGTTCTCGAAACCATTAAACCGAGAGGTACTTATCTCTTGGTACTGTGCCATTTTATTTTTAATACTTTCTGGGGAATTAACAAGAAGATTCCATTGATTACTTTTAAGTAACTCTAAATCCCAAGTTCGAGCTGAATATGTCTCTGTTCCTCTAACACGGGATAAAGTAGTAAATTTTCTAGTTTGAGAAAAAGAAGCTGTTTTCATTCCTAGTCCGAATCGACCTAAATCACTATTCAATCTTTCATCATCAGGTGATTGACTAGGAAAGCGCATACATTTTTTGAGTGCCTCCTCATTCATGCCTGTACCATTATCAGCAATAAACAATGTATAAGGGGCAATATTAGTATCAATTAATATCTCTATTTTAGAAGCATCAGCTGAAATAGAATTGTCAATCAAATCAGCTAGAGCAGCTTCAAAGCTATACCCTTGCTCAGAAATTGATTTAATCAAATATTCTGGATTTGGGGTAACATCTTCAAAAAAGTTACCTTCAATAAAATCATTCATATCTTTACCATTCCCTCAACTGCTGCATTTCTTTCAATCGCCCACGTTGCATCACGAGTGCTTCAAACAAATCATCTATTGATTCATTGTCTGAGTTTAACCCCGGTAGGGCAATATTCGCTTCGGCAAAGAAGCGTTTACGTTGACGATTTGCAACTTGTGTTTCAACGGTGATTTCTGGTGTTTCAGGAAACATCTTAGTGCTGATTGCATAACCAGCGGACATCTCATTTACTTCATCTTTCTGTGCTGTTGTAACAGCTTTTGTATTTATATCGGCTTGTTTATTGTCAGTTGTCACATCATTAAGCCATGCTGCTTGCCACCAATGTTGAATACGTTCTTTCGATTGCGTTAACTTATGCTCAGTGGGTAGTCGGTCGCTTTTTTGATTGTTGATAACGCTATCGGTGGGCAGTAAATTCCATAAATCGTTATTTGGCCAGCGCGAAAATGGCATGCTGTGGTCAATATCGTATTTGTCGTTTAATGATTTAGCCGACCAAACACATTGCGCTACTTCAGGTGACTTGTGCTTTACTTGCTCAAAACGTTTACGTACTTCTGTGGTGGTGCGCACAGGCTCTAACCAGTTTAACGCTTGATGTAAATAGTATTGGTTTTCAGGTGATGCGTGTTGGCTGTTCCCCGCATAACCCGCCATGGTTTTCACCCATTCGCTGACTAAAACAGGTTCAATCCAACAAGCGTAGCGATTAAAAGCCAACCAAGTTGATTCTGGTAATGAAAATTCACCCCATTGTTCAAGTGATTGTAAATCAAGAAACAAGCTATCTTTCGCTTTAACGGTTCTATTGGCTACTTCAAATACAGGCTTGTCGCTGTTAGATTCCTGATTCGGAAAGGTAATGTATTTACACGGCATATTTTTAATATTACTTACCGCCGCCGATAATGTTTTATGTAGTGCAATAGCATCATTACCGACAAACAAGTTGCCAATACGATAATCTGATGCTGTTCTGTGGGTTAATTTGTGCCATCCATCGGCTTTCATAAAGCCCATATTAGGGTTTTTATTCGGGGTTTGAAAAAGCTTCCGGTCATCAATTAAATCTTTGTATTGATGACACCAGTAAAGCGCCACTAAACCAGCAGGTAAAATAACTCGGTCACCAAAAGGTGAGCTTTCTCTACGAAGTACAGCACCGGGGTGACCATCAGCAATGCGCAGTAAAACTCTTAACAAGGCGAGCTTATGTGTCGCAGATTTACCGTCGTTTAAGGCAACGTGGCGAATAAAAGGGAAAGCACCGCTACCATCGTCTGGTAATTGCAGCACCACGGTTTGCCAAGAAACATGATTACGGCCTAGTTTATCTGTTTCTTTTACGGTTTCTAGCTTGGTAAATAAACCAACGTCGGCAGCCAGTTGTTTTAATTCATCGGCACACACATCAAACATTTTTCGGGTTTTGTAGTCGTTTTCTGTTTGACCATGACGCAGTGAAATAACGAGTTTGCCGCCAGGTTTAAGTAGGTTTGCCAATTTACGTATTGAACGAGCGCGATCACTCGGTGGAATATGCATCCAAACAGCACTGAGTAAAATTAAATCAAAACTAACTTCTTGTTGAGTCACCTTGGTGAGTGCTGGTAATGAATCGTCTAGCCATTTTACCTTGATATCTTTTGTCGTATTTTGCCCAATAAGTGCCAATGATTGTGCCGGTTCAACAGCAAAAATTTGAATATTATTGTTGGTTTGATGAGTGTGGGCAGCTAGTTCGGCAAAGTATTTAGCATCACGGCCTGAGCCTGCTCCAAGATCTAAAATACGCGCATTAGGATTTTCAATTATTGATGGCAAAAGCTGCAACCAACTTTGGTGAACCTCTTCAAACGACTTGGAAAGGTATTGTTGCGCTAATCCTGTAGCATTATCGTTATAAAATCGATTGTTCAATTACTTAACCCTAAGTGTCACTGAAACATACAAATTTTTCTTCCATGTTAGTTAGAATCTCAAACCTTCTCAGTATTGTCAAAGTTAATTCTTTAAAACGCTATTAAGATCAATATATTAATTTGCTTCGCTTCTTGCTTGTATTTTCTCTATACCTTAACTAATTCTTAAATCGAGCTCATGAAATTAATCGCTAAATAAAGAATTCCTGATTATCTAATCCCTTAATTAATAAAGAAATAGTGTTAACTGGGCCTAATGTAAACACGAAAAGTTTTTAAACTAAGTTGACTTTAATATACCGATAGGTACAATACATCCAATTCACAGATACCGATCGGTACAAATTAATATAAATCAATACAAATAGGAAAATATTATGACAACATTAACTACGCACACAATTGAATCAGCACCAGCAGCAAGCAAGCCATTATTAGAAGGTTCAGTAAAGGCATTCGGCATGTTACCAAACTTGCATGGCGTTTTAGCAAGCTCTCCTCAAGCACTTGAAGGCTATCAAATACTTCACAAGTTATTTGGTGAAACTTCATTTGATGCAGAAGAGTTAACGGTTGTTTGGCAAGGAATCAATGTTGAGCACGGTTGTCACTATTGTGTACCAGCGCATACAGGTATTGCTCATTCAATGAAGGTTAATCCTGAGTTAACAGAAGCGTTACGTAATCAAGAATCAATGCCAACAGCTAAGTTACAAGCATTATTAGATATGACGCTTATTATTGTGCGTAATCGTGGTAATGTAACGCAAGAAGAATTGAATAAATTCTACGAAGCTGGTTATGGTGAACAACAAGTTTTAGAAATTATATTAGGCCTTGCTCAAAAAGTAATTAGTAACTACACGAATCACATTGGCAATACACCTGTTGATGATGCATTTGCACAGTTTGCTTGGACTAAAAAGTAAGACTACAACGCATATTTACGTTTAGGAGTGACAATAATGTTAGAGCAATATATACCACCCGAAATTTGGACTCATGACGCTGAAAGTGGCGGTAAGTGGGCCAATATCAATCGTCCCGTTTCTGGTGCGACACATGATAAAGCCTTACCTATTGGAGAACATCCGTTACAGTTGTATTCCATGGGTACGCCAAATGGCCAAAAAATAACAATCATGCTAGAAGAGCTATTGGCACTAGGTAAAGATGCACAATATGATGCTCACATGATTAAAATTGGTGAAGGTGATCAGTTTTCATCGGGTTTTGTAACCATTAATCCTAACTCTAAAATTCCAGTGCTAGTTGATAACAGTTATGACACGCCACTGCCTGTTTTTGAATCGGCCTCAATTTTAGTGTACTTAGCAGAGAAGTTTGATGTTTTGTTGCCAAAAGACACTGTTAAGCGCGCACAGGTGATGAATTGGTTATTTTGGTTACATGGCTCTGCACCTTATTTAGGTGGCGGCTTTGGACACTTCTATAATTATGCTCCGGAAAAATTTGAATATGCGATTGATCGTTTTACCATGGAAATTAAACGACAATTAGATGTGTTAGATAAGCAGCTAGCCAAAAATGAATTCATTGCGGGTGATGAGCTAAGTATCGCCGATATTGCAACGTGGCCATGGTATGGCAACCTAGTATTAGGAGAGCTTTACAGCGCTAAAACATTCCTACAAGTAGATGATTACACACATGTTCAACGTTGGGCAAAAGCAATGTTAGCTCGTCCAGCTTTTCAACGTGGCCGTATCGTCAATAAAACTTGGGGAGAAGCGTGGGAACAGCTTGAGAATCGTCACAACGCTGAAGACATTGATAAGGTGTTAGCGCTACAGCCTGAATAACCTGGGCTTAATAACAACTTAAGTTATTAACTTAGCTGAAATAGCACAACAAATACTAAGGCAAAACAACATTACAGTTGTTTTGCCTTTTTTGTATCTGCACATTGGTCGCGACCTAACCACCTTATAACGTTTTCATCGTTACCGCTTATAACAAAGCAGCAATAACGCGGCAAGAATAAACAAACGACAATGCCTTACCCTTTATTTATACCTAGTTATGCTGATAACCAACTCAGCATAAATATTACCAGTAATTGTCAACTTAAACGGCTGTTAACGCGATAGTATTAACAGTATTGATAAGAGTACAGACGATAAAAACAAAAAACCGGCTAATGCCGGTTTTTATTATGTTAAACAAGTTTTACACAGGTTGCTTACAGAACCATAGTGCTTTTAAGCTTGTTCAACGCATTTTTCTCTAATTGACGAACACGTTCAGCAGAAATTTGGTATTTGTCAGCCAAATCTTGCAACGTTGTTTTGTCTTCTGCTAACCAACGCGTTTTAATAATGTCTTGGCTACGTTCATCTAACGCAACTAATGCTGTCGATAAACGTGTGTTTGCATGATCTTCCCAGTTAGCATTTTCTACTTCAACGGCTAAATCTGATTGTTTATCTTCCAGATATAACGCCGGAGAGAAGTTTCCAGCACTTGCGCCATCATCTTCGTCTGAAGACAATTCAAATGCTTGGTCATGGCTGCTCATGCGATTTTCCATTTCCAACACATCTTTAGTGCTTACACCTAATGTTTCAGCAACTGTATTTACTTCATCATTACTGAACCAACCTAAACGCTTTTTATTTTTACGTAGGTTAAAGAATAATTTACGTTGTGCTTTTGTAGTTGCAACTTTAACTATGCGCCAGTTTTTTAAAACAAACTCATGAATTTCTGCTTTGATCCAATGAACTGCAAATGACACTAAACGTACACCCACCTCAGGGTTAAAACGTTTAACAGCTTTCATTAAGCCAACGTTGCCTTCTTGTACCAAATCGGCTTGTGCTAAGCCATAGCCTGAATAACCTTTAGCTACATGAATAACAAAACGTAAATGCGACATAATAAGCTTTTGTGCAGCTTGTAAATCATTGTCATTATAGAGGCGAGTCGCGAGATCTTGCTCTTCTTCAGCGGTAAGCATAGGAATGCTATATGCTGATTGCATGTAAGATTCAATACTGCCACTTCGTGGTACGGTAAGTTGCATTGTATCACTCATATAAATAACCTCTGTTTTTTACCAAATTTTTTTACTTAAAAAAGATTTCTTCACTCGAAATTATAACATAAATGAAGCTAGTTAACTATAGATGCCTTGCTAGCAACCTTGAGCGAGCATAAACATTATCTTAATAGATAGGGCAAAACAAGATGAACTTTCATTAATTTTATGAAATATTTGTTAAAAAGTGTGTTTTATCGGTTTTTTATTTAAAAAACATAAAGATAACTTAATAACGAATAATGTGTGAAATCAAGATTATTCTGCGTTAGGTTCAATAGCACGAATATGTTTACGTACAGAGATATAGCTACCTGCTAAACCTAAAATAACCGCTATCGCTATCAGCAATAAAGCTTCATTAAATGCTAAGCCCTGTAATTGGAAATTACTTTGATATAAATCAGTTAATTCACTGATAGAGCCAGTTAAATATTGCGCCAATATTGCGACTGATAAACACGATAATAATCCGCCAAAAACCCCATACCACATGCCACTATACAAAAAAGGTCTTTGGATGAAGCTGTCTGTTGCGCCAACAAGTTTCATTACAGCAATCGCATCTTTTTGGTTCAAAATTGCTAAGCGAATAGTGTTACCTACAATTAATACCACCGACAGACATAATAGCAAAGCAACACCAATCACAATATCTTCTATAAGACGTGCTACAGCTTCTAGACGTGTTAGCCATTCTAAATCAAGTTTACCTTGATCAACTTCACGTTCTTGTTTTAGTTTTGCTAATAATTCATTGGCGGCACTGGCTTGACTAGAACGCTCGGTAGGCGAGACTAAAATAGTTGCTGGCAAAGGATTTTCATTCAAATATTCTAACGATTCGCCAAAACCAGATAATATTTTAAACTCTTTCAGCGCTTGCTGAGCAGAAATATAGCGAACGTCACTCACTTCCGAATATAACTTAATACGTTTTACTAGGTTCTCTGCACTTTTTTCTGTGGTGGATAATTTTAAAAAAAGCGTGATTTGTGATGCACTGTCCCATTGTTCACTCACTTGCTGAGCATTTTTTACAAACAAATGTAATGTTGCTGGTAAGGCTAAGCTAATACCTAAGACAAACACGGTCATTACTGAGGTAAAAGGTGTTCGCCATAAGTCACCTAAACTGCCCACAGCTTGTTGTAAGTGACGAATAGGTAAGGTTAATAAGCTTCTTAAAAATGAAGTTCGTTGACTTAATCCACTTGAGTGTAAGTTGTTACTCATAAGCCGCTCCTTGTGCCTGTAAACCATCAACAATACCATCATTAATCATGGTACCTTCTTTTAATGTTAAGGTGCGATATCTCATGCGAGCAATTAAGCCAAGATCATGTGTTGCAATAAGTACCGTAACACCGGCGGCATTAAATTCTTCAAAGAGGCGAATAATATCAAGGGATAATTTTGGATCTAAGTTACCAGTAGGTTCATCAGCAAGCAGAATGGGGGGTTTATTAACAATAGCGCGAGCAATGCCAACCCGCTGTTGTTCTCCACCTGACAACATATGAGGAAAACACTTTAGTTTTGCACTTAAATGTACTTTATCTAGCGCAGTTTCAACACGTTTTTTAATTTCTCGGTGGCTAACGCCTTCAATAATTAATGGTAAGGCTACATTATCAAAAACGGTTCGGTCTTTAAGTAGGTTATGGCTTTGAAAAATCATGCCTATGCCACGTCGAACATAAGGAATTTGATTATAAGTAATGCTAGCAAGTTCGGTGTTGTTAACCAATATACTACCCGAACTTGGTTTTTCCATCATAGAGATTAGCTTTAGGAGCGTACTTTTACCTGCACCTGAATGACCTGTTAGAAAGGCCATTTCACCGGCTTGTAGCTCGAAGTTCACTTGTTTTAAAGCAAGAAAACCACCAGGATAAGTTTTGTTTACATGGCTAAAGCTAATCATAATTATTGTTTTTTAAGCATATTTTTAAAGAAGTCTTGTTTTAGTTTATTACTCTTTCACAAACAAAGCATCAATAAAATCATTACCATTAAATGGACGAAGATCATCAATACCTTCACCAACACCTAAATAGCGAATTGGAATATTATGTTTATCCGCAATGGCAAAGACCACACCACCTTTAGCTGTTCCGTCTAATTTAGTAACGGTTAAGCCAGTTAAACCAACGGCTTCATCAAATAACTTAGTTTGACTTAAGGCATTTTGACCTGTGCCAGCATCAAGGGTTAGCATAACTTCGTGAGGAGCATTTACATCGAGTTTTTTCATTACTCTAACAACTTTTTTAAGCTCTTCCATTAGGTGTGCTTTATTTTGTAAACGCCCTGCTGTATCAGCAATAATAACATCTATTTTACGTGCTTTAGCAGCACTTATTGCATCAAAAATTACTGATGCGCTATCAGCACCGGTATGTTGAGCAATAACGGGAATATTATTACGTTCGCCCCATACTTGTAATTGTTCTACTGCGGCAGCTCTAAAAGTATCACCTGCTGCTAACATAACCGATTTACCTTCGGCTTGAAATTGTTTTGCTAGCTTACCAATGGTTGTTGTTTTACCAACGCCGTTAACACCAACCATTAACATCACAAATGGTCCATCACTGTCAGGGATAACTAATGGTTGATCAACTTTTTCAATAACCTTTTTTAACTCTACTTTTAATAACTCGTAAAGCGCTTCAGCATCTTTTAACTGCTTACGATTAGCACTTTGCGTTAACGAGTCAATAATTTTCATGGTAGTTTCAATACCAATATCAGCCAATAGTAATTGAGTTTCTAGCTCTTCAAATAAATCATCATCAATTTGCTTGCCTCGGAACAGGTCAAATAAACCACCACCTAAATTTTGGCGTGTTTTACTTAAACCTTTTTTCAGTCGAGCAAAAAAGCCAAGTTTCTCTTCTTTTTTCTCTTCTATTTTCTCTTCTTCAATAACAGCTGGAACTTCAACTGCCTCAGGCGTTTCTAATATTTCAGGTTCATCTGCTGATTCATCAAGCGACTCAGTTGTTGCTATCACTTCTTCAGAAACAGGCAATTCAACTTCGGTAGAGACTGGTAATTCTGCCGCTACTTCTTCCGATGTAAAAGACTCAGGTTCTAGCTCCACAGCTTTGGCTGTAATAGGCTCTGGTACTACTTCCTTAGGGGTAAGCAACTCTGACTGTGGCTCTATTTCCGCAGGTGTGAGCGGCTCTGGCTCTATTTCCTTATGTGTGAGCGGCTCTGGCTCTGGCTCTGGCTCTGGCTCTGGCTCTGGCTCTGGCTCTGGCTCTGGCTCTGGCAGAATATCTTCAACCTTTACTTCTGCCTTAGCAATAACTTCTTCAGTAACACTAACGTCACCAGTTTCATTAACTTCTGTTTTATCAATAGTTTCTGATTCTATAGCTGCTTGTTCTGCAGGCGTATTATTTTCATCAACAGTTTCTTCTTTTGCTTTTCGGCCAAAACCTAGCCACCCAAACATACCTTTTTTCTTTTTAGACACTTTATTTGACCTAAGAGTAATTGCTGTATCTAAACGAATTCAACTAAAGGTTTCAGTTCGCTTGGATATCATTATGGTGTAAAATTGCCGCTATATTAGCATTAATAATGATAACTGTCAGCGATATGAGTCAAGGTAAAAAACAACAAAAGAAAAAGGCTGCATCAGGCAGCATTCGTATTATTGCTGGTAAGCATAAAGGTCGAAAATTACCAGTATTAGCAGCAGAGGGCTTAAGGCCAACAGCAGACCGTGTGAAAGAAACGCTCTTTAATTGGTTAATGCCTTATATTCATGGTGCAAACTGTTTAGATTGCTTTGCCGGTGCAGGTAGCCTAGGTTTTGAGGCGCTTTCTCGTGGAGCTGCTAACGTTCATTTAATGGAACTGAACAAAGCGGCAGCTAAACAATTATCGGCGAATAAGCAATTGCTGAAGTCTGACGATATTGTGGTATCTAATACAGACACCTTAGCGTTTTTAAAAACTCAAACACCGGTGAAATTTGATGTGGTTTTTATTGATCCCCCTTTTCGACAAAACTTAATTTCACAAACTTGTGAGCTATTAAACCAGGGTTGGTTGAGCGAACAAGCGCTTATTTATGTAGAAATGGAAGCGGAAAGTGATCAAGCATTACCTAGCAATTGGCAGCTATTAAAAGAAAAAATTGCCGGACAAGTTGCTTATCGTTTATATCAAAATAGTTAAAATAAACAATAGTGAGTTTTTATTCACTATTGTTTATTGAGCAGTAACAAATGCTTTATTGCACTTGTTACTGAATTACAGCTAAAGGCCTTTAGTTTTTAACGTTAGGTCTTAACTTCAAGTCATGAAAGTCAAAACTAAAGTCTGTGGCATTAGACACAGCTTTCATTGTGACATATTCAATTTCACCAACTTCATTCAAGTGAAAATTAACAAAAGCGTCAGCTTCAAGACTTCTATCATCCCAACGTACAATAAAGGTATTGTACTGATAATGCTCTAACTTACCTTTCAATTCAGGTGTATTAGTAAATTGCATATTAAGCTGGTTATTTTTATAAGTAACATTAATATCACCATACCAATTATCAGTATACATTTGTGCGTATGCTTTTAATCGTAATGAGTGAGACGAGTTTTTGTTAACGACATCTGCTGCTTTGGCTAATCGAACGGTTTCTTTCGCTTTTTGAGCTTCTCGTTTATCGTGAAAATAGGTTACCCAATCTTTAGGTGTTAGCTCTAGGTACTCATTTAATATTTCTAAATAAATAGCATTAAATGCATCGCCTGATTGCTGATTAGTTAAGATAACCATGGCTAAGTTTTCTTCTGGTACTACAACAACTTTTGACACCATACCCAAGATACCACCACTATGATGGATTAATTTCACACCATGATAGTCTTTTAAAAACCAACCTAAGCCATAAGCAGCAAAGTGAGTTTTATCTTGTTTAGTATCAGCGGCAGACACAGGTAAAATGGTACGCGCTTGCCACATGGCAGTGCTTTGCTCTGCTGAAAATAAACGTGCTTCTTGATTAGCGCTATTTGTATATGCGCCTTTGTTTAACAATGCTTTTAACCATAAGGTCATGTCGCTAACACTTGAGGCAACTGCACCAGCAGAAGTAAATTTTTCTAAAAAATTACCGCCAACAACAGTTAACTCACCTTCCATTGGCACATGAGCTCGTGCAACATTGTGGTTATTCTTAGGAATGAGAGAAAATGTTGGTCGAGTATTAGTCATACCTAATGGTGTAAAAATTCGCGCTTGAATAGCTTCTTGCCATGTCATTGAAGTTAATTTAGCAATAATTTCGCCAGCAATAACATACATTAAGTTATCGTAAGCAAACTCACTACGAAAACTAGACACTTGTGGTAAGTGTTTTAAGCCTTTAATTACATCAGCGTTAGTTAAGGTGGTTTGTGGCCAAATCATTAAATCGCCAGCACCTTTACCTAAACCAGAGTTATGTGATAATAAATCGATAATGGTGAATTCTCGGGTAACGTAAGGATCAGGCATTTGAAATTCAGGGATTATATCAATCACCTTAGTTTTCCAAGTTAGCTTACCTTCATCAACTAAGCTTGCCAAAATTGCCGCCGTCATCGCTTTGGTGTTTGATGCGATACCAAATAAAGTATCAGGTGTCACTTTATCGCTTTCGCCCGCTTCAATAACACCAAAGCCCTTGCTCATAACAACATTGTTGTCTTTGATAATTGCGACCGCAACACCAGGCACTTGAAAGGTTTTCATTGCTTTTTTGATTGTTGCTTCAATATTGTTAATTTTTTCTATCTGGCTAGTTGCTTGAGCCGTCAAAGATGAAAACAACACTAATACTGTCAGCGTTTTCTGTATTAAGTTCATGTGTGTACCTAAATTTTTGTAGACTAAATTATACTATCTCAATACCAAGGTTAGATAAGCCTTCAGATAAAACCATTTCTTTAGCTAACTGACATGAGCGTTTGTTTTCTGCAGCAAGCTTTAAAAAGTCAAAGAGTTCATCTTGGGTTTCTTTTTCCCAAACCGATAAAGGATGCTCGTTTACTTCAGCAGCTTGAACATCAGTTACGCCTTCATCAAGCAGTAACAGCTCAACGTAATAATTGACGCTGTTATTCGATAAACGACTAATACTGGTTATATCTTCATGCTCTTTGTCTTTACCATTAGATTGTATTAGCTGTAATAAAGACATCATTGCCATACAAACATCAAGAGCTGGGAAAACACCAAAAAAGTCAAAAGCTTCTGGATCAGGCGTTTGTTCTTCTAATTTATTCAGTTGCGCATTAACATTGATTTTAATTGCGTGGTTTTTATCTAACCACTGCCAAACTAAATCAAGTTGATTTCTCAAAATGGCATAATCACCAAACTGACTACTTTCACTGAACATTTGATAATTGGGTAACATGCGCTCTAATAATGCGCTAGCAAAGGCGACTTGTTGCCAATGACTTAATTTTTCAAAAGGGAGATGTATAGCCAAATTTTTTCTCATTTATGATAACAGCAAGACAACCATTATAAATGAGCTGCCCTCTTTAGTGGAGGTGTATTTTTTAGCAATAGAAGCAAAAAAGGAGCACAAGCTCCTTTTTTAATATTAACTATTCATGTGAAATTAGCTTTCTGCAGCAGCTTCTTGAACAGGAAGAATTTGTACGTTTGATACTTTCACTTCAGAAGAAAGGTTACGTAATTTAACTAAATTGTTAACTTGCGATAACGAACCTAACATTGAATAAATTGGTACAAATAAACCACGTTTGTGGAAATCTAGTACTTTATCATCTGATAAGTTTTTAACTTTTTCTTCATTAATAGTAAATATACCAATTAATTTCTTTTTCTCACCAGCTGCTAAAGTAATGTTTAGCTCAATTTCTTGCAGTAAGTCATTTTCTTGCAATTCTTTGATGAAGTTTTCTGTCATTCTTTCGTTGTCGTATAAACGGCCTAATGCTTTTTGTACATTAACAAGTACTTCAGACTCTTTACCATCTTCTTCAAATAATGCTAAATCTTTATCTTCACCTACAAATTCACTCTCAACATCAATACAAGCTGTTAATGTGTTTTCTTTGTCAGGATCTAAGCCTAGTGAAAAAGGAACCATTGAAATGCTTTGCGGCATTGATAAAGCTGTCCACTTATCATCTTGTAAAAATAAGTTCTCGCCTGCTTCTAAACCTAGCATAGCAACACTACGGAAACGCTCAGAATCTGGGTTTTTAACAAAAACAAGAGGGAAGCTTGCAGATGATTGTGCATACTCAGCTGCAGCAACAGGAATAATATTTTGTCCAGCTACGTGTGAAATATTGCGTGTATTAGAAATTTTTAAGTTTTGATGTTGTTCTTTTCTTACTGGAACGAAATTCGCCATGATTTATTCTCTTGTTTGGTGCTACTATTTATACACTGTTTAAATATAGGGGCACGTTTGTAATAATGTAATTGAATCAGTGAATTTAATTACTGTGTTCTTTTCGGTATAAGTAAGTTATGGAGGCAGCTGTTTTAGCTTTCAATGCCAAATTTAAAATAATTTACTAAAAATTTAATTTTCTACTAATTATTTAAAAAACTTATTATAAAATAAGGACTAATTTATGTTTAAGGTAGGTTATCATGGTTAATAACATAGTTAAAATATTGGTTTCTTTTACTATGTTAGTATTAGCAACCTCAGCATTTTCCCAACCTAAATTCTCACTTATACATCAACGTAACGACCGAAATTTAGCTGAAATACAAATTAAAAACAATACCTTAGAAACTTTAATTTGTTATGTTGCTATTGATGGACATAAAATATATTTTCGCTTACAAGCTAATCAACCTTCAACTTGGTATAACGCAACAGATCCACGCTTTAATTTTAGTAATTTTAGTACCTGGTGTGATTACTTATCTTTGCATCCTAAATATATGCCAAAAAGAAGATAACGAGATACCCGCTGAGCGCTCAAATTTTATAACTAAGTTAGATGTATTGACAAGTATTCAACCAGTAACCTAATTTTGGGTGATAAATGGCGGTTGTGAGGATAAAGTGCCCATATGCCTTCATCAAGCTCTCTCATATTATCTAGCACTGAAATAAGTTGGCCGTTTTGCAAGTACTGCTGCACGTAATAGTCGGGGAGCTGTACAATCCCTAATCCTTTTAGTGCTGCATCTACTAGGCTATATCCACTGTTATAACGTAACCTTCCGGTAACTCGGATATTTTTTTCTTTTCCGTCATCACTAAAGTGCCAATAATCTAACGTACCCAATAAGCAGCTATGCTTACTAAGCTCAGATAAAGAGTGTGGTACCCCATACTGATTCAAGTAAGCTGGCGAAGCACAAAGGTAATTTGTTCGCTTACCTAATTTTTTAGCCATCATGGTTGAATCAGGTAATTTACCAAGACGAATGGCCAAATCATAGCCTTCTTCTAACAAGTCTATTTTTTGATTGCTTAGGTTTGCATAAACTTCTACATCACCGTATTTTTTCACAAAATCATTTACCAAGGGCATGATCTTTTGTTCGCCATAAGTGGTTGGCGCTGTGAGTTTAATTTTTCCATGGGGTCTTGATTGCAAGTTAGAAATAGCGCGTTCGGCTTCATCTAAACCGTCAAGAACACTACGACAATGCTGATAAAAAATACGCCCTTCTTCGGTTAATGAAACCTTACGTGTGGTGCGATAAAATAGTTTTGTATCAAGGCGCACTTCTAGCGCACTCACTTGTCGGCTCACTTGCGCAGTAGAAATAGCCATTTTTTTTGAGGCTTGCGTAAAACTCTCTGTTTCTGCAACATGAACAAATTCACTAATGCCTTCCCACTTCATCATTGTTACCTATATGTAAAAGTGATTTACAAAAAACATATATTATCATCACTGAAGAAACAAATATAATAGCTATTAGTTTCGCTATTCAACAATCATCAACAAAGCTGTGAGAATCAAAATGTCAGATCAATTTATTAAATCAAAAGCCGCTATTGCCTGGGGTCCTAAACAAGCTCTGTCAATTGAAGAAATCGATGTAATGCTGCCTAAGAAAGGCGAAGTATTAGTTAAGGTGATAGCCTCTGGCGTATGTCATACCGATGCTTTTACTTTATCAGGCGAAGATCCAGAAGGTATTTTCCCTGTTGTTTTAGGCCATGAGGGCGGTGGTATTGTTGAGCAAGTAGGTGAAGGCGTAACAAGTGTTAGTGTTGGCGATCATGTTATTCCGCTATACACACCAGAATGTCGTGAATGTAAGTTTTGTTTATCTGGTAAAACTAACCTTTGTCAAAAAATAAGAGAAACTCAAGGTAAGGGCTTAATGCCTGACGGCACAACCCGCTTTTATAAAGACGGACAACCAATTTTTCATTATATGGGCTGCTCTACCTTTTCTGAATACACTGTATTACCTGAAATATCATTAGCAAAAGTTAATAAAGAAGCACCATTAGAGGAAGTATGCTTATTAGGTTGTGGTGTTACCACCGGCATGGGTGCGGTGATGAATACAGCAAAAGTTGAAGAAGGCGCTACTGTCGCTATTTTTGGCCTAGGTGGTATTGGTCTTTCTGCCGTTATTGGTGCAACCATGGCAAAAGCCAGTCGTATTATTGTTATTGATATTAACGAAAGTAAATTTGAATTAGCGAAAAAGTTAGGTGCTACCGATTGTATTAACCCTAAAAACTTCGACCAACCTATTCAAGACGTTATTGTTGAATTAACCGATGGTGGTGTTGATTACTCGTTTGAATGTGTAGGTAATGTGAATTTAATGCGTTCTGCATTAGAGTGTTGTCATAAAGGTTGGGGTGAATCAGTTATTATTGGTGTAGCTGGCGCAGGACAAGAAATTTCAACTCGCCCATTCCAATTAGTTACTGGGCGTGTATGGCGTGGTACTGCTTTTGGTGGCGTTAAAGGTCGTACAGAATTACCTGACTATGTTGAACGTTATTTAGCGGGTGAATTCAAATTAAGTGATTTTATTACTCACACCATGAGCCTTGAGGAAATTAATGACTCGTTTGACTTGATGCATAAAGGCGAGAGTATTCGCAGTGTTATTCATTTCGCTAAATAGTTGTTTTATTTTAGTCACATTTGTCCGTTCTTTTGTTGTGTAAAATAAAAGAACGGTCTAGTAAGGTTTTATCATGACCATTGAAAATTTAAGTGTAAACAAAAGCTTTGGCGGTTGGCATAAGCAATATAGTCACCCATCAACAACATTAAATTGTGATATGCGATTTGCAATTTATTTGCCACCACAAGCATCAAATGGTGACAAGGTTCCAGTATTATATTGGCTTTCTGGACTAACATGCTCTGATGAAAATTTTATGCAAAAAGCGGGAGCTCAACGTATAGCTGCCGAATTAGGTATTGCTATTGTTGCTCCTGATACTAGTCCTAGAGGACACAATGTTGCCGATGATGAAGGTTATGATTTAGGTCAAGGCGCTGGTTTTTATGTGAATGCAACTCAAGCACCGTGGCATAGTCATTATCAAATGTATGATTATATTGTTAACGAGCTTCCTTCATTGATAGAGTCTACGTTTCCTGTTAGCCATAAACGTGCAATTGCTGGACACTCTATGGGTGGACATGGTGCACTAACCATCGCAATGCTAAATCCTGAGCGTTACAGTTCAATGTCGGCGTTTAGCCCTATTTGTAATCCTATCAATTGTCCGTGGGGACAAAAAGCTTTTACCGCTTACTTAGGGAAAAACAAAGAAAAATGGCAACAACATGACGCTAGCGAGTTAATGCGACAAGCACAGAAATTTGTTCCTGCAAGAGTCGATCAAGGTGGAGCAGATAATTTTCTAATAGAGCAATTAAAACCAGAAATGTTAGAACTAGCAGCAAAAGCAAGTGGCTACCCTTTAGATTTACACATGCACGAAGGTTATGATCATAGCTACTATTTTATTGCGAGCTTTATTGAAGAACATTTGCGTTTTCACGCTAGCTATCTCAAGTTATAGTTATTGATAACTATTAAACCAGTACAAATGTGGCTTTTGTTTAATGCAGTAAGCCACATTTGTAATTTATGCTGCCGTCTTAGCCCATTCGGTATAAAGCACACACTTTATTGCCTGATGGATCTTTAAGATAAGCAAGATAAAGCTTACCAACGCCACCTTCTCTTACACCTGGCGCGTCTTCACAAACAGCACCACCATTAACTAAGCCAGCGGCATGCCATGCATTAACTTGTTCAGGAGATGTTGCAGCAAAACCAATGGTAGAGCCATTACCATGGCTAGCTTCATTACCATCAATAGGTTTCGTTAAAGCAAAAATCCCTGTATCAGTAAAGTAAAAGCATCTACCTAGGTCGTCAAAAACCCCCGGCTTATGACCTAACTCCCCTAAAATTGCATCGTAAAACACTTTTGATGCTTGTACATCGTTTGCACCTATCATGATATGACTAAACATGTAGCTTTCTCTTTGTTATGAAATTTCAGCCAAAGAATAGCACTTATTTTATTAAGCACGCTAATCATCTTCATAATATTTAAAACATCACAACCAAGTTGAAATGACATATTTGTAAAACAAAAAAAATAACCAATAAGGTTTTAATCTAATGATATTGCACCAGTAGTAGTTATGATATAACATATCATTAATTAAGGGTAATCAAAAAATAACACTGGAGTATGTAATGTTTAAAATCTCAGGAATAGCGGCCATTATTGGTTTGCTTTTACCTACTAGTCTGTTGGCACAAACGATCCAAGGCGAAGTAAAAAATGATAATGGTAAATCTATCGCTGGTGCTACGGTTAGAGTTGAAGGAACTGGCGCTGCAACGACCACTGATAAAAACGGCCGTTTTATTTTTCATGATCTAGCTTCTGGTAAAAATGAAATCCACATATCTGCGGAAGGTTTTGCTCATCTTCATCAAGACATAATATTATCAGACGATAAAACCGACCCTTTAACACTTGTATTAACACGATCTCCCATTGAAGTAATAGACATTGTTGCGACGCCTATTCATATGTCAGTAATGGAATCAGCAGCACCCGTTAGTGTACTTGCCGGTGATGCACTACGCCGTCAACAAGCTTCAACATTAGGTGATAGTCTGGAAAAGCTGCCTGGGGTTCAAAGTAACTTTCATGGCAATGTTGCTAGTACCCCTATTATTCGTGGCTTAAGTGGTCCACGCGTAATGATTGCACAAAATGGCTTAGATGCCAGCGATGTGTCAAGAGTTGGTCCCGATCACTCAGTTGCTTCAGAAGCTTCTACTGCACAACAAATTGAAGTACTGCGCGGCCCAGCAACCTTATTTTATGGCAGCGGAGCCGTTGGCGGTGTAATCAACGTTGTTGATGGACGCGTACCTACTGACTCAACTACTCGAGGTGAGTGGTTACTTGAAAATAATTCTGCTGATGATCGTAAATTAGCCTCTTTTAACCTAACAACTGGGACAGATTCATTTGGTTTTTATGCTGATGGGTATTGGCGTGAGTCAAATGATTATGAAGTTCCTGTTGAGGCCGAATTAGAAACTGAAGAAGAGCATGCTGAACATGATCATGATCATGACAGCGGTGATTTTACTGTTGAAAACAGCGCTGAAAAATCAAATGGTTTCACCTTAGGTACAAGCTATTTGTTTGATCAAGGCTATGTTGGTGTTGCTGTAGAGCAATTTAACCGTGAGTACGGTGTTCCTGGACACTCACATGGCGATGAAAGTGAAAATGTTTATGCTGATTTAGAGCAAACTCGCGTTCAATTATTAGGTGAGTTTAATATTGACAATGACTGGGTCAAACAAGTTAAATTTGCCAGTGGCTTTACTGACTATGAACATGCCGAAATAGAAGCGGGTCAAATAGGCACAATCTTTGAAAATCAAACTCAAGAAGTAAAAGTTGATATTATTCAAAGCCCTTTCTACGACTGGAATGGTGGTATCAGCTTCCATTTTAAAGACAGTGATGTATCAGCCGAAGGAGAAGAAGCTTTTACTCCGCCTTCAGAAGCACAAACTATTGCACTCGCTTTAATGCAAGAAAAGCACTTTGGTGACGTATTACTGCAGTTTGGTGCTCGTATTGAACATGTAAAAATAACCGCTGATAACGTACTGCTTCCTAGTTTAGACGCTCATTCGCATGATGAATCAGAAGAGGAAGACGCTCATGACCATGACCATGATCACGATGATGAAACAACAAGCAGCACACAAGTATTTGCAGTAGAGCATAAATTCACTCCGGTAAGCTTATCGGCTGGCTTAGTATGGGCATTTACACCAGGTTATAACTTAGGCCTTTCGATTTCACGTTCAGAACGTGCTCCTTCGGCTTCAGAGTTATTGTCATTTGGTCCTCATATTGGTACAGGATCGTATGAAATAGGGTCGTTATTTGCACTTAATGAAGATAATACTTCCCTTGGCTTATCAAATGAAGTGATCGACCTTGAAACGGCTAACAATATTGATTTAACGTTCAGAAAAACACAGGGGAACGTTGCCTTTGTGTTAAATGCTTTCTACAACCAAATAGACAATTACTATTATCAAACCTTTACTGGCCTTTATGCTGAAAGTGGTCATGACCATGGTGACGATGGACACGATCATGATGAGGAAGAGACTGAACTACCTGTTTACCTATTTCAAACAGATGACGTAGTACTTCATGGTTTCGAAGCACAAGTAGCTTGGCAAGTAAATGATACGTTCAAAGCGACAGCATTTTCAGATTATGTTCGCGCTAAGGTAAAAGACGGTGATGATTTACCACGTACACCACCGCTCAGATTTGGTACTCAATTCGAGTATCAAAATGAACAAATCAGTGCACATCTTGATATAACTCGCTATCAGGACCAAAACAACACGTCTATCAATGAAACTTCAACCGATGGTTATACCTTAGTAGATGCCAGTGTTTCTTACGATTTAGAAGTATTGAATCATGATATTGCGCTGTACTTGAAAGGCACCAACCTAACAGACACAGAAGCTAGGGTGCACACTTCATTTATTAAAGATATTGCACCTCGCCCGGGCCGTAGCTTTGCTATCGGTATCAGAGGTTACTTCTAGTTTAAAAACATATAACACTTACTTAATTAAGGAAAATACATTATGAAGAAATCATTTCAACTTAACCTAGTTGCGGCCTCTTTAGCCGCAATATTTCTCAGTGGTTGTGGCGATGCAGAAACGAAGATTGTTGAGAAAGATCCAATAGAAGTACCTGATGATGACCATGATCATGACGATGATGGTGATGACCATGATCACGGTGACGAATATACAATTGAATCATTGGGACGACTAGCGGTGTTATCTGCCGAAAGTAATACAACAACCTTATATGATTTAGACGACGGTGCTCTACTCGATACATTTTCATTAATTTATGATGGTAATGCTATAACGGCTTCTGCGGGTTACCGTTTTGCCGTAATTGCCAGCAGAAATAACGATTATGTTGGCTTTATTGATAGTGGCTTATGGCGTGAAGATCACGTTGAGCATTTACACGATTACCAACAAGCACCGGTAATGAGTGATTATCAATTAAACGGTAGTAGCCCAACCCACATCATCAAAAGCGATGATGAAATGATTATATTTAATGACGGTAATGCCGATGCAGGTGTATCAGCCTCTGTAGAAGTGTTAAAAGATACTGATATTAGCGGTGAAACAAGTGAACTTCCGCATATTGATTACAGTATCAATATGCACGGTGTAGCATTGGCTCATGATGAATATTTATTAAGTACTGTTCGTCGTGACGATACTGAGACTACGTCTGCAGGTACATTACCTGATCAGGTAGCTGTTTATCATTTACATGGCAATGAATATGAACAAGAACAAATTTTAGATATTACTTGTCCTGACTTACATGGTGCATCACAAAACGATGATTACATTGCTTTTGGTTGTACCGACGGAGTTTTAGTTGCTCATGAACATGATGGTGAATTTGAAGCTGTAAAAATTGCCAATATTGAATCAGTAGGTAGCTCTCGTATAGGTAGTATCTACGGTCATGAAGAAAGTGACTCATTGATTGGTGTTGCTGGTGGTTCGCTATTCGCCATTAATCCTGAAGTTAACACGATGGAAAAACTTGAATGGCAACTTGCTGAGGGTGTTAGTGCAGTTTCTTATGCTTTTTCACATGAAGCAGAATACTTTTTAGTGTTAGATAGCGCAGGCTACCTTAACATTCTAAATTCACATTCACATGATGGCGAAGCACATTGGGAGTTGGTAACTAGTATAGATATTTCTGAAGAAGATATTTCTACTATGCCTGAAGATATGTCATTTAGTATGACTGCCGCTCAAAATGGTGATCATGTATACGTGGCCGACCCTATTGCAAAACATATCCTTCAAATAGACTTAGCAACAATGACTATTGAAGACGATATTGAAATAGGTTTTTCTGCGAGTGCTATAACTTGGTTAGGTATTGCTGAAGAAGCACACGATCATTAATCACTAAGTATTATCCACCATACTAAGTTAAGTAGAGGCACCGACAATGATGGCGTCTCTACTTTTTATTTAAATCTTACCTACATGAAATCAATAACAAGCGATAACCTCTCTGTTATTCTCACCATTTTTTATCAAAACACATAATCAGTAAGTTAACTCAAACATCAGAAATTTATCAAAAAGCACCATTCTGTTGAAAAAAAATAAAGGTGTTCTCTGTCATTACTGTTACAGTGTTTAAATTCTCTAATATTAGCCAAACGCAGATCATGATATTATAGAAATAGAACAAGGTTCGACAACACTTAACGCGATAAATGAAATTAGTTTGAGATAAAAAAATGAATAAAGTTGACGAAATTATCGTACATGCAGAGCAGTATTGTAAAAAACACGGCACCCGTTTAACACCGAAAAGAAAACAAGTATTATTTTCTCTTATTCAATCGGAAAAAGCGCTTTCTGCCTATGATTTAATTGATTTATTTGAGAAAGATTTTGGTGAAAAAATACCTGCGATGTCGGTATACCGCATTTTAGAATTTCTTGAAAAAGAACACTTAGTACATAAGTTAAGTTTAGCGAATAAATATATCGCCTGCGCGCATATCACCTGTGATCACGCCCATGGTGTACCGCAGTTCTTAATTTGTGGTACGTGTAATGACGTTAAAGAAATTACTATCAACAAATCGACCATTGATGAACTTAAACAGAATATTGAGAATGCAGGTTTTCAACTCGTTAGCCCGCAACTAGAAATGAACTGTATTTGTAATACCTGCTCTGAAAAATAGCTTAGTTATTGTAAGAGCCATTACTACTCCACGGGACTTAGCAAGAAGTTAAAAGCAATGCAAAATTAACACATTAAGCTTTGGTGTTAATAAAGTTGTTCAGGCCGTCTTCAAACCAGTAGTCAAATTCTTGTTGATGATTAGGGTAAACTTCAAAAAGTAGTTGTTCAATATCATCTTCAGATAACACTGTACAAGGGTCTTCCATTTCCTTTGTTAGTATTGCCCTGAGAACTTGCCTGCCACTTTCATTACTCATCAAAAAATAGAACAAAGCTTTACTTTGCTGATAAAGTTCGTGTGTTTTAACGCCATGCCAATCAGTTTTAGAAAACAATATGGTCGATATCTGCTCGGGGTATTGCCGATGTTTCAACCATGTAAAATCAAATAACTGAATATCACCATTTTCGGATATTGCTTGGTAGTACTCTGCCATGCCTTCATTAATAAAACGTAAGGTGTAGCCAAAATATGCATAATTAAGTGCATGTATGGCTTCGTGAACACCGACTTTAATTCCTTGCTCATAATTTTTCACGTCAATTAGAGAGACGTTATGATAGGAAATGTACATTCCCTGCGTTCCTTCAGGTTCACGTCTATATTTTCTGGCTAAATCTTCATAATCTGCTCGGGTACTGCTAAAGAGCATAGTTAACAACACTGTTTGATTCAATTCAGTATTAAGTGATCTTTCAATATGCTGAAAAGCTGTATTCAACTTCTTTTTTAGTTCAAGGGTAAAGCTATCAGATTTAGTGTTGAGATTAGTATTAAGCTGAAAGTATTGATTTGTTAATACTAGCTTCTCTGGTCTTTTACATTGAACGTTTGGTGGTTCAACGGAGCTTGGTCGATTTATTTGAAAAGAATCAATGTCTTGATGAGGTTGATTAACATCAGGCATGTGCAACTGAGCAGCACTTTTTACTTGTTGTTTTTTTGAAAGATTAAGTGCCTTAGTAGTATTGTCGTCATTAATATTCGGTAGAAGTGTATTTACGACTAAATCAATATAACGCTCACCGACCGTGAATGTCAGCATGATAATAATTACAGCAATCAATAAATAATAAATTTTTTTAGTCATTATGTTTCTAGTACACAAACAATAATTATTTGTTTTAGTGAAAGGGGATTACGATAAAACACATACGGTTCATCATTCCCCATACACATAAATCAAGGCTAACGCTTAGGCCAAATGGTGTTGCAACAATAACAATATTAAGGTCACAGAGCCAATATACTAGCAATGCTTAATTAAATAATTATTTTAATCAATAAAATCAAGTGTTAGCAGTAACCGGCGCTCACCGTTTGGTACAGCAGGAGAACGATGAACCAAACCAAATCCTTGGGTTTCATCCCAATTTTCGCCTTTTAGTAGCGCAACATCACCTTGCTTAAGATGATTAATATTGTTCAGATCAGGAAAAAGCCCAGACTCTTCATCTGATTTTCCTTCATTCCCAGCGCCTAGTTTTGTACGATCAATCAAAGCATGTTCAAGCCATTCGCTTGCAATACCTTGATAAGTTGTCACTAAGCGACAAGGTATACGATCTACATGAAAACGTGGACACATTGCCTTATCTAATAATGTTAACCGTAACCCTGCATACTTAAGGTCAAACAAACAACAAAACATATCAACGAGTAAAGCGATATCTTTACTCAGAGTTACGGCTGCATTATCGCTACCTAAAGCGTTGCATAGCAGATCAAAGGCATCATCAGGTGATACTGTTAATCTTGTCGATTTCACTGTGTTTTCTTTAATAAATATCGCCGCTGCTGTCGCTAACTCTGGCGATAATTCACGCTTCCAAATAGCAATATTTATGTCTTCTTGGTATATCTTAGAAAGCACTTGGGGATTAAATTCTGCTACTGAGCCCTTTGCTTTTAAGCTGATGGTTGCTGAGCTCGGTGTGATTGTGTTAACTACCTGTTTCTCATTATTGTCATTAAGCGCATCAGGGGTCAATTCAGTCGTGGTAGCGGCTATCGCATTCATTATGCTTCCTCCCACTCTGGGAAAGGGTCATGCAAGGTTAACCAGTAATCTTTCCCCCTCAATAGTTCTTCTTCTGATAACAAACAGCTATCTAGTGCTGTAATCATTGCTGCTTCATCTAAATTTTGACCAATAAAAACAAGCTCTTGGCGCATATCACCAAAAGGTTCAATCCACTTTTCTTTAATTGCATCTAAAGATTCTTCATCTGTAGGCCAGTTTTCTCTGGGAATTGCCCGCCAAAACATACCCGCAAAACCGTATCGTGCAATGCCCCCAGCTTGACTCCATTGTCCACAAAATTGAGGACGCGTTGCCAACCAAAAGTAGCCTTTTGAACGAATAAGCTTGCCAAATTGTTCGGTGTTATGAAGGAATTGATAGAATTTTTCAGGATGAAATGGAGAGCGGGCGACGTAATTAAAGCTAGCAATACCATACTCTTCTGTTTCTGGTATATGTTCGCCACGCATCTCTTTAAGCCAGCCA
The DNA here is from genome assembly GCF_030547765.1 of Colwellia sp. 6_MG-2023. NCBI lineage: Bacteria > Pseudomonadati > Pseudomonadota > Gammaproteobacteria > Alteromonadales > Colwelliaceae > Colwellia > Colwellia sp. 6_MG-2023. The sequence goes on along the minus strand of NZ_JAUOPP010000001.1, from coordinate 84,285 downwards.
GGTGCTTGCTGCGCCAATTCAAAGTCAAACAAACCTGTATTCAAAATATCATTTATATCAACTTTGCCTGAGGATATCGGGATTATTTTGGCGCGAGTATTAAGCGCTTTAATTGTAGCGATAAGCTGATTGAGAGCTGAACTATCGACCAAATCTGTTTTACTAATAAGTATGACATCAGCAAATTCAACTTGATCAACAAGTAAATCAGCAACACTACGCTCATCTTCCTCGCCAAGAGACTCTTCAGTGTCTTGCAGATATGTTGCTTGGTCGTAATCTTTTAAGAAATTAACAGCATCAACAACGGTTACCATCGTATCTAAAGTGGCTACATCTGATAATGACACGCCATCTTCATCTGCAAATGTAAACGTTTCAGCGACAGGTAATGGCTCAGATATTCCTGTCGATTCAATAACAAGGTAATCAAAATTGCCACTTTTTGCTAATTTATTTACTTCTAGCAATAAATCCTCTCTTAATGTGCAACAAATACAGCCATTGCTCATTTCAACGAGTTTTTCATTACTACGATTAAGTGACACTTCATTCTTAATGGTAGCAGCGTCAATATTTATTTCGCTCATGTCATTAACAATAACAGCGACTTTCTTCCCTTCTCTATTATTAAGAATATGGCTTAATACGGTTGTTTTCCCTGCGCCAAGAAAACCCGAAAGTACCGTAACGGGGAGTTTATATTCAATCATATGTAATTTATCTCAGATTCACCTACTAATTTTACGATATGTTACAACGTATCATTATGTTTTTCTAGTATACCTACAACAATTATTTGTTTAACTATCCGAAGAAAAATGTTTTCTAACCTAAATTCATACCGACATACATATTTAGAAACAATTAGGCAGGTCTTAATCTACAAACAATGAAATTTATTTAATGCTCCAAAGGTCTTTTCAGTAACAATATTTTATAACCCTTCTACTTAACCTTATAGGCATTTTTTATAATGATAAATTTTAAACCCTTTCTAATTAGCTTGTTAATTTCACTAAGCTTTATCTCGGAAGCCGCACTAGCAAAAGATTTAGACACCGATGTAAAAATACAACCCAAAGTAATTTTCTTTGATGTTAATGAAACATTATTAGATCTTGGTAATGTCGGTAAATCAGTGTCTAAAGCCTTGGGCGGACGAGATGAGCTTGTTCCTTACTGGTTTACCACAATGCTACACTATTCTTTGGTGGGTAATATGATTGGTGAATACAATAGCTTTGGTGAAATTGGCATCGCATCACTAGAAATGATTGCTAATCAAAAAAATATACCACTAACGAAAGAAGAAGCGCGTAAGGCAGTACTTACCCCTTTTAGAGATCTAGCCCCTCACCCTGATGTAGTTGAAGGCTTAAAAAGATTACGTGCAATGGGTTATACCATGATTACATTAACCAACTCATCTGATGCTGGTATTGCCGCTCAACTAAAAAATGCCAAGCTAGCAGAGTATTTTGACGGTTCATTAACAGTACAAAATTTAGAAACCTTTAAACCTGACTTAAAAGTTTATCAATGGGCGCAAGAGCAAATGAATGTTGCTCCTGAAGATGCCATGTTAATTGCTGCTCATGCATGGGATATAGCGGGTGCAGAAAAAGCAGGATGGCGCACAGGTTTTATTCTTCGCCCAGGTAAAGCGCTTTATCCGCTAGCAGGAAAGCCAGACCTTACAGGTAAAGATTTACTGGAAATAGTTGACCAATTAGAAGCGAATGCGGCAACTAAGTAATAGTAAATATTCATTCTGTAGATATTTATTGTTTGGTATTAATGTATTCAAACACTAAGCATAAAATATAAGACATAAAAAAGCGGTCAATATCAATTGAACCGCTTTTTTATTTAACTAAATCCGGGTGAAAATCACCGATACTTTAACTCTTGATCAGGTTATCAAGTTCCTTTCTTGCTAAGTACTTGTCCATGGTTGAGCGCAATAACTTGTATAGTAAAATTGAACCGTCAATTTCTTCTTTACGGTTCGTTAAACTTTCAATATTTAAACCGAGTGGTAAATCATACGGGACTAACGCATCTAATATTTGCTGTAAGCTATTACAACAAATGCGAATAGACTCATATAAAGGTTTTTCTGCATTAAGTATACGCAAGCTGGTTGCTTCAGGAACACGCACACCTAACCAGTCAATAAACTCTAATGTTTTTTTACTACCACAAGGTGAAAAGGTTAAAATAATACGTTGTGGTTTTAAGCCTTGCTGTTGGCATTCGATAGCATAGCGAGTCAACATATCAATAGTAGCTTGAGGGTCATAAATTGCTTGTGATATAAAGAAATTACAGCCTTGTTGATGCTTTTCAATTAAGCGTTGGTGTTCATTACCTTTTTTAGCATGGCGCTCAGCAATTGTTATCCCGCCAATAAAAAAATTATTCTGATTTTCTACCAGCGTTTGGTAAGCTTCACCAAGTGGTAAGCTAATTTTATTATTCTTTGATGGGCTACCCACCAGCACAACATCACGAACACCAAACTTTTCCCATGCTTCATCAGCCCAAGTATTAAATGCTGCAGTATCTGACTGCACTACACTTTTGTATGTAATAACCGGACGTTTTGATTTTTTGTTTAATAATGACGAATATAAACGTGGATCATGTGTACTTTTAAACGGAAAAGGACGAGGAACATTCGTTCTTGAATCTTCATCTTGAATGTCATAAATAATTAACCCATCAAAATCTATATCACTGACACGATCAAGTAATTTAGTCGCAATATCTTCTACTTGCTCAATAGGAGTGTCACTTTTTGGCGGTGTAGTGCCAATAAAGTAAACACCACGGGAATTATCGTTATACCTAATTCTTAATTCTGATTCATTTTCTAGCATAATTATTTCGCAAGTTATGAGTGAAAGCCGATTTTGATGATGAAGGCTTATTAATGAACAGCAGTATATCAGTAAACTTTATATTTTTAAATAGACGTTTAGCCGTCTAGAAGAAGGTGTAATATAATCTCATACCAGCATCAATACTAAAGAATATTGCCACATCTAATTTACTTAGCTTGCTAAGTAAATTGAACGCTGTATAATACTTAGCAAGCTAAGTATTATGAAAATTGTGAGAATTATTATGTCAAAGCCACTACCTAATAAACAAAATGTTAATAACCCAAGCCTAGGTTGGTTGCTAAGTAGAGTAACTCGTCTATGGCGCGGCGTTATATCTCAAGCAGTGAACCCCATGGAAATGACAGAAGCGAGATGGTCAGCGATGATGAATCTTAAAATGTTAGGAGAAGGGACTTCACAGCATATGTTAGCTACCGAATTAGGTATAGAAATGCCTTCTTTAACCCGTACGGTTAACCAACTCGTTAATTTAAACTTAGTCGAACGACGTCCTCATCCAAGCGATGGTAGATGCCATTGTTTATGGTTTACCCCCGCAGGCAGTGAATGCATAGAAATGTTAACCGGCAGTGTAAACATGGTTCGCGCAGAGCTTACTAAAGGAATATCTAACGATGAACTCAACGCACTATTTAAGGTACTTCGAAAACTAGAACAAAACGCTTCTATTATGCTTAACAAATATCATGTAGGTGAGAAATAGCCATGGCTCCAGATCAAATATTTAAACGTTGGGTGCATGTTGCGCTTGTCGTCTTTGCTATTTCCTTTGTCTATTTTTTATATGCCGATTTATGGATGCCGGTTAGTACACAATCTAGAGTATTGCACCCTGTGGCAAATATTTCAGCCAAAGTGAATGGCCAAGTAAATAAGGTCTACATCAACAATAATCAAAGCATACAACAAGGCCAACTACTGTTTAGTTTAGATAAAGAACCTTATAAAATTGCTGTTGATAAAGCAAAATTAGCCTTAGAAAGTGTTGCCCAAACTAACCATCAATTAGACGCTGCGATTATCGCTGCACAAGCGATGGTAAAAGTATCAGAAGCCAATGTTGACGAGCTCAAAATTGAAGTTGAGCGAGTAGAACGTTTAATTAAATCAAATATGGTTTCTCGTCAATTGTATGATAAAACTATGTCTAATTATCAGTCGGCACTGGCCCAAGTAGAAGCATCGAAAGCCGACGTATTAAAACTTAAAACTCAAAGAGGGGACGCTGGCAGTGACAACTTACTATTACGTCAAGCCAGAAATAACTTACAAAACGCTGAGCTACAATTAAGCTATACAGACGTACGTTCAGAAGTGTCAGGACGCATAACCAATTTACAATTACAGCCAGGAAAGTACGCTCAGGCTGGTACCCCTGTTGCAGCGATAGTGCTAAAACAAGGTGACATCGTCGCTGATTTTCGAGAAAAATCATTAAGTAACGTAAAGATAGGTAATAAAGCGTCAATCATCTTTGACGCTTTTCCTGGCCAAGTATTTGATGGAAAAATAATCGCCATTGATGCAGGAATAAAAGACGGCCAACTAAATGCTGACGGCTCGCTTGCTGATCCCGTTAATTCAGATCGTTGGGTGCGTGATGCACAGTATATGCGTACTCATATAACCATCACTGATAAGCCAGCCTTACTCGATATGATGCCATCTGGTGCCAGAGCCACGGTACAATTACACCCTGGCGAAGGACTAACGCATTGGTTAGGTAACGTGCAAGCTTATATCATCAGCATTATTCATTACGTCTACTAGCTGCAACATCATGAAGCGTATCCTAATGAAACCCTTATCTGGCTCAAGTAATATACTGAAACTTTCCCATAGAGCACTTACTGGCAACGAAATACAACAATGTTTACGGGTCGCTTTTGGTGCGACTTTAGGTTTCACTATTAGTAAATTGATGGACTGGAATTACGGCACCTTTTTTACTGTGTATCCGATGTTGTTATTGGGTTTAGTACCTGTACTCAATGCGCATATTATTCGTCAGTTTTTAGCCAATATGGCCGTAGCGAGTGTATTTATACTGCTAGTACATGGAATGCTTGGTGATCAACCGATTCCGATGACTATTGCTGTTTTTTTAATGTTCGCTTTTATGTTTCGATGTATGTCTCAAGGCCCCTACTTTTTATTTGGAGCCCTAGGCATCGTCAGTTTATCTGTGCAATTACACTTTGTTAGTTACAGTAACGTGTCAGCAAATGATCTCGTTATGTCAAACGCTACCGCCTGCATTACTACCGTGTTTTTAGCAATTTTTATGCACTCAATATTTCCTGATGTAGAAGCAAGAGGTAAACCACCCATAGCGAATAAACCTAAAAGTAATGGTCGTCACGAAGTTATTTTGGCCACAAGTGTCGCGACCTTGTCTTTTGTTGTTTTTCAGGTGCTCGATTTACAGGACTCGCTATCCGCACAAGTGTCCTCAGTATTAATTTTATTTCCTCTCAACTGGTACGGTGCTGGTCGTGCGGCACTAAACCGAGCAATTGGTACACTAGTAGGATGTAATGTTGGATTAGCTTGGCAACTGATCTTACTTCAACATTCTGGCATATTATGGTTTGTTAGCATCGCTCTGTGGATTAGTATCATGCTATTTGCGCGCTACCACGCACTTGAAGGAGGCGGCTCCGGCGCAGGCTTTGGCGCAATGACAACCATGGGGATTCTATTTGGTCAATATTTAACGCCTCAACAAGACTTAGTATATAACAGCCTTTATCGTTTTACGTCAGTGTCTGTTTCTGTGGGAGTAACGTTATTAGTAGTTTATTTAATGCATAGATTACTCAATAAATTTGTCAGTACTCGATTTGTGATGGCTAATAAATGATTAAAAATAACGGGCTAAAATATTGAGGAGCAATTAGCTTTACCTAAAAATGCTATTTGTTATACAAAAAAACTTAAATTAATCGATCGAAATAAATTAATTTAAGTTTAATTCTTGCTTATCATTCAACTTATTTGGTAGAACTTAATAAGTTATATACGGCGTAATACTTTGATAATCAACCGCCATTGCAATGCTTAATGCCGTAATATTAATAATTGAAAACGCAAATACCTGACGCGCCCAACCAACAATATCGATATCACGACGATACCCGCGCAAGGCCATAAGTAACCACCAGAAACTGGTTGTACAGGCAACAGCCATAAAGGCTGCCCCGGTAAAACCAGCAATAGGCAATAACATAACAACAAGTGCATATATTGCAATGTACATTACAATGTGATGCTTCGCTTTATCAATACCTTGTGACACAGGTAATACTGGAATATTAGCCGCTTGATAATCTTTAAAGCGAAAGATGGCAATTGCATATGAATGTGGCATTTGCCATAAACAGAACATCACTAATAAAATTAAGGCTTGCATATCAAACGTTCCCGTTACCGCACAGTAACCCACAACAGGCGGAACCGCACCTGAAAGACTACCAACAAAAGTACCGTAAACAGAGTTACGTTTCATATATAGGCTATAAACACCCACATAAATAAAGTAACCAAAAGCCGCAAAAAATACCGCTACAGGTGTTGTATAAGCGATTAATAACCCAAAGCCAATAATCCCTAATATAACACCATGACTTAATGCTGTTATAGCAGACATTTCACCAGTGACCGTCACGCGCTTACGAGTTCGAGCCATAATGATATCTATATCTCTATCAATCACGTTATTAATGGCACAACCTGAAGCAATAACAAACGATAAACCCATTAAGGTTGCCGCCATTAACCAGGGTTCAACAGCACCACGAGAAGCCAATAAAAAGCCCCCTGCAACGCTGATGAAGTTACCCATAATAATGCCTGGTTTAGTGACACTTAAGTACCGACGAAACATGTTAACCTCTCTTAACAGCATTTATTAGCTGCAATTAATACATCATCATTGCGTTTGATGCGTAAATAATCCAAACAGACAACCCAACCACCATAATGATAATGAGCGCACTGAACAAAAACGAGAAACTACTGGCTCGCCCATCTTCAGTAATGAAGTTAAGGTGTAAAAAGTACTTTAAATGCACCCAAATTTGAATGATAGCTAAGCTAACAATACTCCACAGTGTGGTCACTTTTGAATAATCACCACTCATCACTAGATAAAATGGAATCGCGGTTAAAATAATCGATAATACAAAACCTATTAGGTAACTTTTAACACTACCGTGCGATGCATCATGATGTGTTTCATTATTGCTCATTACATTGCCCCCATTAAATAAACAACCGTAAATACACAGATCCACACAATATCTAAAAAATGCCAGAATAAGCTTAAACAACTTAAACGGGTAACTGTCGCTTTACCTAAACCACGACGAGCAACTTCTATCATCATAATGGTCATCCAAATTAACCCAGCGGTTACGTGTAAACCATGTAAGCCAACTAAGGCGAAAAATGAACTAAGAAAAGCACTTTGCTGTGGACCATTACCGTGTGCAATTAAATGCTGAAATTCATAAATTTCCATCCCTATAAACACAGCCCCCAAACAAAAGGTAATCGCTAAAAATACTAATGTTAAGGCTTTCTTGTGGCTATGAGCTGCAATCATGGCAAAACCAAAAGTAATACTACTTACCAATAAAGCAGCGGTTTCAATAGCGACAAAATCTAATTCAAAAATATCTTTACCAGAAACACCACCCGCCGTGTTCATAAATAACACGGCATAAGTCGCAAAGAATGAAGCAAATAATAGGCAATCAGTCATGAGGTATAACCAAAAACCAAAAACGGTATCACCCGAAGTGTCATGATGCTCATGTGCTTGGTGTGTTGATATCGCTTCTACGTTTACAGAAAGTGTACTCATGCTTTTACTCCTTCACGACCACTTAAATTATAGGCCTCTTCTGTTTTTGCTATTTCTTCAGGCTGCACATAATAATCAACGTCATTGCTGTAACAACGTTTAATAAATACCCCTATAGCACCAACAAGACCAACAATCGCCAACCACCAAATATGCCAAATCATAGCAAAGCAAAAAACTGATAGTGTTGCCCCCATAAATACACCAGCCGATGTGTTTTTAGGCATATGTATTGGGCTATAACTTGCTTTACTTTGATAATGCTGACCTTTTTCTTTCATATCGGTCCAGGCGTCAATATCATCAACATGTGGAATAACAGCAAAGTTATACGCTTGTGGTGGTGACGAAGTTGCCCATTCAAGCGTATGGCCATTCCAGGGATCTCCCGTTTTGTCATCTAATGCTTCACGATCTCTAAAGCTCACATATAATTGAATTACTTGCGCAATAATACCGAACATAATAATCACGGCACCCACAGCGGCAATATATAACCAAATATTCCAATCAGGATTATTTGTGTGGTTTAAACGACGTGTCATACCTAAGAAGCCAAGTACATATAACGGCATAAAGGCAACAAAGAAGCCAACGATCCAACACCAGAATGACACTTTTCCCCAATATTCATTGAGCTTAAAGCCCATTGCTTTTGGGAACCAGAATGCAAAACCTGCAAGATAACCAAATACTGCACCACCAATAATAGTGTTATGGAAATGCGCAATTAGAAACAAACTGTTATGCAGCACATAATCTGCACCAGGAATTGCCAACAATACGCCTGTCATACCACCAACAGTAAAGGTCACCATAAAACCAAGAGTCCACAATACAGGTACTGTGGTACGTAAACGGCCACGATAAATGGTAAATAACCAATTGAAGAGTTTCACTCCCGTTGGTACGGCAATAACCATAGTCATTACACCAAAAAAGGCATTAACGTTGGCGCTTGATCCCATGGTAAAGAAATGATGTAACCAAACAATAAAACCTAAAATTGAAATCGCACCACTTGCATAAATCATTGATTTATAGCCGAATAAACGTTTACTTGTAAAGGTAGAGATAACTTCAGAGAAAACCCCAAAAGCAGGTAAGACTAGAATATAAACTTCAGGGTGACCCCAAGCCCAAAACAAATTGATGTACATCATGGCGTTACCACCACCATCATTAGTGAAAAAGTGAAAGTCCATGTAACGATCAAGCGTTAACATCGCTAATACAGCGGTTAAAATTGGGAATGATGCAGCAATTAAGATATTTGCCCAAGTACAGGTCCAAGTGAAAATAGGCATTTTCATTAGCGTCATACCTGGTGCACGCATTTTAAACACGGTAACTAAAAAGTTAACCGCCGTTAATAGTGTTCCCAGTCCAGATATCTGCAAGGCCCAAATATAATAATCGACCCCCACCCCAGGACTAAAGCTCAACTCCGATAATGGTGGATAGGCAACCCAACCTGTTTTAGCAAATTCACCAAAAACCAGTGAAAGGTTAATTAATATTGCGCCACTAGCGGTTAGCCAAAAACTCAAATTATTAAGGAAGGGAAATGCCACATCACGGGCACCAATTTGTAATGGCAAAACGATGTTCATTAAACCAACCATAAATGGCATCGCCATAAAGATGATCATAATGACACCATGTGCCGTAAATATTTGGTCATAATGTTCAGGCGGTAGATAACCTGCCGCACCACTAGTGGCAAGCGCTAACTGCGAACGCATCATAATGGCATCACTAAAACCACGAAACAGCATGATTAAAGCAAGTAAAATATACATAACGCCTAAACGTTTATGGTCAACCGAGGTGATCCATTCTCGCCACAATATTCCCCATTTTTTATACTTTGTAATAAGCGCAAAGAGCACAAGCCCTACGAATACAATAACAGCCATAGTCACCATAATAATGGGTTCATGAAATGGAATGGCATCTAACGTTAAATTACCTAAAAATGGCATAGTTATTCCTCGCCTTGAATGTGAGATGGTTGCACTGTGTTTTTATCAATTTTATGCTCCATTTTTTTCATACTTGCCATGTCTTTCATGCCTGACATGCCAGCCATATATTTCATAATAATGGTATGGAACAAGTCTTCTTCGACATCGCCATAGTAGCTTACAGGGTTGTTTTCACTGGCTTTAGCTAACTCATAATATTCAGCTTTCGTTAATGTGCTTTTCTGTGCTTTAACATCACTTACCCATTTATCAAAATCTGCTTGGGTAGGTGTGGCAATAGCATTAAACTTCATTCCAGAGAAACCGGCGCCGCTATAATTTGCAGAAAACCCTTTAAAAGTACCGGGTTCATTAGCAATTAAATGCAGCTTGGTTTCCATCCCTGCCATAGAGTAAATTTGACTACCCAATTGCGGAATAAAGAAAGAATTCATGGTGCTTTCTGACGTGATTTTGTATTCAACGGGGACATTAGCTGGAAAAACCAACTCATTCACCGTGGCAATACCTTGCTCGGGATAAATGAATAACCATTTCCAGTTTAACGAAACCACTTCAATGGTAATATGTTTACCATCTAGCGGCTTATAAGGGTCTAACCTATGAGTAGATTCCCAGGTTATGACACCTAAAATAATAACGATAATAATCGGAACAGCCCAAACGACAGCTTCAATTTTATTAGAGTGCGCCCATTTGGGAGCATAAACTTCATGGGTGCGTGTATCTTTATATTTCCAAGAAAAATATAAAGTCATCACAATAACGGGGATAACAACAAGTAACATAAGAACAGTGGCAATAATGATTAAGTTTTTTTCATCAATACCTACCTGCCCTTTCGGATCAAGCACTCCGCCTTCACAGCCTGACAATATCAGTACTATACTAGCTAAAGCTATATTACAAAGGTTTCGAATTAACAATGGAATATCCTACTAACACCAGTGCCATTAAATTATTGTCCACTTGTATTGATAAAAAAAACAAGGTTGCGTTGTTTATAATCACAATAGTTAGCTATCGTTAAATCAAACGCCTTACCTTGTTCTATGTTTTCATCGCACAACAAGAGCAAAAACTTAATATAAATGGTATAACCTAAATTCAAACAAGTTATTTTATTAAATAAAACAACAGCATAAGTTTTATTCTCGACGAATTTTAAGCAGCAGAAAATCCACTGTTAAAAGGTGAGAAAATATAATGAAGTAGTTGAAATACAGACATACTGCTGCAGATTAGAGCGCTAAACAGTTAACCAATAAAAGTCGTAATCAACTATTTATATAAAGGAGGTGCACGACAACCGTGCGTGTGTAAGCCTATAAAAGACTGTAAAGATTCGCTAAACGCAAAAGCTGTTTTACGTAAAACAATACCTGCCCTATGTGTAGGGAAGATAATAAAAAATAACCAATATAAACCAACGAGTAAACAACCGTTCATAGCTGGTTGCATAAAGAAATAAACAATATTCGTAAGAATTGACTCAGATAAAGCCCCTTCGTTGAATAAATAATTTAATTCCGATAGATCTTCAATAAAACCACAAAATAACATCATCGAACTGATGATTAAAATACTAAAAGCAGTAAATAGTCTTGCACTAAAAAAAACAACAGGCACACTCAATTGCAACTGACTTACAGTCGATTGAGTATTTGTATGCGGGTAGTTTTTACAGCTCAAACCTATAACCTTAATGGTGATCTAACTAGCTTACAATTCAGCAAGCCTTACTATAGTTTTTACTTATTATTAATGACATAAATCAATAAAAGTGTAATAAACTAGAATTTCGCCATTGTACCAAGGTTATTAAATAGTGACTAGTCTGTGGTAGCGCTATTTTGAGGTAGTTACATAAAAATGCACTTACGTGGTTTAATTGTTATTTATAAATCAATTTAAATAGCAACATCATAATAACGCATTGAGGTGTAAAGAAAATGTTTTTCTCTTTTCTCATAACAAAGGAGAATTTAATCATGCTAAGTAATTAACCTTTTAAAAATGTGTGTTCATCGCAACTAAGTATCTTTTTAATCATTGTTACTTGATAACATGGTAAGACTGTATAATAACAAGGAACAAAAATGAAAATCTTCTCTCCTCTAACGCTTTTAGCTATGGTCAGTTTTTCTGGCTTTGCTAGCCAACCTGAGTCCACACTGCAACTTGAAAATGTCTTTGATCTTGAATATGCCAATCAACTTGAAATGACTAATAACGGTAAAACCGTTTATTTTGTCCGTAACCGTATGGATATTAAAAGTGACCGTAAAGTCAGTAATATCTGGTCAGTAGATAGTGATTCGACATTATTACAACCGTTAACATCTGGCGTCCATATGGATTATTCGCCGGTACTTTCTCCTGATGAATCTCGCCTAGCTTTTATTTCCACACGAGACGGTAGTAGCCAAATTTATATCAAATGGCTAAAAACGGGCGCTGTTGCCAAAATAAGTAATTTAACCCAAAGCCCAAGCAACTTGCACTGGTCACCAAATGGTAAACAACTAATATTCAGTCAATTTGTACCTGCTAAAGCTGCTACGCCAGTTAACTTGCCTGGCAAACCTGAAGGGGCAGATTGGGCCGATCCAGCCAAATATATCGATGAAGTGTATTACCGTGCTGATGGCGGAGGCTATACTAAAGCAGGTTTTAGCCACTTATTTAGCATTGATGCAAATGGCGGTAATGCTCGTCAATTAACATCAGGCAACTTTAATCACGGTGGAGCTATTAGCTTTGCTGAAGATGGTAATAGTCTTTATTTCTCAGCAAATCGTCACGATGAATATAAACTTAAACCAACGAACTCTGAAATATACACATTGGATTTAACAAGCTTAACCATTACAGCTGTAACAGATAGAGTTGGCCCAGATAGCCAACCGAGAGTATCCCCTAATGGTCGCTATCTTGCCTATACAGGTTATGACGACAAGCGAACTAACTATGAAAATACTCAACTTTATATTCGTGATTTAAAGTCAGGTAAAACAACAAGTTTAACTACCGATTTTGACCGTAGTGTTGGCCAAATTAAATGGGCTGACGATTCCAAGGGGGTTTACTTTAGCTACGCCAGCGAAGGACAAACAGTACTTGCTTATCAACCACGTAATGGCAAACGCAAAGTGCTTACTGAGCGAATCGGCAGTGTTTCTTTTGGTCGTCCTTATTCAGGTGGTGACTTTGATGTAAGTGAAGATGGTGATGTGGCAATAACTTTTGCAGATACTCAACGCCCTGCTGATGTTGCTTTAGTTAAACGCGGTAAAACCCAACGTTTAACACATTTAAACGAAGATGCCTTAGGAAATAAGCAATTAGCAAAAGTTGAAGAAATTTGGCTTAAATCAAGCCATGACAGCCTGCCTATTCAAGGTTGGGTTGCGTATCCACCAGGGTTTGATAGCAAGAAAAAGTACCCGCTTATATTAGAGATTCATGGTGGACCGGTTGCTAATTATGGCCCGCACTTTAGTGCCGAAGTACAATTATTTGCAGCGAAAGGTAATGTTGTTTTATATATGAACCCACGCGGTAGTGATTCTTACGGTAAAGAATTTGCCCAAACCATTCATCATAATTACCCAAGTAACGATTTTGATGACTTAATGACGGGTGTTGATGCTTTAATTGCCAAAGGGTTTATTGATGAGTCTAACCTGTTTGTTACTGGTGGCTCTGGTGGCGGCGTACTAACAGCATGGATTGTTGGTCATACAGACCGTTTTGCTGCGGCAGTGGTTGCCAAACCTGTTATCAATTGGATCAGCTTTGTCTTAACGGCTGATTTCTATCCTTTCTTTGCTGATTATTGGTTCCCTGGTAAACCATGGGATCACATTGAACATTATATGAAACGCTCACCTATTAGCTATGTAGGGAATGTTAAAACTCCAACAATGTTATTGACTGGTGAGGCCGATTACCGCACACCTATTTCAGAAACAGAGCAATTTTATCAAGCATTAAAATTACAAGACGTTGATACTGCCATGGTACGCATTCCTGATGCTTCACATGGCATAACAAAACGACCGTCTAACTTAATGTCGAAAGTAGCTTATATTCAATGGTGGTTTGATAAACACAGTAATAAATAGCACTAATGATTTTGACAAGGGAATAACCATTCTCTTCAATCAATAATGCCTTGCCGATATGGATGTCGGTACTTAAGTTATGTTTGAAACGTATAACTTGTGCCTCTAAACCTTTTAACTCTCGCTAAGTGAGAAGAAACTTATTGGAATTGGTATAAGCCCCCCTTACACAGTGTTGTGAAAGGGGGTTTTTGAAAAGATATTAACTATTTATTTTTCAAATAGTTAACAACATAATCAATTATTAACTACGCAGTTAACGCACCAATTTTGCTTTTAAGTTTAGGTAATGCAAAAGCTAAAAAGCTTTTCATTTTTTGCGGCATATACTTTTTAGATTTATGTATTAAATGTACTGGCACAGTCTCAGGTTCAAATTCCGGTAAGATAATACTCAGTTCGCCGGTATCTACCGCGTCTTTAACTTGATAATGCAATTGTTGCGTTATCCCTACGCCATTTATCGCAGCGGAAACCGCAGATTCACTATCTGTAACGGTGAGTCTAGATGAAATATTTATATTAATATTCATTTGAGCATCAGGAAGGTAATAGCGCCAATGTGGAGGAGTATTTGCTGTGTTTAGTAAGATGCATGCAAAGTTAGATAAATCATAAGGCGATGATAATTGATTATGTTGCGCTAAAACTTGCTGATTTGCGCAGGTAACAATCCGAATCTTTCCCACTTGCGTTGCAATCATTGAGCTGTCAGGTAAAACGCCAATTCTAACGGCCATATCAACTTCATTTTCAAACAAGTTCATATTTCCATCTGATAAAATGAGCTGCACATTTATATTTGAATATAAAGACAGAAATTCAGTAACAATAGGCAATACATATTTTTTTCCAAACATAACCGGCGCAGTAATAACCAACTCACCTCTTGGCTCCAAATATTCACCTTTGACTTCACGCTCGGCTTCTTCAACCTGTTCAATAATCCTTTTACAGGCTCTAATATAGTCAGTGCCAGCAATAGTTAATGACAACTTTCGAGTTGTTCTATGTAGCACTCGCACACCAAGTTGATTTTCAAGTTCAGATACTTTCCGACTTAATGTAGGTAACGGCACATTCAATGCTTTGCTTGCAGCAGAGAAACTACCAAGCTCGACCACTTTAATTAACATTGTCATTGCTTGTAATCTATCCATCATTATCTCATTTATTGAAAATATCATTGTCAAATTTACAGTATTATCTTTTAAATAACAAAATGTCATAGTGGATCTATTAAAAATTAACCAAAAATCTTATAAACGGTTTACATATGATGAATTCACAAATTGCTATTGCCTATGACCATGTCGGAATTAGAGTGAGCAACAGACAACAATCTATTAAGTTTTATGAATCGCTAGGATTCAAAGAAACTTATCGTATTCCAGAGGCTGAAGCCAATGAAATGATGACCTCGGCTGGCGTTAGAATTAACCTTATTTTTAATGGCGCAACCACAAAAGATCGAAAAAATGTGCTGCTTGATGAGGCAATTAAACAACCAGGGATTACACATCCGGCATTCGTTATAAATGACATAAGTCAGTTTGAAAGCTGGTTATTAAAAGAAGGAATAGAAATCACTGAGGGGCCTAAAAAACTGGGTCCGAGAAGAATGACTTTGTTTATCCGTGATCCAGACGGCAATGTACTGGAATTTAACCAACTACTATCTGAGGAAAAAAACAATGAAATTATATGACTTAGAACTATCAGGCAACTGTTATAAAGTAAGATTATTTGCATCACTTATTAATGCTCCATTAGATATTGTACCTGTTGATTATCTTCAAGGAGAGCATAAAGGAGAAACGTTACTTAAACTAAACCCGTGGGGCGAAATTCCAATTCTAGAAGACGGTAATGTCGTATTAAGAGATGGCCAAGCTATATTAGTATATTTAGCGAATAAATATGGTGGTGAAGCATGGTGGCCTAGCGAAGCGCATTTACAAGCTGATGTTATGCAATGGCTATCAGTTGCAGCTAACGAAATACAACATGGGCCAAATACCTCTCGATTAATTGAAAAGTTTGGTGTTGAAAGCGACCTTGCTTTGTCGTTAGCACGTTCAACTCGAATATTAACGTTAATCAACAATCATCTTGCTGACAAAGATTGGTTAGCGGTAAATCGTCCAACAATTGCAGATTGTGCCATTTATCCTTATATTTCAATTGCACACGAAGGTGGTGTTTCAGTTGATGAATATACTCATATTAAAGCATGGATGAAGCGTTTAGAGCAGTTACCTGGTTATATATCGATGCCTGGTAATTAGCACAATAGGTGGTAGGTTCAATGTGAATTTTTGAAAATATTAGGAAGGAATATTGAATTTTCATAAATAAGCTTAAGCTATTCTACTTTATCAGAATAGCTTAAGCTGTATGATACTTTATTGTTGATTTACAAGGTTAAAATCACCCTAAATTCAAACTTATTCAACCGTAACCGATTTCGCTAAATTTCGAGGCTGATCAACGTCAGTACCTTTAATAATAGCAACATAATATGAAAGTAATTGCAGTGGTAAGGTATAAACAATCGGTGCGATTATGTCATCACAATGTGGTACGTTAATAACCTTCATCGTGTCGTCACTAGCAAAATGTGCATCGACATCAGCAAATACATACATTAAACCACCACGAGCACGTACTTCTTCTACGTTTGATTTTAATTTTTCAATTAAATCATTTTTCGGTGCAACAACAATAACTGGCATTTCAGCATCAATAAGGGCTAACGGGCCATGCTTAAGTTCACCAGCGGCATAAGCTTCTGCATGAATATAAGAAATCTCTTTGAGTTTAAGTGCACCTTCCATCGCAATTGGGTATTGATCACCACGACCTAAGAATAATGCATGTTGTTTATCTGCAAAATCTTCCGCAAGATCTTCAATTGAAGGCGCTAATGCTAATACTTCTTCAAGTTTGTTAGGTAAGGTTAATAGCGATTTAGCAATACTTTCTTGTTGTGCTACCGGCATACCGTGATGTTTACCTATCGCCAGCGTCATCATTAACAAACCAACAAGCTGAGTTGTAAATGCTTTCGTTGAAGCTACACCTATTTCAGCGCCAGCTTTTGTCATAAATGATAAATCTGATTCTCGAACTAACGATGAACCTGGTACGTTACAAATACTTAAACTTGATGTGTAGCCAATTTCTTTTGCTAAACGTAAAGCCGCTAATGTATCGGCTGTTTCACCTGATTGTGACAAGGTTACAATCATTGAGTTTTTAGGCACAAATGATTTACGGTATCTAAACTCACTCGCAATTTCGATATTACAAGAAATACCCGCAAGCTCTTCTAACCAATAACGTGCAACCATACCTGAATGGTAACTAGTACCACAGGCAATTATTTGTACGTGTTCAACATTTTTAAAAATGTCGTCAGCGCCATTACCAAAAGTTTCTATATTAAGTTCAGTTCCTAGTAAACGCCCTTCTAACGTATTTCTAATTGCTGAAGGTTGTTCATAAGTTTCTTTAAGCATGTAGTGACGGTATTCACCTTTATCACCACTATCATGGTTTACCGAAGCTTCTTTTGCTTCACGCTCGATTGGGTCGCCATTAGCATCAAATATATTAACGTTAAAACGAGTAACTTCAGCAACATCACCTTCTTCTAAAAAGGCAAATTTTCGAGTAACGGGTAATAAGGCCATCATATCTGAAGCAATGAAGTTTTCGCCTAAGCCATAACCTATCACTAATGGGCTACCTGAACGTGCAACAATAATACGATCTTTATCTGTACTATCCATCACAACAGTACCGTAGGCACCTTCAAGTTGTTGAACAGCTTTTTGTACTGCTGCTAATAACGTGTCACTCGTTTTTAGTTCATGATGAACTAAATGGCCAATAACTTCAGTATCAGTTTGAGAAATAAACTCGTACCCTAAACCTTGAAGTTGTTTACGTAATTCGTCATGATTTTCAATAATACCATTATGAACAACCGCGATGTTGCCACTAGAAAGGTGAGGGTGAGCATTTACTTCGCTTGGAGAGCCATGTGTTGCCCAACGGGTATGCGCAATACCTGTGCCACCAGATAACGGCGTTTCTTGTAAGGCTTGATCTAATTCCTGTACTTTACCTAAACGCTTAACACTGGTTAATTTGTTATGCTGATCTATGGTTGCAATTCCTGCTGAATCATAACCTCTGTACTCTAAACGTTTTAATCCTTCGACTAAAATATCAGCTACGTCACGTTGTGCTACTGCACCGACTATGCCACACATAGTTTATATCCTTTATTTTTAATTAGCTGACTTGGCGCATATTAAGTTTACGCCTTGAGCTATTAGCTGCAATCTTACTGATTCAGATAAATCATCATCAGTGATGAGGGTGTGTATTTGTTGCCATCCTAATTCTAAGTTAGGTATTTTTTTTGCTATTTTATATGATTCAATCATAACAATAACTTCACGGGAAACTTCTGCCATAACACGACTTAAGCCGGTTAATTCATTAAAAGTTGTTGTTCCACGATCTATATCTATGCCATCAGCACCAATAAATAGTTGATCAAAATCATAAGAGCGAAGCACTTGCTCTGCAACTTGTCCTTGAAAAGCTTCAGAGTTGGCGTCCCAAGTGCCGCCGGTCATCAATAAGGTAGGTTCATTTTCTAAGGCGTGAATTTCGTTAGCTATGCTAAGTGCATTCGTCATAACCACTAAACCTTTTTTACTTTCAAGTTCACCTACAAGAGCAGACGTAGTTTGACCACTATCAATAATAATACGGTTATGATCTCGAACAAGTGTTGCTGCATATTTAGCAATCGCTTTCTTTTGTAGAGAAAGTTTTTCACTTTTCGGTTCAGTAATCTCTCTAGGTAAAGCTATGGCTCCACCATAACGCCTTAATAACAAACCACTATTTTCTAGTGAAGCCAAATCTTTTCTAATAGAAACTTCTGAAATATCAAACTGCTTAGCCAAACTATCAACGCTCACTTCTCCGTTGATATTAAGTTCGGTAATAATGCTATGACGACGCTGTTGAGTATTTCTTTTAGACATGATGTATTAGATAAATTACCAGTTAACTTTCACTTTGAACGCTATTATCTTTCATTTCGAAACCTTTTGCAATTTATCCCCTAAAAAATAGACAATCTATTATTTACATGACATGCAATAAAAAACAAATGTTTTATGAATAATGAAGTGGTGATCGGGTGATTTAATACCAGTTTAATTAATTAAATGAACAATTTTATATGTAGAAAAAGTTGCCAAATACAACGCTTTTATTTCAATAACTAGTTGTTCTAATTATTAAATAAATAACGATGTAGTTAGTGATTTTAACAAGTAGAAATGATCACATCGTTAGTGAGATTGGTATAATTAGTAAAAGTTAACTATTTTTTAGGATAAACAAAGGGGTAAACTATACTGAACAAAAATTCTCTACAGCCCAAATATATAATGTTGTACTAGAGTAGATGAACTTCAGAAGTTTAAATGACAAGGCTTACAATTAAACATAAGAGCACTTACATTGGCGAATATTTGTTACCAACAGACTCTATTATTCAACCATAAATAAATTAATTAGCCAATAAATAGGCATATTCGGGTGTTTTTACGAACTTATCTGCCGCCTGTTGTAAGCGTTTAGCTATTGCCTTGTCTGTACCTTTATTCAAAGCAATATAGCTAGTACGCTGATTTTTCATCGTGATTTTTTTATAATGAATAGCTAAATTGGGCTTATTTATAGCCTCTAGCTGAACTCTTGCATTATTTGGATCGGTGTAAAGTAAATCAACTCGACCATTGGCTAATAGCTTAACCATTTGTTCACGTGAAGAAACAATATATAAATTCTTTTTTTCAGAAAAGCCAGCAGCAATAAGCTCTTTGTGCTCAGCAGAATTTAAAATTACCGCAATAAGCTTTTCCTTTGCTTGCTCTATAGTCTCAACATGGTTTTCAATATTACTTTCTAGAGAAATAAATACACGCGCAGGACGACTCACTTTAATTATCCAATAAAAGTTATCTTCCCGCTCTGGTGTTCTAATCATACTTAAGATAATTGTATTAGGATTACTTTCAGCGATTGAGAATGCTCGTGCCCATGGCATAAACGCAACATTAGCCTCAAGCTGTGCTTCGGCTAAAATTGCGTTAAGAATTCCAATCGTTGGGCCTTTATTTTCGCCTTCATCCTGATATTGAAGTAAAGGATTAATACTAGCAACAACCTGCAATTCAACCGGTATATCATCCTTTGCAACAGAATATAAAGGTTGAATAAAAAGTAAAAAAACAAACCATATGAAAATTTTTCGCGGCATAAATAACCTTGCTCAAGTATTATAAAGTGTCATTAGTTACATTAAGTACTAACGAGAAACTATTTTTTTACTGGTCGCTGCCAGTTTTGTATATTACGTTGTCTAGAACGTGCAACAGCTAAATCATTTTTATCAACTTCTTTCGCAATAACAGAGCCTGCGCCTACTGTTGCAGTTTCACCTATAGTAACAGGGGCAACTAAAGAACTATTCGAGCCAATAAAGGCATGATCATTGATAATAGTTTGCGCTTTATTTACACCGTCATAATTACAAGTAATGGTACCTGCACCTATATTAACTTTTTTACCAATAAGTGTGTCGCCAAGATAAGTTAAATGTCCGGCTTTACTGCCTTCACCCAACGTGGTTTTCTTCATTTCAACAAAGTTACCCACATGTGAGTCTTTATGCATTATTGTGCCTGGACGAATTCGCGCAAATGGACCTACTGAACAACTCTCACCAATAACAGCATCTTCAATAATGGTATTGGGTTTAATTTCAGCATTCTCATTAATGGTGCAATTTTTAAGAATACAGTTGGCACCAATTTTCACACCATTAGCGAGTTTTACTTCACCTTCAAAAATACAGTTAATATCAATATTTACTTCACTACCAACAGTTAAAGAGCCGCGAATATCAATACGAGCAGGATCACGTAAGCTTGCTCCTTCAATCATTAACTCTTCCGCCAAACGTGCTTGATAGGCACGCTCTAAAGAAGCTAGTTGTACTCGATTGTTCGCTCCTTCAACTTCAACTTCTGTTTCTGGGTGAGCGGTAGCAATCGACTTACCTTCATGATGTGCGGCAGCGATAATGTCAGTTAGATAATATTCACCTTGAGCATTTTCATTAGAAAGACCACTCAACCAACGCTTCAAATCTCCACCATTGGCTAACAAAATACCAGTATTAGCTTCATTAATCATTAGCTGTTCTGACGTTGCATCTTTTTGTTCTACTATACCAACCACTTGCTCATCAACACGTACAATACGACCATAACCTGTAGGGTTACTTAAGTGTACCGTTAACAGTGCCATGCCATCACTAGGTTTAGCGGCTAGTAGGCTTTCTAAAGTTGATACTTTCGTGAGGGGTACATCACCATATAAGACTAATACATCTTCATCGTCTGTTAAAAATGGCGAAGCCTGATCAACTGCATGGCCTGTGCCTAACTGTTCTTTCTGTTCAATGAAGGTTAAATCTTTCCCTGAGTCATTATCTGTTAATGTCGCTTTCAGTGTTTCGCCACCAAAACCATAAACAACATAAATATTTTTTGCGCCTAAGTAGCGTGCACTATCAATAACATGAGACACCATTGGCTTATCAGCGACAACATGGAGAACTTTAGGTAAAGAAGAGCGCATACGAGTACCTTTACCCGCAGCAAGAATAACGACAGAGAGAGACATGATAAATCCATTCAAGTAAATATATTGTGTATGCTTATTATTGTACCTATCTTTGCACTCGCTTTGCTATTAATTTTATTTAATGTGCTTTTTTTAAAATACAGAGAGTGATCTCCCTGCACAGCTTATGTGCGACTTTTCTTTTTATCGCCCCCTATGTAAGCATTATAGAAAACAAAATAATAACATACGAAAACATTAGTAATATAAAACAATAAGTTAACCTTTATTTAATAGCTTGGTATATTTTTTGCGACACCACTATCAATATTGAATATAGAGTGATGAACAAGATATGAATTTAAGAAGTAAATTGACTGGAGTAGACAATACGTCTGTATGCCATGCTGTTCTGCTTATCGCTTAAGGAAAAACGATGAACACATTAAATAATTATAAATACTTCATGGTTGATGTATTTACTGAGCAACCTTTTCATGGCGTGCCTTTACCTGTTTTTGCTGACGCCAGCGGTTTGTCTGATAGACAAATGCAACAAATTTCAACAGAGCTAAATGCAAGTTGTACTATTTTTTTACAAACGGCAGATAAAAATAATCGCCGAGAAATTCGCGTGTTTTCAAAAGAAAAAGAATTACCTTGTAGTGTTCATGCAATACAAGCGGCAAGTTATGTTTTAGCAAGCACAGCTATACCACTAATCGATAACCATAACCTTATTTCTTTTTCCTCAACCATGAAAGGACATGAAAAAATTATCAACAGTCATGTATCGAAAAATGATAACGGCGATATAGGTATTATTCAACAATCTTATAACACACATGCTGCGATAGATTATTACACACCAACAACTGAAGAATTAGCAGAAATGTTATCACTTAACCCTGCAGATATAGGCTTTGATAACTATCGTCCATTAATTGTTTCTTGCGGCATCCCTTATTTAATTGTGCCTATTATGTCTTACACTGCAATACGTGAAGCTAAATTCAATGAGGCCGCTTGGAGTAATTCTTCAGCACCGAGTTCGTTAGCACAGGAAATCCTGCTTTTCGCTAATAATACCGATGATAACTCAGCTGATTTTCATGCTCGTTTGCTAGGCCCTGCTTTTGCTCACCATGACGATCCTCCAATTGGCAGTGTAATTCCCGCTTTTGCTAGTCACATTTGTGATCATCCTCATATACAAAAAGGCACACATGTTTTTGGTATTCAAAGAGGTGACAATAATGGTCGTCAAAGTCACTTTTTCATTGAGATGGATAATAAGCAGAGTAAAGACTTAACCATACGTGTCGGTGGTTATGCTGTATTAGTGGGAGAAGGACAAATTCACGTTTCATAAAAGAACGGATTTTTTAATCGATAAGTAACTTACCCATTCCATTTCACAGCCTGGTTTTTACATGTGAAGCGGAATGGCTTTTTGCGATTGCAATTCAAAAAACCTAGTGCTATAACGAATAACTTTTCTAAAATGCACAGACTACATTAATCAATATGAAATATATTATTGGCGCTTATGCTACCGCTCCTTCGGGCAATGCTTGGGACAAAAATGAAGAAACAGATTACTACCAACAATTAAAAAACATTAAAAGCATTCAAGGTCTAGAACACCCATTTACTGGCCAGTTACATACCCATGACGATGATTGGTTTTTAGCAAATATTGATCCTCAGTGGCAATTTGTATTTACTTCTATCCCTGGTGTAATGGGCAACCTTGGAAAGAATCCTCATTTCGGTATTGCCTCAAATAATGAGGAAGGTCGATTAGCTGCCATCGCGTTTTATCAACAAGCACAACAAGCCATAGTAAAACTAAACGCACATTTGAACAGGGAAGCAGTACCTTTCATTAAAATTCATACCGCTCCCACAATCACTGCTGATGCACAATCCTCTATTCAAGCATTACAAACATCTCTTGAAACCATGCAATCTTGGAATTGGCAAGGTGCAAAACTTGTAATTGAACACTGTGATGCTTACGTTGAAGGTCAAGCTTCTCAAAAAGGCTTTATGTTACTAGAAGATGAAATTACAGCTATTCAAAATGTTAATAGTAAACATAATACCGATATTGGTATTAGCATAAATTGGGGACGATCTGCGATTGAAACACGTAGTGTTGAAGGTCCGATTCAACATATTAAACAAGCTTATGATTGTGGTTTATTAAAAGGTATTATTTTTTCTGGCGCTTCAGGTGTTGAAGGACCTTATGGTCAATGGCGAGATACTCATATGCCTCATGAGCAGGCGATTGATGTACCAAGTTACGCTAAGGGGTCAGCCTTAACAATTAATGAAATTAAACGCTCTTTAGAACAGTGTCCGTACGAAAAACTTGATTTTCTTGGCGGGAAAATAGCGATACGCCCAAATGAAGCAAGTGTAGATGAACGTGTTTCTTATATAACAAGTTTACTTTCGTTACTTGATAAAGTGACTAGTAAATAAGTTTTTACCCACGAGCAGTAATGGGCAATAACTCAAACGTGTTAAATAAATTAACACGTTTTTATTAAGCAAACCTTACCAATCAAGTCCTTTCTGAGCCTTTACCCCTGCTTTAAAGGCATGTTTAATAGGTTGAACCTCTGAAACAGTATCAGCTAATTCAATAAGTTTACGATGACAAGCTCTACCGGTAATAATCACATGCTGCATTTTAGGCCTGTTATTAAGTACTTCAATAATTTCATCTAATTCAATGTAGCCATACTTAACCATGTAGGTCATTTCATCGAGTAGCACAATATTAAGGGTTTCATCACTCAACATTTCTTTACTTCTTTGCCAAGCTACTTTTGCTGCGATAGTATCCGTTTCTGTACTTTGGGTTTCCCACGTAAACCCAGTCCCCATAACATAATGCTGCACAGGAAATTGTTTCAGAATGTTCATTTCCCCACATTCCCACTTATCGCCTTTAATAAACTGTACTACACCTGCTTTTTGACCATGACCAATCGCACGTAATACAGTACCAAAACCAGAAGTACTTTTACCTTTACCATTACCTGTGATTACAACAAAAACCCCGCGTTCTTCGGTCGCTTGAGCAATACGATTATCAACTTTTGCTTTAATTTTTTTCTGACGTTCAATATGTTTTTGCTCTTTAATTTGTGCAGCTTCATCTTGTTGTTGAAGCCTATTATCATTTTGCTGATTTTCATTAATATCTGTCACAGTTTTTCTCACTTACAGTTTATTTGTCGCATATTTTTCATATAACGATTATTTTTCATATAACGATTATTAATCATTACTGATTGAGTTCCTTCTACAACAGTTTATTGATTCGCTTAAAAGTAACGAGTTTTCTCAAGAATAATTAATGATAAACTCAGGTTACTTGGTAAATACACTAATGCTTATGGTTAGCAATAACGCTCGTATTTAACTCCTTATTGGTAAATAAATGGTTTATTGTAAAATCAATGACGATGGCTGAAATAATATAAAAAACAGGATTAGAGACGGACTTAAAATAATACTTATCAACCCGTGTTTCATATTCTGCCCATGATAATTCAGCAAACTTACCAGATAACGTGTAATAATCACCATTTGAAGTAAAAAAGGCAATTGATGCACTGGGTAAATGATTAAAATTAGAGAAATGATGGGTGCGCGTAGCAAGCATTAACAAGGTTAATACTGAAAATACTGCCATAAATATATTCAAATGGAATTTTTGATTCATTAACTTCATAACGATCTCGTTAAATAGATAGTTAACAGTGTTGGAAATCAAAGGCAGTAAATGATAAAAGAATAGTTATTCTGTGTTAGTAGCAAAAAAATCCGTAAAAATAAGTGATTAGCTCAAACAAACAGTAATAGATTCCTTAGGCTGCAATTTAGAAAAATCATGTTAAATATTACAAATTTCAGCACATATACTTATCTCTGAATCACCGCCCACCGCAGTTGTCGAGTATGCTATTTATATAAGTAAACACAGATATAATATTATAAGTGATAAATAACATTGATTAGGCCGGTCTCCGGACTTCTGATCATTGCATTTGCAACACCTTCCCATACATCACTAATTTAATATTCTACTTAGCGATTCAATACAGTGGTTTTTGTTGCTGCTCACAGTTACCGTTGCGGGGGCAGTACTGGTATTTCACCAGTTTCACGTTTCACCTTCAGAGCGTTATTATTTTGTTAAACACATCAAAATAACGTGTGAAGACACCTAAATCGAACCAGATAATACGTCATAAATACATGCTATTCAATAACTAACAAAACTAGTTCCAAACATATTAGCGTTGAACCTAAACGGTGATTTAGTTACTCTACGCGCCCTTTCAAATGATGATAAATGTCATCATTGATGTTATTAGTATTAAAAACAGATGAAAACAAACTTATATTTAGCGCGTCACGGACAAACGAAATGGAATGAAATCCAGCGTTATCAAGGACAATTAGACAGTGAACTAACGCATTTAGGTAAGGAACAGTCTAAAAAACTTGCACAAAATATTGTTAATAAAGAAATAGACTTTATTATTTCGTCCTCCCTTGGTCGTGCAGTTAATACAGCTATTAGCTGTCAAAAGCTATTAAATATCCCTATTATTAACCTAAATGACATAACCGAACGAAACTTAGGTCAATGGCAAGGTGCTTATATAAGCAACATTAAAAACGAAGTACATTTTGACGAAATTTTCCACCAATTTACCGCACTGAAACCTATAGGTGGTGAAAGCGCCATAGACTGTGGGACACGCATTTATAATGCATTACAAAGACTCGCGATCCATAATGTAAATAAAAATTTATTGGTTATTTTTCATGGTGAAGCGTTGCGCTGTTTTTTAGCGAAGCTAGGTCAGCAATCAACACAAAATGCTTATGAATTATTCGACAATGGCTCTATCTTTCATTTAACCTATAATCATAACGATAAAAATTTTCACTCTGAAACAGTAACAGCGAAATAAAATAACAATGTCGTGGATAGAAAATATAAATAACCAAGCAATGTTATTAGCGCCTTATTTTGCTACGTCATTAACTATTTTATTAGCTTTACTGCTTGATAATATCTTAGGCGAAGCTAAAAAGTACCATTATCTTGTTGGTTTTGGCTGGCTTGCAGATAAAATAGAGTCTGTACTTAATCATAACAACATCCAACAAAACTCACTGACTACGGCTAAAACTGCACCGTTAAAAATAAAACTATTAGGTACGCTTTCTTGGTGTTTATTGGTATTGCCGCTTCCCATTGTTTACTTTCTATTTATTAATGATTTAGCATGGTATTGGCAAATATTGCTCGATGCCAGTGTACTTTATTTGGCGATTGGTCTTAATAGTTTACAACAACATGCGATGCAGATTTACATCCCTTTGAAATCAGAAGATATTGTAAAAGCTCGCCACTTTACCGGTTACATTGTTAGTAGAGAAACTAACGCTCTTTCACCACAAGCAATGTCGAGAGCAACGGTAGAATCTATGCTCGAAAATGGACATGATTCAGTTATCGCTTCAATGGTTTATTATATTATAGGCGGTGCGCCATTAGTTATTTTGCATCGTTTAGCTAATACACTCGATGCCATGTGGGGTTATAAAACGTCTCGTTTTAATCATTTTGGCTATGCCAGTGCTAAGCTTGATGACTTACTCGGATTCTTTTCAGCAAAAATTTGTACCCTACTGTATTCAATACAAGGTGATGTTAAACAATCTGTTACCAATGCCTATCAGCAAGGTAATCAATATAAAAGTCATAATGGTGGCTGGGTAATGGCAGCCGGCGCTACTGTGATGAAGATAACACTGGGCGGTAATGCTTTTTATCATGGAAAAGTAATAACCTCACCCACATTAGGTTTAGGCAACTCGGTCAGCATCGAGGATATACCTCGCAGTATAACGCTAGTAAAACGGGCAGCTATTACATTAGCTTTATTAACTTTTTTCTATCAACTAGTTTGTTATCTTCTATAAAGTTAACAGTATGATTAGTGCTGTTAACTTTATAGAAGATAATAGGTTAGTTAACATGGCTTTTAATATTCAAATTTATTAAATTTTAGGTGAACCAATTTTGGCTCTTATTCATGGTGGACAGCTACAATTAGTGGCTAAGCAATTTAATATTGCTCCTGAAAGCTGGTTAGATTTATCTACAGGTATAGCACCATTTAGCTACCCTATTCCAACAATCCCAGCACAACTATATCAGGCATTACCACAATCAAATATCAACTTAGAATACGCAGCTAAACGTTATTACAATGCTAACAGCTTGCTAGTAACCAATGGCAGCCAAGCGATAATAAAACTTTTACCTGTGTTATGGCGTGAAGAAAACAAACATTCCACTATCGTATACTTACCCGAGCAAGGCTATAAAGAACATGCCTTAGCCTGGCAAACCGCAGGCTTTACATTATGTTGGTATCAAGACACTTTACCTGAAATTAATACAATTGAAGAAAATTCAGTTTTAGTGGTAATTAACCCGAACAACCCAACGGGGCAACTCTACCCAAAATCTACGCTACTCAACTATCAAAGAAAATTAGCTCAACGCAATGGTTTATTCATTATTGATGAAGCCTTTATTGATGTAATAAGCCCCACTCAATCAATGACAAGCGCCGGCAGTAAATATGATGAAAACACGTTGATATTACGCTCATTTGGCAAGTTTTTTGGTTTAGCCGGTATTCGTATTGGTTTTTTAATTGGTGCCGAGCCTTGGTTAGCAAAATTTAACGAACAACTTGGCCCTTGGCAAGTTAATGGCCCTGCACAGCTTATAGCGCAAAAAGCATTAGAAGATAAACACTGGCAAACACAGCAGCAACAAACACTAAAAACGTTAAGTACACATTTACGGACATTACTCACTGACAATTTACCAATGGAACAGATAACGACTATCTCTGGCACTGATCTATTTCAAACGGTTTATTTTAAAGAAAATCATAACGGTAAAAGCCGCGCTGAAAGCTACTATATAACCTTATGCAAACAAGGTGTTTATGTGCGGTTAACTGATGATAAACGGGCATTAAGGTTTGGTATAGCCAAGATTGAAGAGCTTACACGGTTGGCTAATGCTTTGCTTAATATAAATAACGAATACGCTTAGTTGTTACAGAACCAACTCGAATATCATCAAATAACACCAAAGTGTGGCGTCTCTGAATACACTTAACGAAGCGTATTAATTCTTATAAATTTCATGTTGATAGTGAAAGCTGTTATGGGGGGTTACCAGTGGTAACACCCGCTTTTAAAATTTGTTCGATATCATCCATATGCAAGTATTGCTCGCATATCCCAGCTAAACGTTCTAATTGAGTTTCTCTATGTTGATTAATATCAATAACAGACTGTACACCATGATCTTGTTTAACCCACTGCAATATCGCGCTAGTTACTGCTCCGTGATCAAAAATGCCATGTAAATAGGTTGCTACAATTTGATTATCTGTTGAGATAAAACCATCTGTACTTAGCGCACCTACAGACAAATCACTTATTAAGGGTTTTTTAAGTGCTTCACCTTGTGAATGACCACAATGAATTTCATAGCCCAAAACCTCACAAGAAGCGCCAGCTAGGGTGAGTGTGCCAGAAACCTGTGTTAAGGTTTTTTCTGCGGTTAACGTCGTGGTAAAATCAGCTAATCCTAAGCCTGAAATAGCTCTTTCGCCATTTTCTTCAGCTGTTGATTCAATCGCAAGTGGATCCAATATTTTATTACCTAGCATTTGAAACCCACCACAAATACCGAGCACTTTACCGCCATATCTTAAATGACGATTAATATCCTCTTGCCAGCCTTGAGCTTTTAAAAATGCTAAGTCTGAAATCACATTTTTACTGCCCGGTAAAATAACTAAATCGCAATTGTCTATCCGTTCACCCATTTTGACATAACGTAAATCTATTTCAGGGTTTAACCTTAATGGGTCAAAATCAGTATGATTACTAATATGCGGCAATAGAGGTACCGCAATAGAAATTTTACTTTGACTCACTTTATTATCAAGAGCAATCGCATCTTCAGCATCAAGCGCTAAATCATGTAAATAAGGCAAAACACCTAAAACAGGCTTACCAGTACGTTCTTCAAGCCAAGTTAAACCTGATTCTAGTAACTTAATATCACCGCGAAAACGATTAATAATAAAACCTTTTACCCGTGCTTGCTCTGACGCTGACAATAATGCTAACGTCCCTACTAAATGAGCAAAAACTCCACCACGATCAATATCAGCGACTAAAATAACAGGACAATCTACTTTTTCAGCGTAGCCCATATTGGCAATGTCATGTTCGCGCAAATTAATTTCAGCCGGACTACCTGCACCTTCCACCATTAACACATCAAACTCTTGTGCAAGCCGATAATGAGATTCAACCACTGCATTCATCGCCACTTTTTTATAGTCGTGATAGCTGGTCGCTTCCATATTTGAAAGTGCCTTACCGTGTACAATAACTTGCGCACCAGTATCACTATTTGGCTTTAATAAAATAGGATTAAAATCAACACGCGGTGCAATATTAGCAGCAATAGCTTGTAATGCTTGTGCTCGTCCAATTTCGCCGCCATCTTCTGTTACCGCACTATTTAGCGCCATATTTTGAGGTTTAAAAGGCGCAACACTAAAACCTCTATTCACAAAAACACGACAAAGCCCTGCCACTACCGTACTTTTACCGGCATCAGAAGTAGTGCCTTGTATCATTAAGGTTTTCATTTGTACTCCTTCGGCTTAAGCGATAGAGGAATCCCCGCCATAATAAAATCGACTCGCTCAGCTATTACAGCGATTTCTTGATGTAACCAACCCGCTTGATCAACAAAATTTCGTGAAAGCTCTCCCATAGGTACAATGCCATGACCAACTTCATTACTAACAAGCAGTAAATGCACCTCACTTGATTGTGCATAATGAGATAAAGTTTTAAGTAACGCTTGTTTTTCTTGTTGAAAACAATCTTTTTCAGCTGAACATAAGCAATTTGTTAACCATAAGGTAAGGCAATCAACTAATATTGTTATCCCATGTTTGTGTTCGCTGTTATGTTTTTTTACTAACTGCTCAATCGCTTTGGCTAGTTCAATAGAGGATTCAATTAACAACCAATGAGCAGGTCTTTGTTGTTGGTGTTGCTTGATACGCGCTAACATTTCACCATCTAACGGCTGAGCTGTTGCTAGATAATAAACCTGTGACTGAGTGTTACTTTCAAGGAGCTTAGCTTGCTTTTCGGCAAATGAACTTTTACCAGAGCGAGCACCGCCTAAAATCAAATGAATAGACATTAGCTAATAACTCCTGAACCTGTACTTAACATGACATCACCATAGCCAAACACCAATAATGTTAAATAAATAACAATTTCGCTACTTTGCTGGGCTGCGCCTAAACAATCACCGGTATAACCACTAAGTTGCTTATTAAACCAAAATGCTAATAAAGCTCTAAAAATAAATAAAATAACGAACAATAAAATACATTCGCCCAAAGGAAGAAACCATAAACTCACTATCAATCCAGTGGCAAGCAACGCCATTAAACTTGTGTTCGATAAATACTGAGCTAGCGGTTTAACTTTTGATGTAGCATCAAGGGAGACATAAGACATATCATAAATTAAACTGGTGGCAACTACGCGACTTAAGGTATTTGCTAAAATAAGCGCAATAACAGGCGATGCAAGCGAAATTAAACTTTGATATTTTAGAAATAAAATAATAAATAACGCTGCGGCACCATAAGTTCCTAAGCGACTATCTTTCATAATATTCAGTTTTTGCTCAATGCTCCAACCACCACCAAAGCCATCCCAAACATCTGCCCAGCCATCTTCATGAAAAGCGCCAGTTACTAATAAACTTGCAGCCATAGCAATAAGCACGGCAATTTCTTTTGGTAAATATTCAACGGAAATAGCATAAATTAACGAACAAAGGATACCAACCAAAAGACCAACTACGGCAAAATAGCGACTAGATTGATTAAGTTGCTCTGCACTAATTTCAGCAGGTAATCGAACAGGTATGCGCGTGAAAAAACTAACGGCCAATAACAATAGCGTTAATTGAGGTTTTATTTTCTGATGTAAATTTTGAGTCATTTTATGCTCAAGTTTATGCGTTAAACGCTAAACTACCTTTGTTACTGAAGCTTGTTCAAAACTAGCCATGTCATTATAAAAAGCCACAGCAGCTTGAATAAGCGGTAAAGCTAACGCTGCTCCTGTACCTTCACCTAAACGTAATTCAAGGCTTAATAAAGGCTCTACAGTAAGCCAAGTGAGCATTTTCTGATGTCCTTGCTCACCTGAGCAATGAGCAAATATCATATAGTCTTTTACTGCAGGGTTTATTTGTATGGCAACCATTGCTGCGGCAGTACAAGTGAACCCATCAACGACTACATGCATATTATCTTCTGCTGCAGCTAACATTGCTCCTGTAATTTGCACTATTTCGAAGCCACCTAAACACGCTAATAATTGTATAGGATCTGATAATTTATCCGCATGTAATTTAAGCGCTTGTTCAACTACTTGCTGTTTCTTTTTAACAACGTCGTCAGATACGCCAGTGCCCTTTCCTACCGTTTCTACTGCAGAAATATTCATAACAGCTGCCATGATTGCAGATGACGATGTCGTATTGCCAATGCCCATCTCGCCAAAAGCAATTAAATTGCAGCCATTTTTCTTGGTTTTACTGATCAGCGATTTAGCTTTACTAAAGCCTTCTTTCACAGTTTCTACTGTCATAGCGGCTTGCAAATGCAAAGGCTGTGTAATATTGCCTAGACGTTGATCAATAACATTTAATTCTGGGGACGGTTTATGCAAGATACCTGCATCAACGACACTCAAATCCCAACCCAGTTGACGACAAAAAACACTTATCGCTGCTCCACCAGTTGCAAAGTTAGCAACCATTTGACCGGTAACTTCACTTGGCGCTATAGAAACCCCTTCCGCTGCCACCCCATGGTCACCTGCGAAAATAATAAGAGCTGGCTTGTTAATAACTAATAGTTCAAGCTGTTCAAACTGTGCTAATTGTACTCGTGCGATTGCTTTTGCTGTTGTTTCGAGCTGGCCCAGCGCACCTAATGGCTTAGTTTTACCATCAACTATTGCTTGAATTTTATTATCAAATTGGTGAGTAATAGGTTCAATTGTAAATGTCATAATAGTCTCAATAAGTATATTTATAGTTTTAACGGTAAACTATTATTGTAAATAACAAATTTGGTGAAAAGATGAAATAAGGTTGTTTTATTCTTTATAACACAAGCTTTGACCAAACCTTTCCTCTTTCATCTCGATATAAAGATATTTTTATCAAGCTAGCATAAGGTACCTCTATTGAGTCCATATGCGAGTTTCCTGGGATAGGTAAATTTAAAACGCGAGCGAGTATATGTTTGATCACACCAGCATGTGTCAAAACAAGCGTATTTTTTGACTCATTTTTATTACAAAAACTATCCCACCAATGATCAATACGCCCAGTAAAACTAGTCATGCTTTCACCATTTGGCGGTTGATTCTGCCAAGGGTTTTGCCAAAAATCACCTATTGTACAAGTTTCTACGCGATCGCTTCTTTGCCATAATGACTGATAGCTTTTACCATCCCAATCACCAAAATTCATTTCTTGCAGTTTACTTTCAACTTCTAATGATAGATTTTGCTGCTGGCAAAATAAGTCTGCATATTGATAACAACGAACCAAAGGAGAA
Organism: Colwellia sp. 6_MG-2023; assembly: GCF_030547765.1. Classification (NCBI taxonomy): domain Bacteria; kingdom Pseudomonadati; phylum Pseudomonadota; class Gammaproteobacteria; order Alteromonadales; family Colwelliaceae; genus Colwellia; species Colwellia sp. 6_MG-2023. The sequence continues at coordinate 50,850 of NZ_JAUOPP010000001.1, read as the reverse complement.
CTAATACACCGATCAACAAATTTTAGTGAGTCAGTAGCGAGAGATAGTTGTTCATAACCAAATGCTGAAAGTGCTACATCCGTTTTTCCAGCCAGAATCCCCGGTGTATCAATTTCACCGTGTCGTAACAAATAAACAGTACTTTCTGTAGGAAGTAATTGTTGTGAATTTAGCAATGTTAATCAACCATGGTTTTAAATAAGATGTAGAGTATGCATGATTTAAATATATTAATTAACTTATGGGAACTTTTCATGATTTTACTACTCTTAATAGTTGTAAGTTTTATTTCCCTTAGTGTTTCATGTTTTTATTGCGTCTTTCTTAATAGACGCTTTTTTTTGTCAAAAATTTAGGTTTTTCAAAAATAACAAACATAAAAAATGCCCTGTTACTTTACAGCAACAGAGCATTTATAATTTAATTCACTAAACCTTAGCTTACGACGTTAATTAGGAAGTTAAGCTTAACTTCTTTTATTAGTCACCTGAATAACACGTAATTGCGCTACTGCGCGTGCTAATTCAGCAGCTACTGCAGCATAATCAACATCAATACCAGTGGCATTCATATTTTCTTCTGCACGCTTTTTAGCTTCTATGGCTGCTTGTTCATCTAAATCACCAGCACGTGTTGCAACATCAGCAAGTACTGTAATGTGATTAGGTTGAACTTCTAACATACCACCTGAAAGATAAATAACTTCTTCGCTACCATCTTTTTTAGTGATAAGTGCCATTCCAGGTTTTAGTGAGGTCAGTAAAGGTGCGTGACCAGGTAAAATACCCAACTCACCTTCACTACCTGTGATCTGTAATGATTTAATACTGCCAGAAAATAAACTTTCCTGTGCGCTTACTACATCCAGATTAACAGTTAATAATGCCATTTGACTCGACCTCTATATTAATAAGCACTTAAGTTATCCCTAAGTGCTTATCAGATGATTACATCTTATTAGCTTTCTCTACAGCTTCGTCAATAGAACCAACCATGTAGAACGCTTGCTCAGGCATATCATCATATTCACCAGCTAAAATTCCTTTGAATCCTGCAATGGTGTCTTTTAATGATACATATTTACCTGGAGAACCGGTAAATACTTCAGCAACAAAGAACGGTTGAGATAAGAAACGTTGAATCTTACGTGCACGATGCACAGTTTGCTTATCTTCTTCTGATAACTCATCCATACCTAAGATAGCGATGATATCTTTTAGTTCTTTATAACGTTGTAATACTGTTTGAACACCACGAGCAACTTCATAATGTTCTGCACCAACTACTAATGGATCAAGTTGACGAGAAGTTGAATCTAGTGGGTCAATCGCTGGGTAAATACCTAGCTCAGCAATAGAACGAGAAAGTACAACTGTTGCATCTAAATGAGCAAAGGTAGTTGCAGGACTTGGATCCGTTAAATCATCCGCAGGTACGTATACCGCTTGAATTGACGTAATAGAGCCTTTATTCGTTGAAGTGATACGTTCTTGTAATACACCCATTTCTTCAGCAAGTGTTGGTTGGTAACCAACCGCTGATGGCATACGACCAAGTAACGCTGATACTTCAGTACCCGCAAGAGTATAACGATAGATGTTATCTACGAAGAATAATACGTCACGACCTTCGTCACGGAATTTTTCTGCCATAGTTAAACCAGTCATGGCAACACGTAAACGGTTTCCAGGAGGCTCGTTCATCTGACCGTAAACTAATGATACTTTATCAAGTACGTTAGAATCGTTCATTTCGTGATAGAAATCGTTACCTTCACGTGTACGCTCACCAACACCAGCAAATACTGAGTAACCACTGTGTTCAATAGCGATGTTACGGATAAGTTCCATCATGTTTACTGTTTTACCAACACCAGCACCACCGAAAAGACCAACTTTACCACCCTTAGCGAATGGACAAACTAAATCGATTACTTTGATACCTGTTTCTAACAATTCGTTAGACATGGCTTGATCTGCGTATGCAGGCGCTTCACGATGAATAGCCCAACGATCTTTCTCGCCGATTGGACCTGCTTCATCAATAGGTTCACCTAATACGTTCATGATGCGACCTAAAGTCTCAACACCAACAGGTACTTGGATACCATCACCTGTGTTTTCTACATTCAGGCCACGACGCAAACCGTCTGAGCTACCCATTGCAATAGTACGTACAACACCGCCACCAAGCTGCTGTTGAACTTCAAGTACTAAACCTGCAAGGTCACCTTCGGTTACTTTTACTGCGTGATATACCTGAGGTACGGCATCTTGTGGAAATTCAACATCCACAACTGCGCCAATTATTTGGACGACTTTACCTGTACTCATGTTAATTCCTCTTAATTTAAGCCAACCAACGCTTTGCGCAGCTAGCTTGTCGTTAAATTACGAAAACGTTATATGTTAATTACTCTTTAACCAACCGCAGCTGCACCTGCAACGATTTCACCCAATTCTTGAGTAATCGATGCTTGACGCGCTTTGTTGTATACCAGTTGTAAATCATCAATCAAGTCGCCAGCATTATCTGTAGCAGCTTTCATGGCTACCATACGGGCAGCTTGTTCACAGGCTAGGTTTTCAACCACGCCTTGGTACACTTGCGATTCTACATAACGAACTAATAGTTGATCTAACAACACGTTAGCATCAGGTTCGTATATGTAATCCCAACGATGTTCAATATCTACATCGTCAGACTTAGGTAAAGGCAATAACTGATCAACTGTTGGTGCTTGTGTCATAGTATTAACGAACTTGTTATACACTATAAACAACTTATCAATTTCGCCGTTATTATAAGCATTTAGCATAACCTGAACACTACCGACTAAGTCGGTAAGTGACGGGTTATCGCCTAAGCCAGATATTTGTGCGGTTACTTTAGAGCCCATGTTATTGAAAAACGAAGTAGCTTTTGAGCCTACAACCGCAAATTCAACTTCAGCTTCTTGACCCTGCCATTTAGCAGCGTCAGCTAGCACTTCTTTAAATAAATTAATATTTAAACCACCACACAAACCACGGTCTGTTGATACAACAATATAGCCAACACGCTTAACTTCACGCTCTTCCATATAAGGATGGCGATATTCTAAGTTACCAAGCGCAATATGACCGATCACGTTACGTATATTTGTCGCATATGGACGAGAAGCTGCCATGCTTTCTTGCGCTCTACGCATTTTAGAAGCGGCAACCATTTCCATAGCGTTTGTGATCTTTTGAGTGTTTTTCACACTCGCAATTTTGGTTTTTATTTCTTTACCAACGGCCATGACTCTCTCTCCGAAAAGATTACTTAATTAAAAACGTCTTACCAAGTTTGGGTAGACTTGAAAGTTTCAAGTGCTTTAGTCAAACCAGCTTCAATGTCTTTATCGTAGTTACCTGAATCGTTGATAGTAGCCATAAGCTCAGATGCTTCACTGTTCATGTAGCTTTGTAACGCGTCTTCAAAATCATTGATTTTGTTAATAGCAACGTCGTTCAAAAAGCCTTTTTCTGCAGCAAATAAAGAAACAGCAGTTTCAGCAACCGATAATGGGCTGTATTGCTTTTGCTTCATTAATTCAGTTACACGTTGTCCATGCTCTAATTGAGCACGAGTCGCGTCATCTAAATCTGATGCAAATTGAGCAAATGCTGCTAATTCACGGTATTGAGCTAGTGCTAAACGGATACCACCACCAAGTTTTTTGATGATTTTCGTTTGCGCTGCACCACCAACACGAGATACTGATAAACCAGCATTTACCGCAGGACGAATACCAGAGTTGAATAAATCAGACTCTAAGAATATTTGACCATCTGTAATCGAAATTACGTTAGTTGGTACGAAAGCAGATACATCACCCGCTTGTGTTTCAATAATTGGTAATGCAGTTAAAGAACCTGTTTTACCTTTTACTTCACCGTTAGTGAATTTTTCAACATACGCTTCGTTTACACGAGCAGCACGTTCTAATAAACGACTATGAAGATAGAAAACATCACCTGGGTATGCTTCACGACCTGGCGGACGACGAAGTAGTAATGAAATTTGACGGTAAGCAACAGCTTGCTTAGACAAATCATCATATACGATCAACGCATCTTCACCGCGGTCACGGAAGTATTCACCCATTGAACAACCAGAGTAAGGTGCAAGGTATTGTAAAGCTGCTGCTTCAGAAGCTGATGCAACAACAACAATAGTATTTGATAATGCGCCGTGCTCTTCTAAGCTACGTACAACATTAGCAACTGTTGACGCTTTTTGGCCAATAGCTACATAAATACTTTTGATACCAGTGTTCTTTTGGTTAATGATAGCGTCAAGTGCAATCGCTGATTTACCGATTTGACGGTCACCAATGATTAATTCACGTTGACCACGACCAATTGGAATCATAGCATCAATTGACTTAATACCAGTTTGTACTGGTTGGTCAACTGATTTACGTTCAATAACACCAGGAGCAACAACTTCTACAGGAGAGAAGCCATCATTTTCAATTGGGCCTTTGCCATCAATTGGTTCACCAAGTGTATTTACTACGCGGCCTAAAAGACCACGACCTACAGGTACTTCCAAAATACGGCCAGTACCTTTAACTTTCTGTCCTTCTGCTAAATCAGCATAAGGTCCCATAACTACCGCACCTACCGAATCACGGTCAAGGTTTAAGGCGATAGCATAACGGCTACCAGGAAGTTCGATCATTTCACCTTGCATTACATCGGCAAGGCCATGGATACGAATGATACCGTCTGTTACAGAAACGATTGTACCTTCGTTACGAGCTTCGCTGACAACGTTGAACTGTTCAATACGATTTTTGATCAGTTCAGCGATTTCAGTGGAATTCAGTTGCATGCTCTGTTCCCTTATCTAAGATTGTAATGTTGTTGATAAACGGCTCAGTTTACCTTGGATAGAGCCATCAATAACTGTGTCACCCGCTTTAATAATTAAGCCGGAAACGATGTTTACATCAATATTACAATTAAGCTTTACTTTACGTGCCAAGCGCTTTTCAAGCGCGGCGCTAAGTGTTGTTTTTTGCTCTGCGGTAATTTCTACTGCCGAGGTTACATCTACTGTGATTTCTTGTTCAAATTCAGCTTTTAACGCTAAAAAGTGTTCAAGAACCAGTGGTAGCACCAACAAACGTTTGTTTTCAGCCATAACTTTTATAAAGTTCTGACCTTCACTGTTTACTTGCTCACCACAAACATTTAAAAATAAAGTTTGTGCTTGCTCAACTGAAGCCCCGCCAGATAAATAACCTTCAATAGTTTTATCTTTAGCAACTTCAGCAGCAAAAGCTAGCTGGGTTGCCCAGCTATCAATTGCTTTAGCTTCAACAGCAAAATCAAACGCTGCTTTAGCGTAAGGACGAGCAATGGTTGTCAATTCAGACATAGCTCTATCCTCTTAAAGTTCAGCGACGAATTTATCTAAGATGTCGCTATGTGCTGCGGCATCGATAGAACGTTCAAGAATTTTCTCGGCACCGGCAACAGCTAGAATAGCGACTTGTTTACGCAATTCTTCTTTTACACGGTTACGTTCAGTTTCAATTTCTGTGTGACCAGCAGCTAAGATTTTTAATTTCTCAGCTTCTGCTTTCACAGCAGCTTCTTCAACTATCTGCGTTTCACGCTTTTTGGCTACTTCAATAATTTCAGCAGCTTGCGCCTTCGCTTCTTTTAGTTGGGCCGTTGCTTTTTCTTGGGCTAATTCCAAGTCTTTTTCAGCACGGTCTGAAGCAGCTAAACCATCTATGATTATTTTCTGGCGAGCTTCAATAGCATTGTTTAGTGGTGGCCATACATATTTCATGCAGAACCAAACAAAAACGATAAATGCTATTAATTCACCAATTAGAGTGGCGTTTAAATTCACAACCGCTCCTCCTTAATAGTAAGCTGTTCAAAGAATGGAATTAAAGTACAAACAATAATACCATCGCGATACCAACACCGATCATTGCTACAGCATCGATTAAACCAGCTAAAATGAACATTTTAACTTGTAATGACGGAGCTAATTCTGGTTGGCGTGCACACGCTTCTAAGAATTTTCCGCCCATGTTACCAAAACCGATAGCAGTACCAATAGCACCAAAACCGATAAGTAAAGCAACAGCGATGAACTTAATTGCTTCAGGCATTGTTAATAGTTGTTCCATTTTTTTTCTCCAGGGTTTTTAATTATAAAAATTAAAGTTAAAGTTAAAGTTAAAAATTAATGATTGTCCGAGCTTGCCATGCTTAAGTAAACGATTGTTAGCATCATAAATACGAATGCTTGTAATACAATTACTAGTATATGGAATACAGCCCACACAAAGTGCAACGGAAGTTGCATTAAACCTACAGCGCCGATTAAGATGAATATCAACTCACCAGCATATAAGTTACCGAATAAACGCAGTGCTAACGAGAATGGCTTAGCGACTAATGCGATTGTTTCCAGTAATAAATTACAAGGGATTAAAAATACCATTGCAAGTTTGTTATTTGTACTAAAAGGGTGCAAAGTAAGTTCTTTAATAAAACCACCAACACCTTTGATTCTTATAGAATAAGCTATCATCAACAAGAATACGCCCACAGCTAATGCCGCAGTAAGATTAATATCTGTTGTTGGTACAATTTTCATGTATACATCATGAGAATCCATACCGAATGCTGTTTCACCAACAAACCCAGCTAATGCAGGTAAGAAATCAACAGGAATTAAATCCATTAAGTTCATCAAAAAGACCCAAACAAATATCGTTAGGGCTAATGGCGCAATCAGTGCACTTTTACCTTGGAAGGTTTTAGATACGTTGTCACCAACAAAATCAATAACCATTTCAATGAAACATTGAAATTTATCAGGTACACCTGTGGTTGCTTTGTTTGCTGCTCTACGGAAAATCCATAAAAACAGTATCCCTAAACCAATTGACCAAGCTAGGGTATCTATATGCCATGTCCAGAAACCACTGTCACTACATGCTTTATTAAATGCCAAACCACTATCGGTTGTACACATTTTCGCATTAGTTAAATGATGCTGAATATGGCCTGAGAGAGTAACTTCTTCTGCCATTTTATTATCCCAAAAGTTAAAGTTTATAAATTTTTTTGCTTCTGTTTCAACGCTTTGTTAAAAACAGAGGCTGTAGTAGTGGAAAAAACACTACTACACAATATGTACTTAAAAATGCTGACGGTACTATTACCATAAATTTAAAAACCAACGCAAATAATAGCGCGGTATAAAGCATTTTTAATTTTACGCCGCTATAGAAAGACTCTACTACTTTCCTAGACGACTGTGCCCCTGCATATTTAAATGCTTTCAAGGCAAAAATAATATTGGGTATAATTGCGACTGCACCACCAACTAACGCTGATTTGGCATGGGCAGTTCCCCATATAAAATAAATTATTACTGTTGTTATTAACATTAAAGCAATAGTGAATAATATTTGTGTTCGAGCTACTTTTCGCCCTGCTTTTGTTAAGCTATTACTCATATATACTAATAAAACTCATCTAAAAAATCATCAACAATAATCTCTGTTACATTACGAATATAGTCGTAGTCCAACGAGTTTTTTAAAGTAAAAACTTTAATGTTAAAAAGTTTGCGCAAGTATACTTAAATTGTCTTTTATTGCAAGAAAATAGGGCAATGAACGCCCCTTATTTGTGCTAATAATTAATATAGATTTGAGAAATACAACTAAAGTACTAAATTATAGTTAACTAAAGGATTCTAAAGGATGAAATAGCCTATTTAACACCATCACTGCTCGGATGAGTTTTATTGAATATTAAGGGGGTGTAATTAAAATTTATGTTACTGAATATTACAATACTATTTGAAGAGCAAACTATTACTCTATGTTTATTTTGGAGGAAAAGTTTAGTGTAATTTATCTGGTTGAGTTTTTAGAGAATATCGCCTGGAGTGGCTAGTTTTAAATGAAGGGGAATATAGTTACTAGCGAAAAACTTATTAAGCCAAGCTTAAATTATTTAATTCGCTAGTATTTTATCTGCTAGATTTTATGGTCGTAGTTAATAGTCGTTAGTATTATTTTATTTTAGAAATAAAGTCATTCAATTCAGCTAAATTAGCATATGAGATAACGAGTTTACCTTTTCCTTTTTTATTATGACTAACGGCAACATTCAAACCTATTTTTTCTGCTAAGTTTTGCTCTATATTAGTGCTATTTTGATCTTTTTCTTTCGCAGGCTTTTCTTCACTCGGGTTTTGAATTCTTTTAATTAGTGCTTCTGTTTCTCTAACTGTTAATTCTTTTGTTGCTACTGTTCTTGCTGCTTCAGCTTGTAATGTATCATCAAGGGCTAACAATGCACGAGCATGACCCATTTCAATATCACCATTTTCTAAGAAAGTTTTTACAGCATCATTTAAATTATTTAAGCGTAAAAGATTTGTTACTGCCGTTCTAGATTTACCTACGGCTAAAGCCACTTCTTGATGAGTTAAATCAAATTCAGTTAATAAACGATCTAAGGCAACAGCTTCTTCCATTGCATTTAAATCTTCTCGTTGAATGTTTTCAATTAAAGCAATTGCAACCGCTGATTCATCAGGTACATCTTTTATTAAACAAGGAACTTCTGTCAATTTTGCTAATTTAGCTGCACGCCAACGACGCTCACCTGCAATTATTTCGTAAAACCGGTCACCATTATTGTCGGTATTAATAAGTCTAACAACAATTGGTTGGATAATTCCTTGAGATTTAATGGATAATGAAAGTTCTTCAAGTGCAGAATCGGACATATCCTTACGTGGCTGATACTTACCAGGTGATAACTTATTAATGGCTATTTTACTTAAATCACCATCTTTAAGTATAGTATCATCATTTTTGTCACTTTTTTTACTGCTATCTTCTTGTTCCGAAGGCCTTACTTGTGGCGTAAGTAATGCGTCAAGGCCTCTGCCTAAACCTCTTTTCTTTGTTGGGCTCATAATATTCCTTGAAATTACTCTGCAGTATCTTGACTCTAGCTAGCCACTTGCTCGCTATTTGGTGCTTTTGTTGAATTATTTTTTACCGTACTATTTTTACGTAGTACTTCACCAGCTAAAGCTAAATAAGCTTTTGCACCTGTTGATGACTTATCGTAATACATTACAGGTGAGCCAAAACTTGGTGCCTCGGCTAAACGTACATTACGTGGAATAACACTGCGGTACACTTTATCACCAAAGTGACGCTTTAATTGTTCAGATACATCATTTGCTAATCGATTACGAGGATCATACATAGTACGTAAAATACCTTCAATATGAAGCTTATCATTAACAACAGAAGTTAATTTTGAAATGGTATCCATTAACGCTGTTAACCCTTCTAAAGCATAATATTCACATTGCATTGGTACTAAAACAGAATCTGCTGCTGTCATCGCATTTACTGTCAGCATATTTAATGATGGTGGACAGTCAATAATAATAAAATCATAATGATCTTTTACTGGCTCAAGTGCCATTCTTAGTCGATGCTCTCGAGAGTATACTTCCATTAACTTTATTTCAGCTGCAGTAACATCGGTATTAGCCGCAATTAAATCATATAAACCAGTTGTTTCCTTTTGTGCAACTTCTTCAACCGATTTTTCTTCAATAAGTAATTCGTAACAAGTAGCTGGTACTTCATACTTATTAATACCACTGGCCATTGTTGCATTGCCTTGAGGATCAAGGTCGATTAATAATATTTTTCGCTTAGTAGCAGCTAAAGACGCAGCCAAATTAACAGCAGTTGTTGTTTTACCAACACCACCTTTTTGATTTGCAACAGCTATTATTTTTCCCACAAGCGCCTCTATTATATTTAATTTATTATTTAAACAATGTTTTTAACACTTTTTAGTTCTTTTTTAAAACAAGTACATGCCGTTCGCCTACAAGTTCAGGTACCTTTATTTCATGACTAGCAACTAAACTAATATTTTCAGGTAAATTAGTCAGTTCATCACTGGGATATTGACCTTTTAAGGCAAAAAATTGTCCTTGTTCTTTAGTCACTAAATGTGAACACCAAGTCACCATATCATTAAGTGATGAAAAGGCTCTACTTAATACACCATCAAAAGGTGTTTCACCAGAATAATCTTCAACACGAGACTTAACCGGTTGAACATTAGTCAATTTTAATTGAAATACAACTTGTCTAAGAAAAGTGATCCTTTTTCCTAAACTATCTAATAATACAAAATTTTTCTCAGGAAATAATATAGCTAAAGGAATACCTGGTAAACCAGGACCTGTGCCAACATCGATAAAGTTTTTGCCATGCAACACTTCACCTACCATTAAACTATCCATTATATGCTTAACTAGCATTTCTTGTGGATCTCTTACTGATGTTAAGTTGTAAGCTTTATTCCATTTATGTAAAAGCTCTACATATTGAATAAGTAAGTTTACTTGTTGCGGAGAAACTTGCAAAGTTGTTTGACTAAGCAAGTTTTCGAGTTTTGAAGTTAATGTCATATTTTTTAATGATACTTTTTAATTGGCTTACGCTATTTTTTTACTAAGTAAACCATGTTTTTTTAAGTAAACTAATAATAACGAAATAGCTGCTGGAGTAATACCAGAAATTCTAGATGCTTTACCAATGGTTTCTGGACGAGCATCTTTTAATTTAGCGACAACTTCGTTTGATAATCCTGATAATTGCGTATAGTCAAAATCAAGAGGTATAACAGTATCTTCATTACGTTTTTTCTTGGCTATTTCATCAAGTTGTCTATCAATATAACCTGCATATTTAGTTTGAATTTCTATTTGCTCTGCTGCTTGTGTATCTGCAATAGCAGGGCCTAAACCTTCTATTTTCATTAAATCGCTATAACGTACTTCAGGACGACGAATAAGATCTTCAAGACTTGCTTCTTTACTCATTGGCGATTTTAGTAATGCATTTACTTGGTCTATATTACTTTGATCTTTTTGTACCCATGTATCTTTTAAACGTTGACGCTCTAATTCAATATTTTCCATTTTATCGTTAAAACGTTTCCAACGAAGATCATCAACTAAACCAACCTCACGGCCTTTTTCAGTTAAACGAATATCGGCATTGTCTTCACGTAACAATAAACGATATTCAGCACGTGAAGTAAACATACGGTAAGGTTCTTTTGTACCTAAGGTTGCTAAATCATCTATCAATACGCCCATATAAGCTTGGTCTCGACCTAGGGTAAATTCATCACGACCTTTTACTCTATTAGCAGCATTTGTTGCTGCAATTAAACCTTGAGCACCAGCTTCTTCATATCCTGTCGTACCATTTATTTGTCCAGCAAAATATAAATTTTCAATAAACTTACTTTCTAGTGATTGTTTTAAATCTCGAGGATCAAAGTAATCATATTCAATGGCATAGCCTGGACGTGTGATAAAAGCATTCTCAAAACCTTTAATTGAACGTACTAAATTCATTTGTACATCAAAAGGTAAACTCGTTGAAATACCATTTGGATAAATTTCATGAGTAGTTAACCCTTCAGGTTCAACAAATATTTGATGTGAAGTTTTATCAGCAAAACGAGTAATTTTATCTTCAATAGAAGGGCAGTAGCGTGGACCAATACCTTCAATAACACCAGTATACATTGGCGATCTATCTAAACCTTCACGAATATATTGATGTGTTTTTTCATTTGTATGAGTAATAAAACAAGAAACTTGCTCTGGATGATCCTTTTCAGATCCCATAAATGAAAACACTGGGCGTGGTGAATCTCCAGGTTGTTCTTCCATAACTGAAAAATCTAATGATCTTGCATCTAGACGAGGTGGAGTACCTGTTTTCAAACGATCCATTCTAAAAGGCATATCACGCATTTTTGATGCTAAATTTACGCTTGCAGGATCTCCTGCACGTCCGCCTTGATAATTGTTTAAACCAATATGAATCTGTCCTGCAAGGAAAGTTCCTACGGTTAATACAACTGTTTTTCCTTTAAATTTCAATCCCATTTGAGTTGAAACACCAGCAACACGATCATTTTCTAAGATCAGATCGTCACAAGGTTGTTGAAAAATAGTTAAGTTTTCTTGGTTTTCTAAGAATTGACGGACGAAAGTTCGGTATAACGCTCGATCTGCTTGAGCTCTAGTTGCTCTTACTGCTGGGCCTTTGCTTGCATTTAAGGTTCTAAATTGAATAGCACTATGATCAATGGCTGTTGCCATTAAACCACCTAAAGCATCAATTTCTTTTACTAAATGTCCTTTTCCAATACCACCGATGGCTGGATTACAGGACATTTGTCCTAAAGTATCGATGTTATGGGTTAACAAAAGTGTTTTACATCCCATTCGGGCAGATGCAAGCGCAGCCTCAGTGCCTGCATGGCCACCACCAACAACGATTACATCATACGACTCTTGATACCACATAAATTTGAACCTTAAAAAACTGTTGTTAAAGAAATTTTCTTTAACTGAAATTAGGAGACGTATTTTACCGTTTTTTTTCCAATAGTGAAACGATCAAATGCGTAAAAAGATCGTAACTCGATCTCTCTAATATATATAAGATCTTTATAGAGATCTTATTACTATTACTTATTAAGGATCGAGTTTTCTGTGGGTAAGTGTTTTTTTCTCAATTATTTTATATGGTTAAGAGAATGACAAGCTTGTGATCAAACATTGATCAAGTCTCATATAAGCGGTGATCAAAAGGACTAGTTATCCACAGAGTAATTAAACCATAAAGATATACACGGAATAATAATATGAAATTAACCGCTTATCCATTAAATTGTCCACAATATGCGTTTTTTACACTAAGTTTTGTTGATAACTTATGTGTAAGTAGCTTATAAAAGATCCTTGTTTTCACTTAACCATTGCTGTGCAAGATCTTCTGGATCAATATCTTCACTCATATCAAGAGTTTTAACATCTAACAAACTATTACAACCCTTTGATATTAATAGTTTATTTAATTCAAAGCCTGCTTTGCAAAAAGTATCATAATTTGAATCTCCAATAGCGATAACAATTAAATTTATTGAGGATAGATCTTGTACACAATTTTTAAGATCTTCAACAAATGCTTGGATATTGTCAGGAAAGTCACCAGCTCCATGAGTGGAGGTACAAACGAGCCAAGTTGTTTTTTTAGCAGGATCTTGTGAAAAAGTTGATCCAAGGATCGAATTAAAATTAGGATTTAAGTGTAAATTTGCGTCATGGTTAAGTTTATTTAGCTGTTCTTCACATGCTTCAGCAACATATTCTGTGCCGCCAAGCATACTGCCAACAATTATTTGAAATGAGCTCATAGTTAGGTGATCTAATGATTAAGAATGAAATGATTGTATTCTTATACGTAAACCAGCTCAAGGTGAACGAGTTAGCTTAAATGATAAACTTATTGAGGCCGGCTATTTTAATTAACTGCCGTTTGTGAGGATCGTCTTTTATGGTTGTTTTGATCCGGAATAAGATCTACTACTTACTTAAGTAGATCCAAATAACAAAGTACAAAAGTTTAGATCGCTTCTTTATAGGTACTTTAACTGGCTAAGTTTTATTAAAGTTTGTTAGTAATGAGTAAGCTAATTGATAAATAAGTAGTGTTAGAGATAATTTTTATAAATATATTTATATAGTAAGTATTCACTATTAATTTTATCCATATTTTTATAGATATTGAAAATATACTTATTCTAGATGTAATAACGGCTGGTAGCATGAGGTCTAAAACTACCAACAGCGAGTAGTGAAGTAAGCGCTAATAGGTACTGAGTGTAATAATATGCCGTTTAATATTTTTATTTATCATTACTTACTACGGGCAATATGTGCGACAATTACTTACGCAATATTTTAATCAAGTCATAAGGTTCATTATGAAACTTTTAGTTCGTAACCTTTCACGTTCAACCACAGAGCAAGAACTTCGTATTTTATTTTCTGCTCATGGCTCTGTCACTGAATGTAGTTTAGTTTTAGATCAAGAAACAGGTAAATCAAAAGGCTTTGCTTTTGTGGTAATGCCAGATGAGAAAGAAGCAAAATCGGCACTTTCGGCTCTTCATGAAACAAGAGTTGCTAAAAACAGAATTCGTGTAAAAGTTGCACAATAGTTCGTCTTAACAGAAACTTACCTCAGAAAAATTAGTTATATTGCCGCGATAAAGTATAGATAAAGATCTAAAATAACTTAAGCGGCTTTAATTTCATAAGATAAACCTGACCGCTCTTCATATCTGTGTTTATTACCTATCAAAATATATTTCTTACTGTTCTTAAAACTCAATTCTGGTTTATCAATCATTACTGCTAGTTCTTTAGTTTCAGAAAAAACAAAAGCTGAAAATGTATTACGAATAACGGCTGGTTTTCGTGATGAAATTTCTACGGTAAGCATATTGCCACCTTTTAACCTTCTTAGTTAAAAGGTGGCAATATGCTTGTAGGGGAGAGAAAATATTAATATAGGGGCTATTTTTAAGTTATATCGATGGCGTATAAACGTTTATTTATATACCTATTTTCCAATACAGAAAGAGCTAAATATTTTAGTTAATAGGTCATCACTGGTGAATTCACCGGTGATTTGATCAAGCTCTAACTGACAAATTCTTAATTCTTCAGCTAAAATTTCTCCAGCTACATAAGACTCTAATTGGTCTAAACCAGTAATTAAATGCTGATGAGTGTTATCTAAAGCGGTTAAATGACGTCTTCTAGCCATAAATCCACCTTCAGTACTACCTTGATAGCCCATAATCGCTTTTAAGTGCTCTTTTAAGCTGTCAACGCCTGCGCCAGTTTTTGCTGATAAGGTTACCGAAGTATGGTTTTTATTATTTTTATCTGTAAATTCAGCTAAGCCAATATTATCTTCAAGAATTGCTTGGTTTAAATCAGCTTTATTTCTTACTAAGGTCAGGCCGATGTTATTAGGTAGCTTTTCGAAAAATTCAGGATAATAATCTTTAATATCTTGTTCACTTTCTAAAAGATTATGGTTGGTACTCGCATCAACCATTAACAATACGCGATCAGCTTGTTTTATTTCTTGCCAAGCGCGTTCAATTCCAATTTGTTCAACTCTATCATCACTGTCACGTAAACCTGCAGTGTCTATAATATGTAATGGCATACCATCGATATGAATTTGTTCTGTTAATACATCACGTGTAGTACCAGCAATATCGGTAACAATGGCACTTTCTTTACCGCTCAATGCATTGAGTAAACTTGATTTTCCGGCGTTAGGCCTACCTGCTATAACGACACGCATACCTTCACGAATAATACTGCCTTGTTGTGCCTGTTTTCGTACGCTTTCAACTTTGCTGATAATAGCTTTAAGATCGTTAACTATTTTTTTATCAGCAAGAAAGTCAATTTCTTCTTCTGGAAAGTCGATAGAGGCTTCAACATACATACGTAGATGAATAATGCTTTCTACCATTTCGTTAACTAATTTAGAAAAATTACCTTGAAGTGAGTGCAGGGCAGAGCGTGCAGCTTGTTCTGAACTTGAATTGATTAAATCTGCAATTGCTTCAGCTTGGGTTAAATCAAGTTTGTCATTTAAAAAAGCTTGTTCACTAAACTCACCTGGTTTAGCCATAACAACATTAGGTAAGGCTAGAATAGCTTTAAGTAGCATATCTAAAAGAACAGGACCACCGTGACCTTGAAACTCTATAACATCTTCACCCGTAAATGAATTAGGGGCTTTAAAAAATAAAGCGATACCTTGATCTAATATTTCGTTTTGTGCATTTGAAAAAGGTAAGTATTCAGCTTTTCTAATTTCAGGCAATTTACCCAAAATAGCTTGAGCAACATTTTTTGCTTCAGGCCCAGATACACGAATAATACCAACACCACCACGGCCAGGTGCGGTAGCTTGTGCTGCAATAGTTGATTTACCACTAGGTAATAATGACATTGATTTAAACCTATAAAAATAGAGAGCTTGAATAATAGCTATTTTACGTTATTTATCTTTAACTAACAAAAAAGCGATTTCTTTATCAGAAACCGCTTTTATATTATTAATATGAACTTAAGTTAAAAATTATAACAAAGAAGTGTTAACTTGCTTTTTCTAATTTCTTCTTCTCAATGCCGCTGAAAATGACTTTCATTTGGGCAATTGAAATCATGTTACTTACGAACCAGTAAAGTACTAATCCTGATGGGAACCAAGCCATAAATATTGAGAAAACAACAGGCATGTATTGCATTATTTTCTGTTGCATTGGATCTTGAATAGTCATTGGTTGCATTTTTTGCATTACAAACATACTAATACCCATTAATACTGGCAATACATAGTATGGGTCCATTGCTGACAAATCTTGAATCCAAAAAACAAACGGTGCATGTCGTAATTCAACACTTTCTAAAAATACCCAGTAAAGCGCAAGGAAAATAGGCATTTGTAGTAATAATGGTAAACAACCGCCAGCAGGGTTTACTTTCTCTTTACGATACATTTCCATGGTAGCTTGAGACATTTTTTGTCTGTCATCACCAAAACGTTCTTTAAGCTGTGCCATTTTCGGCGCTAATTCACGCATTTTAGCCATTGAGGTATATTGCGCTTTTGTTAACGGATACATACCACCTTTAACAATTAAAGTGATGATAATAATTGCTACACCCCAGTTTGTTACAAAGCTTTGAATTGTTAATAGTAACCAGAATAATGGTTGACTAATCATCCATAAAAAACCGTAATCAATGGTTAAATCTAAGTTAGGTGCAATTTTCTCTAGTACCGCTTGATCTTTAGGACCAACATAAAAAATAGCTGAGGTATTGCCTTGTTGGCCTGCATCTATTGTTACTGGCGGTGCTTTAAAACCAATAACAGCTTCTTGGTTGTTGCTGTAGTTAGTATACAGTTGGTTGTTATCTTCAGCATTTGGTACCCAAGCTGAAACAAAGTAATGCTCTAGCATTGCAACCCAACCACCAGGTGTTGTTTTATTTAAGTTTGTTTCTGCAATATCATCAAAATCATATTTTTCATAGCGATCTTCACTTGTAGAGAATGCAGCGCCACGATAAGTAGGTAACATACCTGATGAAGTGTCTTTTAATGTAGATTGTTTAAGTTGACCGTACATTTGAACTGAAACACTGTTAGCTGTGCTGTTATTAATTATGTATTCAACACCAATACTGTAACTGCCAGCAACAAATGAAAAGCGTTTTGTTACGCTTAGACCATTGTTATCTTGAAAAGTTAGATCTACAGTTAAATTGTCACCAACTAATTCATAGTTACTTTGAACCGTACTATAAATAGGTCGGCCTTTAATAACTCTATCTACGCCGTTAGCACCCGTTAAGCCCGATTGTGCAACATATTTTTGATTACCGTTTTGCATTACGGTGTATGGAATATTATTACCTTGTTCGGTATTAAAATCGAGTAGCTTCGCATCAACAATATCACCACCTTGCGTATTAATTTTTACTAGCAAGGTATCTGTAGCGATACTAATTAATTTTGCATTTGAAGCTGTATCTCTTGTCATTGGTGCTGATGAGTCAGTTGATTCAGGAACAAATTCTGCATCTGCAGCAAGTTCATTATTCGCATTTTGACTAATAGTTGGTTGTTCAACTGCTGGTGAATTTTCTGCTTGCCACTGACTAAAAAGTAAGTAAGTAACAACCATAAGCGCAATAAAAAGCAGACTGCGTTGAGATTCCATAAGATTTAATTCTCTTGTTTTTGGGTTGGCACGAGGTTATATCCTCCCGCATGTAATTTATAGCAAGGCATTTTAGACTAGGTTTAACTGCAAACCAACACTCTTTTAGTATTAGCGTATATAATTTGTTCTGCTTTTTAAGGCAGGAATATTATTTTTCTTTTTTTAAGGGGGGAACTGGATCTTCACCACCTTCATTCAACGGGTGACATTTTAATATTCGTTTGCTTGCTAACCAACATCCTTTTATTACACCAAAGCGTTCTATAGCCTGGTTTGCATAAGTAGAGCAGGTTGGTTGAAATCGACAATTAGAGCCCAATAATGGACTAATAAAACGCTGATAGCCTTTTATACAAGCTATTGCTAGTTTTTGTGGCGCTGAATTATTTTTCGCCATATTTTTTCTAATTCTTGGTTGATTTCGTTATTGTCGAGTTGATCAATACCGGACTTTACCATAACTACCATGTCGATAGCAGGTAAATCATGTTGATTTAAACGAAAGCTTTCTCTAATAATTCTTTTCATGCGATTTCGTTGTACGGCAAGTTTCACACGTTTTTTAGCAATAGCTAAGCCGAGACGATTTTTTTTACATGAATCATCAGATAAATTAGTAGGGGTAATAAGTATAGTAAAATGGCGAGAGCCAAATCTGATAGGTTTTTTAAACACAGATTGAAAGTGACCGGGAGTCAACAGACGTGACTCCCGATTAAATTCATAAGTAACCTTATTGGTTACCATCTTAATTCAGTTTCTAACTTAGAAATAAAATTAAGATTAAGCACTAAGGCTTGCACGGCCTTTGGCACGGCGACGAGCTATAACAGCACGGCCATTTTTAGTTGCCATACGAGCACGGAATCCGTGGTTACGCTTACGCTTTAATACGCTAGGTTGAAATGTTCTTTTCATTACGCTAATCCGTCGGTTGTTGTTGCCCTGACAAAAAAGCCATTTGAGCACACAGGTCTAAAAAAAGAGGCCGAATTCTAAATCTAATTCAGCTCACTGTCAATGTTTTATCTTGAATATTTATTAAAAGATCCTTTGATGATCGTTAGGATCTTAGCTGTTGTGGTGACTTGCATTTTAATGTTATTCACCGAACGGGGTAAAAATATCCACAGGTTTGATGTTAAATGGTATTTTTTTACTGATTCATTGCTTTTTTATTTGTATAAGCAATAAAAGTAAGTAATCCATTTTTGAGTAATTTTAATATAAAACCTTACTAATAAGCCAATTAAACTAGTCTTTAGCTGTTTATTGTAAAAATAATTACGAATAGTTGTCTGTCAATATTGCACTTGTGGATAAGTATAGAGATAATGGTAGTACATAATAAAAAACTTTCGTTTGTTTTACTTTTTCAAGTCGTAAAATTTCTTGTCTTTTAAGTAACGATCTTATTGTTTATTTTCTAATGCTTCTTTTTTAATAAATAGATAATAACAACAAGCGGATGAAATATTTTCCTTTGGAGTTTTGGTTGGAACACTCTCTTTGGCAGCGATGCCTTTCTGTTCTTCAAGAAGAATTGCCAGCACAGCAATTTAGTATGTGGATTCGTCCACTACAGTGTGTTGTTACGGATAATATATTAACACTATATGCACCTAATCGTTTTGTTTTAGATTGGGTTCGCGATAAATATGTTAATAGAATCAATGAACTAATAACAATGACAGATGGTGGGGATTCATACCTTTTACGTTTTGATGTGGGTAGTAAACCACTAAGTCCTGCTGTACAAAAAAATGCAGCGACTTCTGCCGGCGCCAATTTTAGTCCAAATAGTAAATCAGCTCCCGCTGCTGAAGCGGAAACAAATTTACCAAAAAAGGCTAATGTTCGTGTTAAATATACTTTTGATAACTTTGTTGAAGGTAAATCGAACCAGTTAGCAAGAGCCGCCGCTTCACAAGTTGCTGATAATCCCGGTGCAGCTTATAATCCATTATTTATTTATGGTGGTACTGGTTTAGGTAAAACGCATTTATTACATGCAGTTGGTAATGGCATTTTACAAAATAATCCTAATGCTAAAATCGCTTACATGCACTCAGAACGTTTTGTGCAAGATATGGTAAAAGCGTTGCAAAATAATTCCATGGAAAAGTTTAAGCAATATTATCGTAGTGTTGACGCTTTATTAATTGATGATATTCAATTCTTTGCTGGTAAAGATAGAACTCAAGAAGAGTTTTTTCATACTTTTAATGCGCTACTTGAAGGCAATCAACAAATTATCTTAACTAGTGACCGTTACCCTAAAGAAGTTGCCGTTGAAGATCGATTAAAATCTCGTTTCGGTTGGGGCTTAACTATTGCGATTGAACCGCCAGAATTAGAAACACGTGTCGCTATCTTAAAAAGAAAGGGACAAGAAAGTAATATCAACTTAGCGGATGAAGTTGCTTTTTTCATTGCTAAACGTTTACGTTCAAATGTACGTGAATTAGAGGGAGCGCTTAATCGTGTTATTGCTAATGCAAATTTCACGGGTAGAGCGATTACTATAGATTTTGTTAGAGAAGCTTTACGAGATTTATTAGCTTTGCAAGATAAGCTTGTTACTATTGATAATATCCAACGCACTGTGGCTGAATATTACAAGATTAAAGTAGCGGATTTGCTCTCGAAGCGAAGAAACAGATCTGTCGCTAGACCTAGACAGCTAGCAATGGCATTATCTAAAGAATTAACGAACCATAGCTTACCAGAAATAGGTGATGCTTTTGGTGGAAGAGATCATACTACAGTGTTACATGCTTGTCGTAAGGTGAAGTCTCTTAGAGAGGAACTGCATGATATTAAAGAAGATTATTCTAATTTGATTAGAACCTTATCGTCTTAATATTTAATGTTTTCCACTAGTGTTATAGAATTATTTTACCAACTAAAATTTAATAATAAGAAATTTGCTCAAATGCAGGATGATAAATGAAATTTTCACTTAATAGAGAATTATTACTTAAGCCATTATTGTTAGTTTCTGGTGCAGTTGAACGCAAAAGTACTTTACCCATTTTAGGAAATATTCTTTTTGATGTTAAAGGGCATTTGTTAACCTTGACTGCTACCGATTTAGAACTTGAAATGGTAGCTCATGCTGAAATAGATAATCAGGGTGAAGATGGAAAAATAACAATACCTGCACGTAAATTACTTGATATTTGTAAAAGTTTACCTGAAAACTCAATGATAAGTTTTAATGCTGAAAATGATAGCGTTAAATTAACGTCAGGCAGAAGTCGCTATTCGCTATCAACATTATCAGCTGATGACTTTCCAAATATTGAAGAATGGAAGGGCGATGTTGAGTTTAAATTATTAAAATCAGAATTATTGCGCTTAATTGAAAGTACGCATTTCTCAATGGCTAACCAAGATGTTCGTTATTACTTAAATGGTATGTCGATCGAAAGTGAAGGTAATGAAATTAGATCTGTTGCTACAGACGGTCACCGATTAGCTATTTGTAAAATTTCAAATGAATCTTTAACACTACCAGCAAGACAAGTTATTGTTCCTCGAAAAGGTATTTTAGAAATAATTCGTTTGCTTGCTCCTGTTGATGAAGCGGTGCAAGTTTATCTTGGCTCTAATCATATTCGTATTATTGATTCAGAATTTTCGTTTACAAGTAAATTAGTTGATGGACGTTTTCCTGATTACCGTCGAGTTTTACCTCGTAATGGTGATAAAATATTTGTTACTGATAAAGAAAAATTACGTCAAGTATTGTCACGGGCATCTATTTTATCGAATGAAAAATTTAAAGGTGTTCGTTTAAATTTTTTAAATTCTTTATTAAAAATTACAGCTAATAACCCAGAGCAAGAGCAAGCAGAAGAAGAGTTAGAAATAGATTTTCCATATGATGAACTCGAAATAGGTTTCAATGTTAGTTATGTACTTGATGTACTAAATGCGATTAAAGATGAAAAAGTTAAGTTTACTTTAGCTGATGCTAATTCAAGCGTTGTTATTGAAGGTGCAGATTCTGGTGAAGCGCTTTATGTTGTTATGCCAATGCGCTTATAGTTTGTTTACCATTGAAATTAACTAAATGAGTGTTATTAAATTAGTTACCAAAAATTTTCGTAACTTAAATGATGCTACAATTGATTTTCACTCACAATTAAACTTTTTTGTTGGGGATAATGGTAGCGGAAAAAGTAGTTTATTAGAGGCACTTTTTTTTCTAGGACATGGTAAATCTTTTAGAACAAGTAAACTTGATGCACTAGCTTGTCACGAGACAACTAACTTTGTTGTTAGTGTTAGAGATGGAAATAATCGCCAACTAGGATTAAGTCGTGATATTAGTACAGGCTCAACAACTATTAAAATTGATGGTGAATTTCAGAATCGCTTATCAGTGTTAGCTAAAAATATTGCAATACAAATTGTTACGCCAGAGAGCTTTAAACTTTTTTTTGGTGGACCTAGGGAACGCAGAAGGTTTGTCGATTTAGGCATGTTTCACGTGAAACATTCATTTGCACAGCAATGGAAAAACTTTAATCGAGTTTTAAAACAAAGAAATGCTTGTATTAGATTAAATCATCATTCAAGTGCATCTAACGCTATGCTGTCATATTGGACTGAGCAGTTCTGTCAAATGTCTGCTGAAGTTGCTAGTGTAAGGGAAGAGTATAGCTTAACCTTGATTAATGAATTAGATGGTTGGCTAACACTGCTACTGCCAAGTTTGAAGAGCAGAGTAACGGTACAATACTTACGAGGATGGCCACAAAAAAGAGAATTAGAAGAAGTACTTTTTAGTAATCAAGAACGTGAAGCTAAATATGGATATAGTTTATATGGTGCTCATAAATTTGATGTGAAATTTCTCCTTGATAAACAGCCTTTAGAGACTCAACTATCTAGAGGTCAACAAAAGTTGTTTTTACTCGCGTTAACTTTTACCCAAGCTAAATTAATAGCTAGAGTTGAACGAGTAAAACCAATTTTATTAATAGATGATATTGGTGCAGAATTAGATATTAATTCTCGTAAAGCGCTATCAAAGGCGTTAGAAATATTAGATTGCCAAGTGGTAATTACTGCAATTAGCAATGATGTTTTAACTCCTTTTTTTGAGCGCTTTAATGATGGTATTTGTAATAATGTTTGCTCTGAAAATGAAAAAACAATTACAACAATAGAAAATTATAAAGTGTTTCACGTGAAACATGGCGAAATATCAGCGATGTCTCCAAACGATTCTGACTTAAAAACAGAAACAGCAATTGAATAGGCTAAAACTATGACTGTAGAAAATGAATATGACTCGGCCAGTATTAAAGTACTAAAAGGACTTGATGCAGTACGAAAAAGACCCGGTATGTACATCGGTGACACTGATGATGGTACTGGTTTACACCACATGGTTTTTGAGGTGTTAGATAACTCAATTGATGAAGCTTTGGCAGGACATTGTAAAGATATTGTCGTCACTATTCATTTAGATGGTTCTGTTTCTGTAAAAGATGATGGCCGTGGTATACCAACAGAATTACATCCTGAAGAGGGGGTTTCTGCAGCTGAAGTTATCATGACAGTATTACATGCTGGTGGTAAGTTTGGTGGAGATGACTCAGGTTACAAAGTTTCAGGTGGACTT
Organism: Colwellia sp. 6_MG-2023; assembly: GCF_030547765.1. Classification (NCBI taxonomy): domain Bacteria; kingdom Pseudomonadati; phylum Pseudomonadota; class Gammaproteobacteria; order Alteromonadales; family Colwelliaceae; genus Colwellia; species Colwellia sp. 6_MG-2023. Next base: position 27,456 of record NZ_JAUOPP010000001.1, on the reverse strand, counting down.
CATGGTGTTGGTATTTCTGTAGTAAATGCTTTAAGTAGTAAACTAAAGTTGAATATTCGCAGAGATGGGCAATTATTTGAACAGTATTACCATATAGGCATACCACAAGCACCTCTGGCTGTTGTTGGAGAAAGTGATAAAACAGGTACCGAGGTACGTTTTTGGCCAAGCACTGATACTTTTACAGACGTTTTATTTCATTATGAATTGTTAGTTAAACGTATTCGTGAATTGTCATTCTTAAACTCAGGTGTCTCAATTCGTTTAATTGATGAACGTGAAGAAGGTAAAGAAGATCATTTCCATTTTGATGGTGGTATTCAAGCGTTTGTTGATTATTTAAATACAAACAAGACACCTGTAAATGAAGAGATTTTCTATTTTGATTTAGCACGTGACGATGGCATTGTTGTTGAAGTGGCGATGCAATGGAATGATGGTTTCCAAGAAAGTATTCACTGTTTTACTAATAATATTCCACAGCGTGATGGTGGTACTCATTTAAGTGGTTTCCGTACGGCATTAACTCGTACATTGAATAGTTATATGGTGAAAGAAGGTCTTAATAAGACCAAAAAAGGTGGTAGTACAGAAACGAACGCTTCAGGTGATGATGCACGTGAAGGCTTAACTGCTGTAATTTCGGTTAAAGTACCAGATCCTAAATTCTCTTCTCAAACTAAAGATAAACTAGTTTCTTCTGAAGTGAAAACGGCAGTTGAACAAGCAATGGGTGAAAAGTTAGGTGAGTACTTATTAGAAAAACCTGCTGTTGCTCGTACTATTATTATGAAAATTGTTGATGCTGCGAGAGCTCGTGAAGCTGCGCGTAAAGCACGTGAAATGACTCGACGTAAAGGTGCATTAGATATTGCTGGCTTACCAGGTAAGTTAGCTGATTGTCAGGAAAAAGATCCTGCACTATCTGAATTATATATTGTGGAAGGGGACTCTGCTGGCGGTTCAGCCAAGCAGGGACGTAACCGTAAAAACCAAGCTATTTTACCGTTGAAAGGTAAAATATTAAACGTAGAGAAAGCACGTTTTGATAAAATGATCTCTTCTCAAGAAGTTGGTACACTCATTACAGCATTAGGCTGTGGTATTGGTCGTGATGAGTACAACCCAGAAAAATTGAGATATCATAGTATTATCATTATGACGGATGCGGATGTTGATGGATCGCATATCCGTACATTGTTATTAACATTCTTTTATCGTCAAATGCCTGAAATTATGGAACGTGGCCATATCTTTATTGCACAACCACCGTTATATAAAGTGAAAAAAGGTAAGCAAGAGCGTTACATAAAAGATGATGATGGTTTAACAGAATACCTCACTACTTTAGCATTAGACAGTGCTTCTATTCATGTTAATGAAGATGCACCTGCTATTACTGGTTTAGCACTAGAACAGTTAGTTAATCAATTCCGTACTACCATGGAAACTATTAAGCGTATCTCTAGACAAATTCCTGCAGATATCCTAGAAAAAATGGTATATAGCACGAATATCGCGAAAGAAGATTTTGCAGATAAAGATAAAGTTGATGCATGGGCTAAAGATTTAATTACTCAACTTGATGATCAAGATGGTAACGGCTCTCTATATACCGTGACTGTAGAATACAATACTGAGCGTAATATTTATTACCCAGAATTTATTGTTCGTAAGCATGGTATTGATAAGGTTTACAGTTGTAACTATGAGTTTACTCAGTCTAATGAGTTTGCAGCGATTATTTCATTAAACGATGCGATTAATAATTTAATGGAAGAAGGTGCTTATGTTAAACGAGGTGAGAAGGTTAAACCTGTTGACACCTTTGAAGAAGCACTTAGTTGGTTAATGGCTGAATCTAAACGTGGTCAATATATTCAACGTTATAAAGGATTGGGTGAGATGAACCCTGATCAATTGTGGGAAACTACCATGGATCCTGAAACACGTCGTATGTTACAAGTTACGATTGATGATGCGATTGCAGCAGATCAACTGTTTAATACCTTAATGGGTGATCATGTAGAGCCGCGTAGGAAGTTTATAGAAGAAAATGCCTTAAAAGTTTCAAACTTAGATTTTTAAGTGTTATGACCTATGTAAATAATATTTTTACATAGGCAGTAGGGATGAAATTTAGAATTTCATCGATAAATATTATATGCTCGGTCATCATAACTGAGCATTTCTATTTTAAAAACAGCACGTTATGTTTTTTGATGAATGTATAGCGTGTAAATTTATAACTTAGAGTGAATTTGACAAAACATGACTAGTTTCAATTGTAAAACGTTTCAAGGTCTAATCTTGCAGTTGCAAGATTATTGGTCAAGACAAGGCTGTGTAATAGTACAACCGTTAGACTTAGAAGTAGGGGCTGGTACCTTCCACCCAATGACCTTTCTACGATCTATAGGGCCAGAGCCTATTAGCAGCGCTTATGTTCAGCCATGTCGACGACCAACTGATGGTCGCTACGGTGAAAACCCTAATCGCTTGCAACATTATTATCAATTTCAAGTGATGTTAAAGCCTTCTCCAAAGAACATTCAAGAGCTATACCTGAATTCATTAAAAGAGCTAGGTATTGATCCACTTGTTCATGATATTCGTTTTGTTGAAGATAACTGGGAGTCACCAACGTTAGGTGCATGGGGCTTAGGCTGGGAAATATGGCTTAACGGTATGGAAATCACTCAATTTACTTATTTCCAACAAGTCGGCGGCTTAGAGTGTACACCTGTTACAGGTGAAATTACTTATGGCTTAGAACGTCTGGCAATGTACATTCAAAATGTCGATAGCATTTATGATCTTGTTTGGGCTGACGGTCCAATGGGTACTGTATATTACGGTGATGTTTTCCACCAAAATGAAGTTGAGCAGTCTACTTATAACTTTGAACATGCTGATGTTGATGCGTTATTTAAGCAGTTTGATCAATGCGAAAAAGATAGCCAAAAACTAATTGAAGCTAATTTACCATTACCGGCATACGAGCAAGTGATGAAAGCGTCTCATGCTTTCAATTTACTCGATGCACGTCATGCTATATCAGTAACAGAACGTCAACGTTATATTTTACGTGTACGTACTTTATCAAAAGCGGTTGCTGAAGCGTATTACCAAAAGCGTGAAGAACTAGGCTTCCCGTTATGTAAAAATAATCAAAATGACGCTTCAAACAAAGGAGATAAATAATGACTACTGAAACACTCCTTATTGAATTGGGTACTGAAGAGTTACCACCTAAAGCATTGAAAACATTAGCAACAGCTTTTTTTGATAGTATAAAAAGTCAACTTGATAGCCATGATTTAGCATATAACGATATAAAGTGGTTTGCTACACCTCGCCGTATGGCTGTACAAGTTTTTGATTTAGTTGATAAACAACAAGATAAAACAGTAGAAAAACGTGGCCCGGCAGTGAATGTTGCGTTTGATGAAGCGGGTAATGCTAGTAAAGCTGCTCAAGGTTGGGCAAAATCAAACGGTATAACAGTTGAACAAGCTGAACGCTTGGTAACTGATAAAGGTGAATGGTTGCTTCATACTGCAACAGTAACTGGCTTAGCCACCACTGAATTAATTCCTGACATGGTAAATATAGCGTTAAAGAAATTACCTATCGCTAAACCAATGCGTTGGGGCGCAGAGCGTACTCAATTTATTCGTCCTGTACATACACTAACGATGTTATTTGGTAGTGAGTTAATTGCTGGTGAAGCGCTTGGTGTTACTTCAGGTAATCAAGTACAAGGTCATCGTTTTCATCATCAAGGCTTAGTTACCATTAATCATGCAAATGATTATCAAGCGGAACTTGCTAAAGCTTATGTTGAAGTAGACTTTGCAGAGCGACAAAATAAAATTGTTGAGCAAATAAAACAAGCGGCGAATAATATTGATGCAGTAGCATTAATTGATGAAGATTTACTTAACGAAGTAACTGCATTAGTTGAATGGCCAGTAACATTGGTAGGAACGTTTGATAAAGAATTCTTGAATGTGCCTGCTGAACCATTAATTTATTCAATGAAAGACCATCAAAAGTATTTCCCTGTTACAGATAAAAATGGTCAATTAGTTAACAAATTTATTTTTGTTTCTAATATTGAGTCAAAAGATCCTGAAGCAGTTATTTTTGGTAATGAAAAAGTAATTCGTCCACGTTTAGCGGATGCTGAGTTTTTCTTTAAAACAGATAAAAAGCAAAGTTTAGAGTCACGTTTAACAAGTCTTGAGTCTGTGTTGTTTCAAAAACAGTTAGGCACACTAAAAGCGAAATCAGAACGTATCGCACAGCTGAGCCAATTTATTGCACAGCAGTTAAATGAAAATGCAGACGATGCATACCGTGCTGGCTTACTCAGTAAAACAGACTTAATGTCTGAAATGGTATTAGAATTTCCACAAGTGCAGGGCACTATGGGTAAATACTATGCTTTACATGATGGTGAAAATGAAAATATTGCCCAGGCATTAGAAGATCAATATCGCCCACGTTTTTCTGGTGATAGCTTACCGGAAGCAAATATAGGTTGTGCTGTTGCTATTAGTGATAAGATTGATACCTTAGTTGGTATCTTTGGTATTAAACAAGCACCTAAGGGTGATAAAGACCCATTTGCGCTTCGAAGAGCTGCCATTGGTAGTATTCGTATAATTATTGAAAAACAGCTTAACTTAGACCTGTCAGAGCTTATTAACAAAAGTATCGAGTTGTTTGGTGATAAGTTGATTAATGAAAATACTGCTAATGATGTCTTAGATTTCATTATGGGTCGTTTCCGTGCTTTCTATCAAGAGCAAGGGATCAGTGTTGATGTTATTCAAGCAGTGTTGGCTAAAAAGCCTAGTGCACCATTGGATTTTGATAAACGCATTAAAGCGGTTACTTTCTTTGGTGACTTACCAGAAGCTGCGACCTTAGCTGCTGCAAATAAACGAGTTGGAAATATTTTAGCTAAGTTTGATGGTGAGCTTTATCAAGCTTTTAATGTTGATTTAGCAACAGAGCAAGCCGAACGTGATTTAGCTGATGTTTATCAAGCAATCAGTCTAAAAGTTGCACCATTGATGGCGGATAAAAACTACCAAGCGGCTTTAAGTGAATTAGCACAATTAAAAGCGCCAATTGATACTTTCTTTGATAATGTAATGGTGATGAGTGATGATGAAGCGATTAAAACTAACCGCTTAACATTACTTAATGAAATTCGTAATAGTTTCTTTGCTATTGCCGATATTTCACTACTGTAGCAATGTATCGTTAGAAAACTCGGTTAATTAACTAAAAGGGCATAGTGATATGCCCTTTTTTGTGCGTGAAGTTTGTGTTTAATAACTAGCGCTTGGTTTAATAAATATTCCTTTAGCCGCTATTTTTCTGAGTTAAAATAAAAAACTATCAAGCTAGAGTAAAGTAAAGGCAATACTCCTAAGTATTCCAATTGATTAAAAACAGCTTAAACCGAGTTCAGGTTAAATAGAATATATGTCTTTAAAAAATCGATTTTCTCTTGGTAAATAGTAATTATCATAGTTAACAGAAAATGCAATTGAACTAGCTTTACCCTTAAGTTCATGACGAGGGACTAAACCATAAACTCGTGAATCGGCGCTGTTACGACGGTTATCACCTAACACAAAGTAATAACCATCAGGAACGGTTAATGGCGAAAAAGTACTACGTTGATTACTCCTTTCTTTATCGATACGAATAGAGTGATTAATAGCACCAAGCTGCTCTATAGCGACAAGTTGCTGAGGGTTTTCTTTGGTTATTTTATATGGCATAGCTTGACCATTAATATAAAGCGTTTCTTCTTTCATTGAAATTCTATCGCCAGGTAAGCCAACCATACGTTTTATTAAACGTTTATCAGCTGTTTTAGATTCAAACACAACTATTTCTCCACGCTTAGGCTCTCCGGTTGATAGTAGAGATAGTTGGCTAAAAGGTAGTCTTAAATCATAAGCCATTTTATTAACAATAATTCTATCGCCCTCTTTAATCGTTGGCTGCATTGAGCCTGTTGGTACCGTGTACCAATCAGCAACGGCACTTCTAAATACGGACATTAATAAAACAAAGAGTATAAATAGTTTGTTATCTTTTAGAAATTTTTGTAAGTAAGTCATTATATTTCACCTCATAGTAGTAGTTTGGGTTAGAGATAGTTTTAATAAAAAGGTTCGGCGAATACACATATGTTTACAACTTTACTAGTAAGGCTGTGATACAAAATAAAATCATTAGAGTTTGAGTTAGATCAATGACGTAAATAATTAAAAGCGTAGTGTGTTAGTTAGAGTACATTATTAAAATATAACAACGTAGGAGAAAATTATGACGTTAGAAAAACATGACCTTCATCACGAATTTCCAGATTTTAATGAGGAAATTCATTATTTAAAAATGAACGACAACCACTTTACTCGTTTGTTTAATGAATACCATGAAATTGACCAAGAAATACGTCATATAGAGCAGGGGATAGAGAATACTAGTGATGACTATTTAGAGAAGAAAAAGAAAGTACGTTTAAAACTAAAAGACGAACTGTTTGTTATGCTTCAAAAAGTGGAATTACCAGCATAGCTAAATAATAAGCGTCATAATAGGGTTAATCTTACTTGTTTGAAATAATAAAGGTTAGCCCTTTTTAATTACAAATAAGTAAGGCTTTTCGTCAACTTTTTTGGCAATAAGCTCATGCTCCATAAACCGACAAAAGCTAGGTATATCACGTGTCGTTGAGGGGTCATCGCAAGTGATTAATAGAGTTTCACTACTTGCCATTTTTCTTATCTTTAATCGAACCATCATTACTGGCTCTGGACAGCGTAGACCAATAGCATCAAGGGAATGATCTGTTTTGTTAAATGTTTCGTTTAGCATAAATGATATTGGGTAGTTAAATTTATCGAGTGTTACTATTCTACTTCATTTCTATTTGAGCTGTCTCGTATATAGTTCAACCAACTAAATATATATCAACTCGCATGTCTAGGCCGTTTAGGTATATACTTTCATCAGATATCTGATATGTTTTGGGAAAAGAGAAGTTAATGCTAACCCGTGTAGTGTCGAAAATATTGTTAACACTGGCTATAGTTAGTTATAGCTTTAGCCTACAGGCGAGTGAGCCATTTAAAATAACAGTAGATAAAATACAGCAAAAAAACTTTATTAAAGCAGAGAAGCTTGTCAGTAAAAGTGATTCTGCTCAATATCAATTACTCTATAACCAACTTCATTATTATTCATTACAGCCTTATTTAGATCAAAGTCGCTTAATGAATAAAATTAGTTTGTCAGATGCACAAGAAATCTCAACATTTTTAGAAGAGTATCAGGGTACACCTCTTGATTGGCCTTTGCGAAAAAAGTGGTTAACTTATCTCGCGAATAAAAAACAAGGTGCTTTGTATTTAAAAGATTATAAGCCGACTTCAAATGCCAAATTAGTATGCCATCAGTTAGATTTCAGTTTACAGGCAGGTGTGCCAGAAAGTGAGATACTTCCTAAAGTTACTAAATTGTGGGTGGTTGGTAAGTCACAAGATAAGGCGTGTGATCCTTTATTTGAACGTTGGCAAAAAGCAGGGTATCGTACCAACGATATTATTTGGCAACGTATTGGTTTGGCTGCTGATGGTGGAAAGCACACACTTATTCCTTATTTAACTAAGTTGCTACCGCCAAAACAGCAATATTTAGGACGCTTATGGCATAAAGTTAGACGTGACCCTTCTATAGCAAGTAAGTTTAAGAACTTTCCAAATAAATCAACACGTGAAGTAGAAATACTAACATACGGTCTTAAGCGACTAATATGGCATTCACCCGATGTAGCAATTCGTAGTTATAATAAGGCAAGGGTGAAATTTACTTTTACACAAGATCAACAGCAGCAAATAACCGAAAGGTTTGCAGTAGCCTTATCATCTAAAAACCACCGTGCAGCACAAACTTGGCTTGATAAACTTGATGTTAATGTACTGAGTGATAGTATTCTGCAGCGACGCTTATCGCAGGCATTAAAGAAAAATGATTGGGATCAACTGATTATAGATTTAGCGCAATTACCTAAAAAACATAAGAATGATTTGAAGTGGAAATATTGGTATGCACGGGCATTAATTGCAACAAATGCAAATGAACCAGGCATTCTTTTATTGCAAGAGCTAGCTAATGAACGTCATTATTATGGATTTCTTGCCGCAAGTTATTTAAAAAAACCGGTGAACTTGCAAAACAAACCACTTCAGTTTTCTTTAGCAGAAAAGAAACAGCTAATTAATTATCCTGCTGCTAAGCGCGCTTTTGAGTTTCATTCCTTAGGGCGTCATCATCAAGCACGTTCAGAATGGAATTACTTACTTAAAAAATTAAATAATAGAGAAAAGTTAGTCGCAGCAAAAATAGCGAACGAAAACCAATGGTTTGATAGAACAATTTTTACTTTAGTTAATGCTGGCTACCTAGATGATGTTGATTTACGTTTTCCGAAAGCGTTTGATAAAGAAATTAATTTTTATGCGAAAGAAGAAAAAATAGCGCCTTCGTGGGCTTTTGCAATCGCAAGAAGAGAAAGCTCTTTTATGAAGGATGCTCATTCACCAGTGGGGGCTAAAGGGTTAATGCAGTTAATGCCTAATACGGCAAAAAGTCTTAAAAAAGGCAGGGTCAATAATAGTTATTTGTTGAATGCTGAAAACAATATTCAGTTAGGCACCAAATATTTAAAAATTCTTTTGGGTAAAAACAATGGTAATCAGTTGCTTGCAACCGCTTCTTATAATGCAGGGCCATACAGAGTAAGTACTTGGGTGAATAACATCAAATCTATTCCTGCTGATATTTGGATTGAAACCATACCTTATAAAGAAACGCGTAACTATGTAAAAAGTGTTTTAGCCTATCAGGAAATATATCAGCATAAACCAGGACAAGTCAGTGAGCTTTTTGAAAAAGTGATTAACATGACCATAGGTGGCTAACTCCTTTCGTTGTTAATAAAGTAAAAGAGCGTTAAACCTAGCGAAATGTACAATAAGCTGCACAAATTTAAAGAAGATCTATTGTCGTGTTATAGCTTGAAAATAAAAGGGTATGGTATTATACCGAAAAATTTAAGGGAGGGTTTATGAGTACATTAACCAACAAGTTAAAAGAAGAATATTCAGCACATATTGACTGTTTACAACAACGTACCAAACAAGCGTTGTTATGTGAAAAAATTGAAGGTGTGGTGATTCATTCAGGTCAAGAGATTAAAGCTTTTCTTGATGATAATGCTTACCCATTTAGAGTAAATCCTCATTTTAAACATTGGTTACCTTTGATTGATGTGCCTAATTGCTGGCTTATTGTTAATGGCGAAGATAAGCCTACGCTGATTTATTATCAGCCTGTCGACTTTTGGCATAAAGTGGTCCCGTTAGCTGAAAGTTATTGGGGAGAGTTTTTTCATATTAAAGTGCTGACTAAAGCAAGTGATGTAGATAAGTTACTGCCTTATGATAAGAAAGATTTTGCTTATGTTGGTAGCCATATTGAAGTGGCAAAAGCGTTAGGATTTGAAGAGATTAATCCAGAGCCTTTATTAAACTATTTTCATTATTACCGTGCTTATAAAACATCATATGAACTAGTGTGCTTGCGTCAGTCTAATAGCTTGGCTGTAACAGCACATAATGCGGCTAAAAAAGCATTTTTTAGTGGCGCTACAGAGTATGAAATTCAACAAGCTTATCTTAGCGCAATAGGTTACACGACTAATGAAACGCCTTATGGCAACATTGTTGCACTAAATAAAAATTGTTCAGTTTTACATTATATGGCGTTAGATAAAGTAGCACCGCAAATACATAAATCATTTCTCATTGATGCTGGCGCTAACTTTCATGGTTACGCTGCCGATATAACCCGTACTTATGCTTTCAAGCAAGATAAATTTGCTGAGTTAATAGCGCGTATGGATCAATTAATGCTTAGTGCTGTTGAAGGCTTAAAACCTGGTGTTAGTTATGTGGATTTACATATTGCCACCTATAGAGAAATTGCCCAGGTGTTAGTCGAGTTCGATTTTATTAAAGTAAGTGCTGATACCGCTGTTGAGTCAGGTATTGTAGGTACTTTCTTCCCTCATGGATTGGGGCATCATTTAGGCTTACAAGTACATGATGTTGGTGGCTTTATGGCTGATGAACGTGGTACTCATATTAACTCTCCTGATAATCATCCATTTCTACGTACTTCAAGAGTTATTGAAGCTGGGCAGGTTTTTACAATAGAACCAGGGCTGTATTTTATTGATTCTTTACTGGGTACCTTAAAAGATTCAAAAAATAGTGATCAAGTGAACTGGGGAAAAGTTGATAGTATGCGTGATTTTGGCGGAATTCGGATTGAAGATAACATCATTGTTCATCAATCGCATAATGAAAATATGACCCGTGATTTAGGTTTAAATTAGTCTTTTGCTAAATTTTCTTGGATGTTAGAGCTATGAAAAGCCCTTACCAAATAGCGGTTAACAATGTTGAACATGAAATATTTGTTAATCGTAGTCGCTTTATTTGCTATTTGGCTCCTTGTACTAGTATTGAAGAAGCTAAGGCGCAAGTTAAGCAAAGGCAATTTGAACACCCTCAAGCTAGCCATCATTGCTATGCTTTTTTAACCAAAGCAGCAGATGATAGCTTAGGTTATGGTTATTCTGATGATGGCGAACCAAGTGGCACCGCTGGTAAACCTATGCTGGCGGTTTTACAAGGTGGTGGTATTGGGCAAGTTTGTGCTGTAGTTGTACGATATTTTGGTGGCACTAAACTAGGTACTGGTGGTTTACAGCGAGCTTATGGTGATAGTGTTCGCCAAGCGCTTGTGTTTTTACAATCGAAAACTAAAATAGCGATGGCGGCAAAAACTTTAGCGTGTCAATATAGCCAAGTTGATGATGTATTGCATATAATTAGCCAAGTAGAAGGTCAGGTTATTGAGCAAGAATATTTACAAACAGTGCAGTTTAAACTCTTGTTACCACAAGCTGAATTAGCTTTGGTTGAACATAAATTGCAAACACTGTCGGCAGGTCAATTAAAATTATACTCTTCTGATACCTTGTAGGTTGGGCTGTATACCAACATTAAATAAAATAATGATGCAAAAAACAAAACGTGCAATATAAAAATATTATTAGAATTTTAGGTTTGTTAGTCGCACTACTCAGTGTCACTATGCTTCCGCCTGCCATGGTGTCTATGATCTATCGTGATGGTGGTGGTGTACCTTTTTTAATGGGCTTTTTATGTTGCCTGTTTACCGGTTTTTTAGCTTGGTATCCTTTTAGAGGGGAAAAAACCGATCTAAAATCTCGAGAAGGTTTCTTGATTGTGGTGTTATTTTGGTTAGTACTTGCTAGCTTCTCCGCTATTCCTCTTATCTTATTAGATCAGCCATCATTGTCAGTGACTGATGCATTTTTTGAATCATTCTCAGGTTTAACGACGACAGGGGCGACCATTTTAAATCGTATTGATGGTTTACCTCATGCCGTGTTGTGGTATCGCCAGCAGTTACAGTGGTTAGGTGGTATGGGGATTATTGTATTAGCTGTTGCGGTATTACCTATGTTAGGTATTGGTGGTATGCAGCTATACCGAGCAGAGATTCCTGGGCCGGTAAAAGATTCAAAGATGACACCAAGAATAGCCGATACAGCAAAGCATTTATGGTATATTTATTTATCATTAACAGTTGCTTGTGCAGCAGCGTATTGGTTGGCGGGTATGTCAGTATTTGACGCTATTTGTCATTCATTTTCCACTGTTGCCATTGGAGGGTTTTCTACTCACGATGCCAGCATGGGATATTTTAACAGCCCAACGATTAATTTGGTTTGTGTTTTCTTCTTAATTATTGCCAGTGTAAATTTCGCCCTACATTACGCTGTAGTTCAAAGTAAATCCCTTAGAAATTATTTTGCAGATCCAGAATTTAAAGCGTTTCTTGCTATACAAGTTGTACTAACTCTTATTTGTTTTACAGTATTAATGACCTCTGGCACTTACCAAGATGCAGATAAAGCATTTGATCAGGCTTTGTTTCAATCTGTATCAATTAGCACAACAGCAGGCTTTTCAACCACTTCATTTGCCGATTGGCCAACACTTTTACCTTTGTTACTGATTTTTTCGAGTTTTATTGGTGGTTGTGCAGCGAGTACTGCTGGCGGTATGAAGGTAGTGAGGGTCTTACTACTGTATTTACAAGGTTTACGTGAGCTAAATAAGTTAGTACATCCTAGGGCTATTTTTAAGATTAAAATGGGTAAAAAGGTATTGCCAGATCGTGTTGTCGAAGCTGTCTGGGGCTTCTTTTCTGCCTATGCCGCAGTGTTTGTTATTTGTATGTTATTACTATTAGCAACCGGTATGGATGACATTACCGCATTTACAGCTGTTGCTGCTGCCATTAATAACCTTGGTCCAGGATTAGGGGAGGTTGCCGCTAACTTCTCAGGTATTGGGGATGCAAGCAAGTGGGTGTTAATTATGGCAATGCTATTTGGCCGCTTAGAAGTGTTTACTTTATTAGTGTTGTTTACTCCTGGATTTTGGCGCACATAACGCTATTCATCAGTTGAGGAATAGCGTTAATTGGCGTTAGAGTATGGTATATATAATATTGCTATTCTTTGAAGCAATTAAAAATATATTCAACTGAGTTCAGAGTAGTTAAATAAATTGCTGGGTTAGAAGTAGGTTGCACTAACTTGGAATAACCTTTCCACATCACCAATGTAACGTTTATTAACGAGGAAGAGGATAACATGGTCTTCTTCTTCTATTAGTGTATTAGAGTGAGCTATTAACACTTCTATACCTCTAACAATTGCACCAATAGTTGTACCCGGTGGTAACTTGATATTACGAACTGCTCGGCCAACTACTTTTGAAGATTTCTCATCTCCTTTAGCAACAATTTCAATCGCTTCAGCTGCACCACCACGTAAGCTATACACATTATCAATAGTACCCCGTCTTACATGAGTGAGTAACGCAGAAATTGTAGCTTGTTGTGGTGAAATAGCTATATCAATAGCGCCACCATGGACCAACTCAACATAGGCATCACGCTGAATAAGTACCATTGTTTTTCGAACGCCAAGCTTTTTAGCAAGTAATGAAGACATGATATTAGCTTCATCATCATTAGTTACAGCAATAAATACATCGAATTGGTCTATATTTTCTTCTGTTAATAACTCTATATCTGAAGAGTCGCCTTGAAATACTAGGGTGTTATTAAGTTCAGAAGTTAGCTCTGCAGCCCTTATTGCAGAGCGCTCTATTAATTTAACTTGATGATTATCTTCCAAAATACTGGCTAAGCCAGCACCTATATTACCGCCACCAACAATCATGATTCGCTTATAGGCGGGCTCTAGCTTTTGTAGCTCATTCATTACGGCGCGTATGTGAATACTTGCGGCAATGAAAAAAACCTCATCATCGGCTTCAATAACTGTAGTGCCTAAAGGGCGGATGGGCTTGCCATCTCGATAAATGGCAGCAACACGGGTATCAACATTGGGAATATGATCTCTTAATGTTGATAGTGCATGGCCAACAAGTAAACCGCCATAATAGGCTTTTACGGCTACTAAGCTAACACGACCACTAGCAAACTCTAATACTTGTAATGCACCTGGATAATCAATTAAGCGAGCTATATCACGGGTAACTAATTCTTCAGGTGCAATAACATGATCAATAGGAATGTGTAGCTTATGAAATAATTGCTTTGAATGTTTTAATATTTGGTTTGAGCGAATACGGGCTATTTTTTTATGAGTATTAAATAAAGAAGAACAAATTTGGCAAGTGATCATATTCGTGGCATCGTCTGAAGTAACAGCGATAACCATGTCAGCATCTTCAGCACCTGCGTTTCTTAATACGTCGGGATGACAGCCTTGGCCAGTGACAACTTTAAGATCCATTCTGTCTTGTAGCTCACGAAGCTTTTCTCCGTCAACATCAACAACAGATATATCGTTATTTTCGCCAACAAGGTTTTCCGCTAAAGTTCCACCTACTTGGCCTGCACCGACTATTATTATTTTCATTTATTGTTGTTTTTCTCAAATTAGCTTGTGTGTTTTAAATATAGAATAATTTTATTAAGCTTCTACTTTTAATAGTTTAGCGTAATAAAAACCATCCATATTATTTTCACCAGGCAATAATTGCCAACCGATAGTTCCTTTAGCTTGATTTTGCTCACAATCAATAGGAATTAATTTTGCATCAGTATTATTTTTAATAAAGTGTTCTATCTGTTCGTTATTTTCTTGCGGTAAAATACTACAAGTAGCATAAAGTAAAGTACCACCAGGTTTCAGTAAAGACCATGTTTCTTTTAAAATTTGCTGCTGTAAAATAACTAACGCGTCAATGTCACTTGCCTTGCGTAACCACTTTATATCAGGGTGGCGACGAATTACACCTGTTGCCGAACAAGGTACATCTAATAAAATACGGTCAAAATATTGTCCTTGCCACCATGTTTTTGCATCGGCAGCATCGGCAGCAATAACTGTCGCTTCTAAGTTTAAACGTGCAAGGTTTTCTTGTACTCTGACTAAACGGCTAGCTTCTATGTCAATTGCGGTCATTGACGCTATTTCAGGATATTGCTCTAATATATGGCAAGTTTTCCCACCGGGTGCTGCACAAGAGTCGAGTACTACATCACCTGGTTTACAGTCTAATAAACGTGCAGCTTGCTGAGCCGCGCCATCTTGTACTGATATCCAACCTTGTTCAAAGCCTGGTAGCTTTAACACATCAATAGGGTGTGTAAGTTCGATACCTTGGCTTAATGGCTCAACAGAATTAATTGATATTTCTTCCTCGGCTAATAGTTTTTGATAACTTGCACTATCGTGACAGCGCTGATTTGCTCTCAACCACATCGGCGGCTTTTGCTGGTTTGAGGTAAGTATTTGTTGCCACTTATCAGGATAAGCTTCTTGTACTTTTTTAATAAACCAGCTTGGGTGGTTGTATTGTATTGAAATAGGAAGTGTTGAATCAGGTATTGTAGATTCAGTTGCTGTGCTTTTTTCTGTAGCACGAACAAAATTACGTAAAACAGCATTTACTAATGCTTTCATATGACGATTTTTAAGCGTACCTGTTGCTGCTACAGTTTCACTTACAGCCGCATGATCGGGAATACGCATATATTTTATCTGATATACACCAACTAATAATAGAAAATGAAATACACGTTGTTTTCCCGTTAAGGGTTTTTGCATTAAGCCACGAACATCATTTTCTAACTCAGGTAAGTAGCGCATTACGCCATAACAAATTTCTTGTAATAAGCCTTTATCTTTCGCTAACGCTTTGTCTTGCTGTTTTGGGAGTTCATCACCTAAACTACGTCCTTGATCAATAACGCTATAACAGCATTTAGCTGCTAATGCTCGAATGTTAACTGGCTTTTGATTCTGTTGTTTGGGGGCTGTAGTCGTCATTTAGCGCACAACACTGTTAGTATCAGTACCGTTGATCTTAGCACCTACGGTGAACCAATCAGCTCGACCGTTTAATATATCTTTAATTGGCAAGGCTTTTTTATTTGGTAACTGTAAAACCTCTAAACAAATGGCGCCTTTAGCTGTGGCGACAACAATTCCTTCTTTATCTACAGATATAATGCTACCAGCTGGTTGTGTTACCTTCATTTCTTTAACAGATGCTTGCCAAATTCGAATGCGATGTTGTTTGTTACTTTCAGAGTTATCAGTAAATGTAAATTGTGCTACAGGCCAAGGAATATAAGCACGAATCTTTCGATCTAATTCATCTGCTGTTAAATTCCAGTTTATTTCTGCTTCGTTTTTATCTAATTTATGTGCATAGGTAGCTAGAGCATTATTTTGCGTGATAGCTTTATGCGTACCTGTAGTCATTAACGCTAAGGTATCAATTAATGCAGTTGGGCCAAGTTGAGCTAATTTCTCATAAAGGCTTGCACTGGTATCATTATTTTCAATGGTACATTCAGCTGTTAAGATCATATCACCGGTATCTAGCCCTTTATCCATTTGCATAATGGTAACACCCGTTTTTGGATCGCCAGCCTCTAATGAACGTTGAATAGGTGCAGCGCCTCGCCATTTAGGTAGTAATGAGCCGTGTACATTAATACAACCTAAATGTGGTGTTGTTAGAATTATTTCAGGCAGTAATAGGCCATATGCGACCACTACCATAACATCAGCATTATATTGTGCTAATTGTTGTTGAGAACTGAGTTCTTTGAAATTAACGGGTTGCTCAATGGGTAAGTTATTTTCAAGAGCTAATAACTTAGTAGCACAAGCAGTTAATTTTTTACCACGTCCGGCAGGTTTATCTGGCGGGCAATAAACAGCAACAACATTATGTTGGCTATTAATAAGGGCTGCTAAATGTTGCGCAGCAAAGTCGGGTGTTCCAGCGAAGATGATATTTAATGGCTTTAACAAAGGTATTTCCTAAAGGTAAAAGTTAAGCGTTGGCTTTATCTAAACGTTCTTCTTTTTCTAGCTTTGATTTGATACGCTGACGCTTGAGTGGCGATAAATAATCGACAAATAAAATACCATTCAGATGATCAAGTTCGTGCTGAATACAAATGCTTAATAATTCTTCACCATCAAGTGTAAATTCTTCACCATCGCGATTTAAAGCTTTCACGGTGCAAGTTGTATGGCGATTAACTTTTGCATAAATGCCAGGGACGGATAAGCAGCCCTCTTCATTTACTATTGTTTCTTCGCCTTTACTGATGATTTCTGGGTTTATTAATACAATGGGTTGGTCACCATTTTCAGAAACATCCATTACAACGATACGTTGATGAATATCAACTTGAGTGGCTGCTAAGCCAACTCCCTTTTCGTCATACATGGTTTCTAACATGTTATCTATAATGGTTAAAGTTTCGTCTGTAATTTTACTTACAGGCTTAGCCTTTGTTTTTAAACGAGGATCTGGAAAACGTAATACAGTTAAAATAGTCATAAGCTTACAAATGTTTGATAAAAGAATTAGCGATAATGCTTTTAGAGTGTTATGTTTAACATTATAGCAATTAATAATACAGCATTTCTATAAAAGCATGAAAAACCATAATAAAGGAACGAGTCACATGCTAAAAAAAATAATGTTAATACTTACGTTGTTTGCATGTCCTTTTATTTCACTCGCAGAAAAATTAAAGATTAATGATGATGCACCAACGACTTATGTCGTAAAGAAGGGTGATACGCTTTGGGATATTTCATCTGTTTTTCTCAATCAGCCATGGCTTTGGCCTAAACTTTGGCGTTTAAATCCTGAAATAAAAAATCCGCATTTAATTTATCCTGGTGACATAATCTCGTTAATATTTGATGAAAATGGTGAACCGCAGTTATTCCTTCAAACAAATAAAAGTAAACCAAGTTATAAATGGTCGCCGAAAATCAGGCATATAAATAAAGAAGACTCTGCTATCCAGTTATTGCCTTTAAAAGTAATAGCGCCATATATTAACTATGACCATTTATTTAGTGCAGAGCAGCTAGCGCAATTTCCTTATGTGATAGGCAGTGATGAAGGTTATCGATCAAGTATTAATGGCTTTAATGTATATGTTAATAAAAATCTATCCCTATCAAAAACATATGCTATTTATAATAAGGGTGAAGAGATTATTGATCCTGAAACTGATAAATTATTAGGCTTTTATGTTGACTTAGTTGCTACAGGCCAGGCAATTGATAGCGGTAATATAGAAGATAACACGCCAGCAACACTTAAAGTGAGTACTGCCAAACGTGAAATACGCTCGGGTGATTATGTTGTTCCGGTACATGAAGGGCAAATGTTTCCTTCAGTCTTTACTATGAAAGCTGCTGATGAATCATTTCGTGGATCTATTATTAAAGCGACAAGTAATGGTCGTGAGTTTGGCAAGTTAGAAGTAGTGATGCTTAATCGTGGCTTTGAGCATAACGTCACTATTGGTGACGTTATGGCGATAAAGCGCTTAAGTCCAAGTGTAGTAAAAACAAGATCAGGACCTGAATATACAGATGAAGCGCCTTTGTGGGATCGTTTGTTAACACCTAATGGTTCAAGCTATAAAATGCCTGAAGAGTATTTAGGGGAGTTGATGGTTTTTAAAGTTTATCAACAAGTAAGTATGGCATTAATATTGAAAACAGAAAAACCAGCTCGTTTGAATGATGTCATTACTGCGCCATAATAAGGTGCACTATAAAGTTTTGTATTAAAGGTATGTGTCTTAGGGAGAAGACAAATGCAAAAAAGCAAAATTCATTATTGGTTAGCTTTAAAGCTGGTATCACGATTAGCTATTCATAAAAAATTAGCGCTAGTTGAATCTTATGGTTTAACTGCGCTTTTTTCATCTTCAGCAAAAAAAAATCCCAGTTTCACATCAGCCAATAGTTTAACAGCAAAGCAACTCGCTTCGTTTTATCAACCTGATTGGCACAAAATTGATGATATTATTCGTAATAGCAAGAATTGTCACAGCGAAATAATTGTCTTTGATGATCCTGTCTATCCACAGTTGCTTAAACAAATTTACGATCCACCTTTAGTGCTTTTTGTACAAGGTAATGCAAAACTATTAAACGAAACTCAATTGGCTATTGTTGGTAGTCGCTCTGCGAGTATCAATGGTCGAGAGACGGCTTTTGAAATAGCACGACAATTGGTTGAAAGTGGTATAGTTATCACTAGCGGCTTAGCTTTAGGTATTGATGCTGCGGCGCATAAAGGCGCGTTAACAAATTGTGCAAGTACTATTGCTGTAGTTGCTACCGGGCTCGATAATATTTACCCCTCAAGGCATCGAGATCTCGCTGCTAATATTCTTGAAAAAGATGGGGCTATCATTAGCGAATTTTTACCAGGAACTTTACCTAAGCCTGGGCACTTTCCCAAACGAAATAGAATTATTAGTGGTTTAAGTGTGGGAGTGCTAGTTGTAGAGGCAGCTTTACAAAGTGGTTCACTTATTACCGCTCGTTGTGCTTTAGAGCAAAATCGTGATATTTTTTCAATACCTAGTGGCATTAATAACCCTCAAGCAAAAGGGTGTCACTGGTTAATTAAACAAGGCGCTAAACTTGTAGAGGAATCGGCCGATATAATAGATGAGTTAGCGTTTATTAATAATTTTGATTTACAATTGAAACCACAACATAAACCCCAATTAAATATAAATGAAGAAATAGATGGAAAAAGCTTAAATAAGGACTTGTTTGTTGATGAATTGTTGGCTAGTGTGGGATTTGAAATTACGCCTGTAGACAAAGTAGTTTCAAGAAGTAAGCTACCTGTTGAAGAAGTGCTAACTCGGTTAACAATATTAGAGTTGAATGGTCTGGTAGCTGCAGTACCCGGAGGCTACCTTAGATTACATAAATAATAATCATAAGGAATAAGGGGCTAGTTATGTTCGATATTTTAATGTATTTGTTTGAAAATTATATACATAGTGAAGCCGAAGTCATGGTTGATCATGACATATTGACAGATGAATTGACTCGAGCAGGTTTTCATCAAGATGAGATATACAAGGCGCTTAATTGGTTAGAAAAACTCAGCGCTTTACAAGATTCTGATGCATATCCTTACTTAACACGTGTCGGTAATAAATCTTTTCGTATTTATACTGAAGATGAAATGCAATTTCTCGATACAGAAAGTCGAGGCTTTATTTTATTTTTAGAGCAAGTAAATGTTTTAGATTTTACAACACGTGAAATGGTGATTGATAGAGTTATGGAACTCGACACTAATCATTTCTCTATCGATGATCTGAAATGGGTTATTTTAATGGTGCTTTTCAATGTTCCTGGTCAAGAAAATGCTTATTCACAAATGGAAGAGCTGATTTTTGAAGAGCAGGAAGGCCCTTTACATTAAATGCTATTACTATTAACTGGCTTATTTATTAAGTCAGTTAATGTTGGCATATTGTTTAAACAACAATTATGACATAATAGCTTATCTTGTTATGTAAATAGCGGCTATAGATCAACAGACAATGTCCAAGTCAGATAATCCTTTATTCTCCCATCACGAACATGCTTTAGAGAAAGAATATCAAGTGTGCCCAGAATGTGGCTCTGAACTTTCTATTAAGCATGGTAAAAGTGGACCTTTTTTGGGGTGTGTTAATTATCCTAGTTGTGCTTACACTAGGCCCGTTGTTGAAAATGAACGTGTTGAAGATAAAATTCTTCAAGGTAGCGAATGTCCTAAATGCAATCATAATTTAGCTGTAAAACAAGGTCGATATGGCATGTTTATCGGCTGTAGTAACTTTCCTGATTGTGATTATATCGAGCATGATGAACCTAATGAATTAGCTGATATATCTTGTCCTAGCTGTAAAAAAGGTTTAATTAAAGAAAAGACGAGCCGCTTTGGTAAAAAGTTTTATTCGTGTGATGCTTATCCCAAATGCAAGTTTATTGTTAATTTTGAACCAGTAGTAGGAACATGTCAGCAATGCGACTATCCTCTATTATTAAAACGAAATATGGCTGCAGGCGTCAAGTATCAATGCGCTAGTAAAAAGTGCTCAGCAATGCAAACGATAACATCATAAAAAAGACGCTAATTAGCGTCTTTTTTAGTTAAACATCATTAATAATACTGATGTTTAATTATGAGTGCTTAACTATGTTTATTAAGGTAGCTAGTCGAAAAGTCATTTAGATCAGGGAATGCTGATGGCGACAATAGCTTTGATAACGCGCTTAAGCGTTGCGCTAGCACGAATTCATTCTCACCACTTACGTTAATATGACCCATTTTACGACCAGCACGTTTACCTTTGTTATACCAATGAATAGTAACGCTTGGAATCGATAATACTTCGTTAGAAACAGTATCTTCACCAATGATGTTAACCATAGCCGTTGGTCGAACTAACGCTGTGCTACCTAATGGTAAGTCGCAAATTGCTCTTAAGTGATTTTCAAACTGACAAGTATCTGCACCTTGTTGAGTCCAATGTCCTGAGTTATGAACGCGTGGCGCTATTTCATTCACGAGTAGTTGATTACCCACTTGGAAAAATTCTATAGCTAGCACACCAACATAATTTAGTTCATCGGATATGGCTTTAAAAACCTGCGCGGCTTGATTTTGTAATGTTTCATCAACTTTCGCGGCAACAGATACACTCAATACACCTTGTGTATGATGATTCTCCGTTAAAGGGTAAGCAGCAACATCACCACTTCTGCTGCGTACTCCAATAAGAGAAACTTCTCGGTCAAAGCTGATCATTTGTTCCGCAACAATACCTTGTTTGACAGACGTTGTGGATGACTTGAGAAAGTTCTCCATGTCTTGCCAGATATTATCTGCGTCTTCTATTGATTTTAAGCGCCATTGACCTTTACCGTCGTAACCTTCTAAAGCACTTTTAAAAATAACTGGTAACGTTAATGATGCTAAAGCTGCAGTAAAGTCTTCTTTCGTTTGAATAAAGTAATGCTTTGCATTAGCAACATTGCATGACTCAAGTAGTGCTTTTTCTAAGCGTCTATCACCACCTATTTTTATTGCATTGCTACTTGGAAATAGTTTATTTGAGCGCTCGCATTCAGCGAGTGTGTCATGTGCAACATGTTCAAATTCAGCGGTGATAACTTCAGCATTAGTAATTCCTTGTGCTAAATCTCCATAAATGTGCTCGGGGCTAATAGGTTGAACGACTTTAAGGCTTCTTACATCAAATGCTTTCACATCTAAATTTAAAGGTGTGCCTGCTAACTCCATCATACGAGCGAGTTGGCCGGCACCAAGTACAAGAACTTTTTTCATTATGGATGCTTATTCTGCTGGGTTTGGGTTATTTAAAATAGTTTGTGTTTGATTTTTTCTAAATTCTTCAATATTTTGTTGAATTTTTTCATCAAACGTACCAATTATTTGAGCTGCAAGTAAACCTGCGTTGGCTGCACCAGCGGTACCTATAGCTAAAGTACCTACGGCTATACCTTTAGGCATTTGTACAATAGATAATAATGAGTCTTGCCCATTAAGCGCTTTAGATTGAACTGGAACTCCAAGCACTGGTAAGCAAGTATATGCGGCCGTCATGCCTGGTAGGTGAGCAGCGCCGCCAGCGCCACCAATAATAACTTTAATGCCTCTGTCTTTAGCACTTTCAGCGTATTCAGCTAACAAATGAGGAGTACGGTGAGCTGAAACCACTTTGGTTTCATATTTTACACCTAATAGATCAAGCATTTCTGCTGCATGTTGCATTGTTGGCCAATCTGATTTTGACCCCATGATAATACCCACTGTCATGAATTTGCGCCTTTTGAAAAAGTATAATGTTCTAGCTAAATGAACAAGATTAATAAAGAAGCCTTTTATTATAACCTTGTTTCACGTAATACGGAATAATGAAGTTTTCTTTGCAAATTCTATTGTAACACCATACAAATTTTAATTATGCTCAACTCATCAATATAATGTGAACACCGAATCTCAATTTATTGAAATTGCTATTAGGTGTTCTATAGCTCACTTTGTTAAGATTGCAGCATAGTAGTTTATTGAAAGAGCGTATTGTGGACGAAATATCTGTTGTAGATGTGTTTTTGAGTGGAGGTATTATTGCTTATCCAACTGAAGCTGTATTTGGTTTGGGTTGTGATCCCGACAATGAACAGGCGGTTGAAAAATTATTAGCGTTGAAAAATAGACCTGTTGAGAAGGGCCTTATTTTACTTGCGGCTAATTATTCGCAATTATTACCTTATATTAATGATGATCTTATCCCTCCTGATAAAAGGTATACCGTTTTATCTAGGTGGCCTAATGGAATCACACAAGTTGTGCCTAAAAATAATAATACAGCTACTTGGCTAACAGGAAAGTTCAATACCATCGCTGTTAGAGTGACAGATCAACCAGATGTTGTTGCATTATGTAAGCAAACGAACAAACCTATTATTTCAACCAGTGCAAACCTTTCAGGAAGTGAACCCGCAATGACGTGGCAAGCGTTAGAAAAAAATGCAGAATTAGCATCAAAAATAGATTTTATCATTAAAGGTAAAACGTTAGGGTTTACACAACCGTCAACGATTATTGATGCGTTAACGGGTGAAACATTCAGAGCGTAGTTGTTAGAACTCGAGAGAGTGTTTAATTTTTTTAGTGCATTAAATGGTTATGGCTATTTTTTAAAGGGGTAGCCTTTCATCTATAATCACATTAAACGAACTGTACAATTTTATTAGCAATTGACCATATGTGACGCCATTTGATCAAAGGCTTGTCTTAGGTGTTGCTCAATTTCTTTATCGTCAATCACTTTTTTCATTGCGTTATTCATACATAGCATCCACAAATCACGTTGCTTTTTAGTTACCTGAAAAGGCATATGTCTTGCTCTTAACTGTGGATGACCATATTTTTGTTCAAATAATCTAGGCCCACCTAACCAACCAGAAAGGAATTCAAAAAACTTCTGTCTGATATTGTCTAACGGTTGTTTATGAATGGCTAATAATTCTTGTAAATGAATATTAGTTTCCATTTCATCATAGAATGCTTCAGCCAAATTACGAGTACCTGACTCTCCACCAATAAGTTGATATAAGCTATTTTCTTGTACATTATGATTGTTTGATTTTGTGACCATGGAAATTATTCTTTTAAGTTTACTAAACATATTGATGGGTAATAACGTAAGAGGTTTTATATCACTATATTCAAGTATTATAACCTGAGTTGATAATGAAGCCATATTTAATAAGGTTAATAAAAGCAACGGTATTAATAATGAATGAAAAAGAGCAACTTTTAGCCTAGATAATGGCCATAATTAGAGTAAATACTTGATCGAAATCAACTTTAAAATCACTTTTGTTTTTTCACTAAAAAACATTGTCTGAGATCAAGGTTTTTGTTGGCGGTAGGATTATTATGTCCCTAATTAATTTAAGGACATAAAAACATGAAACATTCTATATTAGCAATCGCATTATTATCACTTTCTTTACCATCTTTAGCTAACCAAGCTGGCGATATAATCGTTCGTGGTGGTGCAACTATGGTTTCTCCAGATTCTGGTTCAGCTGGTGTAGCATTAGATGGCGCACTTACACCACTATCTCTTACTGTTGATGATAATACTCAACTTGGTTTGAACCTAGTTTACTTTTTTGACAGTAACTGGGCAATTGAGCTACTTGCGGCTACACCATTTACTCATGATGTTAAGTTACAAGATCCTGATGGTGTTACAAGTTCAGTTTATGGTATTGATCTTAATGGTGCTACTCTTGCTGAGGTTACTCATTTACCACCAACGTTAAGTGCATTATATTATTTTGATACAGGAACTGCTTTTAAACCTTATATTGGTGCAGGTATTAATTATACTATTTTCTTTGATGAGAAATTCACATCAACACCGAGAGCTGCAGGGTTTAGTGAACTCGAACTAGATAACTCTTTTGGCTTGTCAGTTCAAGTGGGTATGGATTACGAACTTGATGAAAATTGGTCGCTGAATATTTCAGCGCGCTATATCGATATTGAAACAGATGCTAAGTTTGATTTGTCTGATCCATTAGATGCAGGATTATCAGGAAGTGGTAGTGCAGCAGTTGATATTAACCCAATGGTATATTCAGTGATGCTTGGTTATAAATTTTAATCATATTAGTAATAGAATATAATTTAAAAGCAGTAATTTATTACTGCTTTTTTGTGTTCTTAAAATAACAATTCGGTTAGGCTACGAATATTATTTTTATAGGGCTAACATTATGGATCAATATCGTGTTTTTGGTAATCCCATTAAACAATCTCGTTCACCTTTCATTCATCAATCATTCGCACAAGCAACTAACCAAGTACTGAATTATGAAACTCAATTTGCTGAACAAGATGGTTTTCATCAAGCTGTAACTGAGTTCATTGCTCTTGGTGGTAAGGGCGCTAATGTGACAGCACCATTCAAAGAACAAGCAATGGCGATGTGTGATGAGTTAACTGAGCATGCAAAATTCTCTGGTGCGGTTAATACGTTAACCTTTAAAAACGGTAAGATTTATGGAGATACTACTGACGGTATTGGTTTAGTGAATGACTTACTAGCTCATAATGTGTGTCTTAAAAATAGTCGAATATTATTACTCGGTGCTGGCGGCGCTTCAAAAGGGGTAGTGTTACCCTTATTGAATCAAATTCCAAAAAGTTTAACTATTGCTAATAGAACAGTTTCTAAAGCTCAAGCGATTGTTGAACAATATACAAATCAACCTCTTTCTGCTTGCTCCTTTGAAGAAGCAAATGAACAAGAGTTTGATGTCATTATTAATGCGACGTCTGCTGGTTTAACTGGGGCAGGGTTGCCGATAGCTGAAAAACTTATTACTGAAAATAGTGTTTGCTACGATATGACTTATGGCAAGGAACTTACCCCTTTTTTGCAAAAAGCAACAGAATTAAAGGCTAAGCAAGTTATTGATGGATTAGGAATGCTTGTAGGCCAAGCTGCGGAAAGTTTTTACATTTGGAGAGGGATAAAGCCAAATGTTGATTCTGTTATTGTGAAATTAAAATCATCTTTTTCATAGGAGTAAATTTTGAACCAAGCAATATTATTTAATGATGACTTCTCTTTTAGTGTAGAAGAGTGTGCATGGTGTTTTACGGGTCAGGCATCAGGGCAAAAAGTGACAATATATTTTCATTCTGCAGAACTTGAAAAATTAAAAGCTATTGATGATTGTACAAAGTACGACTTAGAAGAAGTTGCTGAGCTCTGGTTAGAGAAAAATGAACTAGAGGGAAGTGATATTCATATTAAAATATGATGACTCATTAAACGCTGTTTATAAGTATAGTGAGTCATCAAATCATTGAGCAAACTCTAATTATTTTGATTTAAGTAGTCATTTTTCAACTCGACGTAATTTTCAGCTGATTTTTTTAGAAAATCAGCTTCACTTTCTTTTAATTTTCTTGCCTGCTTTATCGGGTTCCCCATATATAGGTAACCACTAACTAAGGTTTTATTCGGAGGCACTAAACTACCGGCACCAATAAATACATCATCTTGCACAACAGCACCATCCATAATGATAGCTCCCATACCTACTAAAATACGATTGCCTAAAGTACAACCATGCAACATACATTTATGGCCAATAGTTACATCTTCACCAATTATGAGCGGATTTCCATTTGGGTTATGTTCGCTTTTACGAGTTACATGCAGAACGCTACCATCTTGAACATTAGTTCTGGCGCCTATAGTAATTCGGTTTACATCGCCACGCGCAGCCACTAATGGCCAAATACTTACATCAGCGCCTAAGGTTATATCGCCAACAAGTACTGAGCTAGAGTCAATATAATTAGTATGGCCTAGAGTAGGGGATATCCCATTGTATGTTCTTAAATTAGCAGTAGACATAAAATACCTTAAATAAAATTTAGTAAAAGCTATAGGCAAAATAGCATAAAACTATTGGTAACTTAATAAATGAAGTAAAAAATGGTTGAAGAAGATAAATAGCTGCTCTTGTATAGGTTTTATTATTTGATGAAGAGCAGAGGTATTGTTTGTTTAAACGGCAATATCAATAAGCTTTGTATCATTGTTGAGCACTTAAACAAATAATTGAACTTTTTGATAAATAATAGTTGACGGTAGAAATAAAATCTCTACAATGCGCTCCAGTTCCAAGGGGTTCAGGCAAAACGAATCATCAATGGGCTGTTTTAATAAGTTATCTACTTTCATTTAATGCTAAATAGTTAACTTAACGTTTACTTTTGATTTAAGTAATGAAGTGTTTAAGAGTTTGCAAAAACTTTTAAAAATATCAAAATAAAATGTTGACATTAAAACTCGGAAGCGTATGATACGCATCCTGCTTCGGGGCAACAGCAACGAGCAACACGGGTTAAGCTAGAAAATAGTTCAGCTTAATTTGTTAGGTGAAGAGCGAATGCGACTCTCATCTATATCGACTAACCTAGTTACTCGATATCTTCTTTAACAATTAGTTATCATGCAATTTGTGTGAATACTCACATTAACTTGTTTTTACATAGTTCTTCTTTCTTAGGGAAGCGGAACAAAAAAAACGCTTAATGAATGATGTTCATGCAAATAAATATAGTTACTTATTTCTAGCGAGATAGGTAGCGACTATGTAATGCGATATCAGCTTTGCTGGTATCACGACAGAATTCATTGAGCAGTAACACATCACTTTTACTTAGGTAATAATGGTGAGGTTACACAAACGATTTTTAATTGAAGAGTTTGATCATGGCTCAGATTGAACGCTGGCGGCAGGCTTAA